>JAZQQE010000029.1:0-5932 GCA_045628845.1 Oscillospiraceae bacterium
TTTCCGCGCCGTCCGCGCCGACGAGATACACCGCGTCGAGCTCCTTCGTCAGCGCGTATATCTTTTCGTCCGGCGTTTTCGCGGCGCACCCCGCGAGGGCGAGCGCGAGGATGAGGATCGCCAATGCGGCGGCTGTTATGCGTTTCATGCGGTTTTTACCTCCTTTTTACCCTTCTACTCATATAAACGCAGAAGGAAGGCTATTTCGGACACTTATTTCGAATAATTTTTTATTTCGGATTCCTGAATTTCGAGACGCTTTCCGCTATTTGCAGTATGACGTCCGATTCCAGGTAGCTGTCAACCCCGAACACGAGCCCGTTCTTTTCATCCATCCATATCAGGCAGCTCTGTTCATTTCCGGTAAAGCAGATATAGAAGTCTCCGGGCAGCCCTTTAATAAGAACAGACTCGTGTCGGACTTCATCTTCGTTGAGAATCACAAATCCGAGCTCGGAGCCGTCATCCATTGCCTGATAATAAAAGAAGATCAGATTGCCGTTTTCATCTTCATATGTGATATCGCAGAGCTTGCCCGTATCGAATATGCCGGCTTCCCGGTATCCGTCCGGAAGCCACGTCGGGCGGTAGGTCGGCAGCTTGCCGGTCCACTCCTCAGTGAACTGATACGTGATGATGTTGTTCCACGTGAATTTGAACCATCTCTGCACGGCGACTCTGGCCTCTGCGTTGGTCGCTGCCCAAATGACCCCGCAGAGGATGATGAGGGCGATCGAGGCGGCGACGGTACGCATGACCTGCCGTGTCTTTTCACGGCGTCCCGAAGCTTTCAGCAGAGGCTCCATTTTCGCCGCGAAGGCTTCGGAAAAATCGTGGGGCGGGGTCTCATCCGGACTAAGTTCTGCCAGCATACGGCGCTCTGCCTCTGCCGCAGCCATACGCAGTTCTTTGGCGGAAAAGCTGCTATTCATCCGCGTTTTCCTCCAATCTCTCTTTCAGGGCTGTTTTCGCCCGCCACAGAATTTTCTGAACAGAGTCTTTTTTTATCCCCCACAGCGATGACAGCTCCGCGGTGGAATATCCGTGCAGATATTTCAAAAGCAGCGCCTCCCGGTATCGGCGGGGCAAAGACAAAATGGCATCGGCGAGATCCGCCTTCGCCGCCGGATCGGACGCCGTTCTTTCCGGGATATCCGTTCCGAGCTCCGTGAGGCGTTTTTGCCTGCGGAGGATGTCGATGGCCTTCCTTTCGGTTATGATGACGACGTAGGCCTTCGTTTCCGGAGAGCTTATCTCCCGGACGGCGGAGAAATGGTCGAGGATAGCAAGAAACGCCTGATGCACGGCGTCCTCCGCGTCCATGTCATTCCCGAGAAGCCGCGAGGCAGCGCAGAACATCAGCTCCCTGTAACACATATACAGCCTTGCGAATTTGCTGCGCTCCTCCTCGGAGTCAAGCATTTGCAGATATAGAAAAAGCAATCCGGCTCACCTCCGCGTTATTGCGATAAAAAGGGCGCGCCGCGGTCATCGCAGAGCGCCCTTTCGCTTATTCGGCGTTGAAAACGTATTTGTCGAGCCGCTCGCACGCCTCGCGCACGAGCGCGGTCGGGACGGCGAGGTTCATCCGGATGCCGTACGGCACGTGGAACGGACGCCCGTCCTGCCATATCACGCCGACTGCCGTGCCGGCGCGCTGAAGATCGTCTATCGTCTTGCCGTGCGCTTTGCACCATTCCTCGCAGTCGAGCATGAGCATGTAGGTGCCCTCGGCGCGCGCGGTCTTCACGCCGGGGAACTTCTCCGTTATGTACTCATAGGCGAGGTTTATGTTGTCCGACAGCGTCGCGCAAAGCTCGTCCACCCACTGCCTGCCCTCGGGCGTGTACGCGCCGATGAGCGCGTGCATGCTCAGCACGTTGCAGGAGTTGTAGAAGCTCAGGCCCGCCTCGCCCGCGACGCGGTCGCGCAGGTACGGGTCACAGATGATGTGGTAAGAGCCGACGAGGCCCGCGAGGTTGAAGGTCTTGCTCGGCGCGTACAGCGCGACGGTGCGGCGGCGCGCGTCCTCGGAGACGTCGATGGTCGGGATATGCTTATGCCCGTTGAGGATGATGTCGGACCATATCTCGTCGGAGACGACGTAGACGTCGTTGTCCTTGAATATCTGCATCGCGCGCTCGAGCTCCCAGCGCTCCCACACGCGGCCGCAGGGGTTGTGCGGCGAGCAGAACACGGCGGCGTGTATCTTGTTCTCCTTTATCTTGCGCTCCATGTCCTCGAAGTCCATACGCCAGACGCCGTTTTCGTCCTGCACGAGCGGGGAATGGACTATATCGAAGCCGTTGCGTTTGAGAGAGCCGGTGAAGCCTATGTAGGTCGGGGAGTGCAGCAGCACCTTGCCGCCGACGGCGACCATGGCCTTCAGCGCGCTCACGACGCCGCCGATGACGCCGTTTTCATAGCCTATCATCTCGCGGGTGATGCCCTCGGTGCCGTTGCGGTCTCTCTGCCAGTTTATAATGGCGTCATAGTACTCGTCGCGCGTCAGGAAATAGCCGTAGGCGGGGGTCTTGATGCGCTCGGCAAGCGCCTCCGTTATGGTCGGGACGGTGGCAAAGTTCATGTCGGCGACCCACATGGGTATCTTCGAGAAGCCCTCGCGGACCTCGACGCCCTTTACGGGCACGCGCTGGACGGCTATCGCATCGCTCTGGGTGCGGTCGAGCATGGTGGTGAAATCGTACATTTATGGTACCTCCTGTCGGATGGTGTATTTTACATCGAGTATATTATATTAGATGTACGCCGCGCGGTCAAGCGCAATTATCCGTTGCTTTGCGCGCGGGGGAGGGTTACAATGGAGAAAAAACATGAGGGAGGACTTTTCAATGAAGGATTTTCTCACCCTTGCCAAAGAGCGTTACTCCGTCCGCAAATTCACCGCCGAGCCCGTGAGCGCGGAAGACCTCGATAAGATCCTCGAAGCCGGAATGGCCGCGCCGACGGCCTGCAATCTCCAGCCGCAGAGAGTCTTCGTGCTGAACACCGCCGATACCCTTGATAAGCTCAAAAAATGCACCCCCTGCCACTTTGACGCGCCCACCGCGCTCCTCGTCTGCTTCAACTCGGAGGAGACGTGGAAGCGCAAATACGACGGCGAGACGAGCGGCTGGGTGGACGCCTCCATCGTCACGACGCACATGATGCTCGAGGCCGCAGACCTCGGCATAGGCTCGACGTGGGTCATGTGGTTCGACCCCGCGGCCGTGCGCACGGAGTTCGCGCTCGCAGACGAGCTCGTCCCCGCCGCCATCCTCGTCATGGGCCACGCCGCGCCCGACGCCGCTCCCTCTCCGATGCACGCGCAGTCCCGCGCCAGAGCGGAGCTCATCAGATAAGTGTCTGTCGGCAGGGGAGGGGCAAGCCTCTCCCCTACGACGCGGTCTTTCCGAGCTTCAAATCAATCCTCCTCCGCCTGCGGCGGAGCCCCCTTTACACAAGGGGGCCTTTGATTTTTGCCGCACCATCGGCTCCCCTGTGTAATGGGAGCTGTCAGCGCGGCGAAGCAAGCTGACTGAGGGGATTTGACGTCCGTAATATCTCCGCATTTCTATCCCCACCGCCTCGCGTTGCTCGGCCCCTCCCCTTGTGCACAAGGGCACGCTTTGGCACGGCGCTCGCAAACGTCCCCTGTTGCGGTGCCCGAAAAATGCTTCGGGAGGGGCAAGCCCCTCCCCTACGGGAATACGGGACATTTTTTGATCAAACAGAAAAAAAGGGCGCGCTGCAAAATTTCTCATTTTGCAGCTCGCCTTGTTCGCGTCTTTTCATAGCAGAGTGCCGCCCGTAACGGTCGCCTCGGCGATGCTTCCGAGGTCGAGCGAGTCGGAGCGCTTCGTGCTCGCGAGCTTCGCTATGAGCTCCGTCTTCACGCGCAGGTCGCCCGTCACGCCGCGGCGCTCCGCCTCGGCGCGGGCCTCGGCCTCCGCCGCCGCGAGAGCGGCCTTTTCCGCGTCCGCGCGGACCTTGAAAACGCTGTTGCCCGACGCGGCGTGGACGGTGTAGCCGTCTATGCCGACGGGAGTGTAGTTCGGGTGTATCTCGACCTCTGCCGTGACCGACACGCTGCCGACTATCGCGCCGACGGCGTTGGCGACTCCCGCGTTTTCGGGGATGACGCACTCCGTGCCGAGCGCCGCCGCGACGTCGGGCAGGAAGATGTGCGTCGGCGCGCCGATGCCGACGAGTGCCGCGCGCGTGGAGAAGCCGAAGTCGAAAAACGGCTTTTCGCCGCGGCGGAACGCATCCCACGAGGCGTCGATGAGGTCCATGGGCGGCTCTATCTTCGGGAAGCGGTCGCGCATGAGGATGCGCACGAGGTTGACGTACAGCTTGCGCTTTACCGCGTCGTAGACCTCGTCGCAGAACTCCGCGAGGGCGTCCTCGCGCATGCCGAGGCAGCGCATGACGAATATCGCCGCAAGGCGCGCGGCCTCCGTGTCGTAGGCGTCGAAGTCGCCGCGCAGGTGCATTATATCGGTCGGGGTGAGTCCGCAGCGCAGGACGTAGCCCTCGTTTTCGAGGCGTGCCGTGTCGAGATGGTACACGTCCGTACCCGCCGCGGCGGCGGCCTCCCGCAGCCCGAGCGGGCCCGCTTTCAGTGCGTTCACGAGCGCGAGGTCGGCTTCGCGGAGCGCCGCGCGCTGTGACGGCTCGCGGACGAGCGTGTAGAATTCGTGTACGGGCTGGGTGTGCGTCCACCTTCCCGCGACGAGCTTGCGCAGAGTCTCCGTAACGCCGGGCCAATCCCGCGCGAGCAGGGAGGTGGGTGCGACGCGCCGCGTTTCGAGCACGAGCTTTTTATCGTACGCGCGCACCGCGCTGTCGCCGCCGAGGCCGCAGGTGTCTATGAACACCCCGCGCACGAAGGTGCGCCACGAGCCTATGCTTATCCCGTCCGACGCGCGCACGGGCGCGCCGTCCTTGATGAGCGAAATGTCCGTCGTCGTGCCGCCCATGTCGACGATGACCGCGTCGTCGCGCCCCGCGAGGGCGCGCCCGCCGAGCACCGACGCCGCGGGCCCGCAGAGTATCGTCTCCACGGGGCGCAGGCGCGCGAACGTCTCGCTCATGAGGCTGCCGTCGCTGCGGACTATCATGACGGGCGCCGTCACGCCGCGCTCGTCGAACGCGCGGCGGATGGCCTGCAAAAATTCGCCTATTATCGGGACGAGCTTCGCGTTGAGCAGAGTGCCCGCGCCGCGGCGCACGCTGTTGAGCCCGTTGAAGAGCTCGCTCCCGCATACGACCGAGACCCCGAAGCGCTCCGAGAAGAGCTCCTTGGCGCGCTTTTCGGCGACGGCGCCGTTTTTCATCGCGAAGAGCTCCACGACGCCGAGGCTGTCGGCGTCCGCCATCCACGGGGCGGCGTCAGCAAGCAGGGCGTCCCAGTCCACGTCCGGCACGTCCCTGCCGTCGAACGTGCCCGCGCAGTCGCAGAAGAAGAGGGAGTCGGCCTCCGTTATGCCGTACGCCGCTCCGACGCGGTCGAGCGTGCCCTGCCCGACCCCGATGAAGAGGAGCTTCGCGCGCCCGCCCTTGCCCTCGACGCAGGCGTTGGTGGCGAGCGTCGTGGAGAGCGATGCGAGCTGTGCGCTCTGCAGAAGATCGCGGGGCAGACCGTCCATCGCGCGGCCTATGCCGAGCGCGAGGTCCTCGCGCGTCGTGAGCGACTTCGCGCCCGCGAGCACCTTCCCCGTTTCAAAATCGTATATGACGGCGTCGGTGTAGGTGCCGCCGGTGTCTATGCCGATACCGAGCTTCATGGCGTGTCCCCCTCGGAAGAATGTGTTTTTTACTGCTGAAAAGTATAACACATAATTCGGTCATTTTCACTAAAATTTATGCCGTATTCATTATGCGGGTTGACGTGAAATTGTGTCCAAACCGTTAAAAAGCGTGAAAATAC
>JAZQQE010000030.1:0-3734 GCA_045628845.1 Oscillospiraceae bacterium
TTCTCGTCCAGTCACCCATGGAGTTGCACCCTAGAGTTGTCTTCCTAAGACCGCTTGGCCTCCGACTTCCGCCGCGCCAGTCCTTCTCGGAGGTGCTGTCGGTGACCTGCTGGGTACCGGTCATGGCGTGGACGGTGGTCATGAGGCCGCCGGCGATGCCGAACTTATCGTTGGGGACCTTGGCGACGGGAGCGAGGCAGTTCGTCGTGCAGGAAGCGGAAGAGACTATGTCCATATCCTTGGTGTAGGTCTCGTGGTTCACGCCGTACACGAACATGGGGGCATCATTGGAGGGAGCAGATATGATGACCTTCTTCGCACCGCCCTTGAGGTGTCCGCTGGCCTTGGGGATGTCCTTGAAACGCCCGGTGCAGTCCAGCACGTAGTCAACGCCCAGGTCGCCCCAGGGGAGCTCTTCGGGCTTGTCCTTATTGACGATAGCGATCTTTTTGCCGTTTACGATGAGAGAATCATCGGTATACTCGACCGTTCCGGGAAAACGACCGTGGACGGAGTCGTATTTGAGCATGTACGCAGTGTAATCCGCTTCCTTGTGCGGGTTGATGGCGACGAACTCGAAACGCTCATCCTCGATGGCCGCTCTCAGCGCGATCCTGCCGATCCTGCCGAAACCGTTGATACCAATTCTGATACTCATTAGAATACACCCTCCATAATTTATATGCCCGGCTTTCCGCCGATGCTATACTTTTTTTGCGGCCGCGCGCAGAGCTTTGAGCGCAAGAGCATACTTGCGTCTGCTGGCGCTGCCCGAGAGACCGAGCTCATAATGAGCCGAGTCGCTCGTGAACATTATCGTTTCGCTCTTCTTGCCGTGGCAGAGAGCGCAGTCGCTCATTTCATCGAGGGCAAAGGTCTGCCCTCCGACAGTGAGGCCGGCGCGGGTCAGGGTCATGGTGCCCTCCGCGACTCTGTTCAGGTCGTGCTTGTCCCCGAGCCTTGCGAGCCACGCGCCCTCGTCGGAGAACGCGAAGTCCCCGGCTTCAAGACGCCTGTCAAGCTCGGCACGCTGCCAGTCGTCCCACTCGCCAACGTTGGCGAACGGGGCGCCCTCACGGAAAAATCCGGTGCCGTCTATCTCCGCGTTCATCCCGCAGGAGCAGGAGAACACGTTGCCGTGCCCCTTCATCGTATCGACTCCGCCGCACTTCGGGCAGATGAAAAGGGCCTCCTCGAGACCTTCCGCGAGGTCCCTGCCCTTGTATTCGAGCTTTTCGGTGCGCTGGGTCTCCCATGCGTCCTCGTATATATCCGCGAGGATGGCGTCGTGGATCTCGCTCACGCTCATCTTTTTGAGCTCCTCAGGTGAATATATGCGGACTACCGAGCCGTGTACGCGGCCGCGGCGGCGGTGCTTTGCCCAGCGCGGGTCGGTGAGGTATCCCCCGCTCAGCCTGTACGTCACGACGGGCACTCCCGCGGTACGCAGGAGCTTCGCCGCCGTCGGGTGCAGGTCGGCGGTACGCCCGTCGAAGCTGCGCTCACCCTCGGGGAAGAAGCATATATTGCGGCCCTTGCGCACTCTGCGGATGATGCCGAGCGCGGCAGAGCCGTCGGTCGAGCCCTTGACCCTGCCTATCGGCGCGGCGAAGGACTTCATTATGAACGATACCAGCCCCATGCGGAAGCTGTGCTCACTTGCGAGGAAATACATGTGCCTGGAAAAGGACAGTCCGACAAAGAACTGATCCCAGTACGTCGTGTGGTTGGATACGACGATATAGGGATTCGGGAGCTTGAGAGGCTTCTCGGTACGGAAGCCGAATTTCAGCTTCGACGTAAGGTACATCGGCAGCCTTACAAGATTATATACAACTTTATGCCACGTATACGCTGCGTCCATACCTTCACCTCTCGAAACTTATCCCTTAACCAATATATAATAGCACACTTTCACTCCGAAAACAACTGCAAACTACCCCTCAGCGATGTTCCACACGATGAGCGCGAGCGCGCCCGCGAGGTATATGAGGAAGCCCGGATCGAGGAACAGCGTCCTGAAATATGCGCCCTGCGGAATCTGCACGGGCCCGGGCAGACATACGAATCTGCGCCTGTTTTTTATGAGCATGACTATGCCGACGACGGTCAGAGCCAGGATGAGCTGCGAAAACGCGGAGTACGCGAGGAGCCAGAGGATATCCTCCGACAGAAGCGACGATACGTCGAACGAGAAGGTACCGTCGAGGATGCTCGGGATGTCCCCCGGTCCGAGGGAGAGCGAGGCGAGCTGCGAGAGGTCCACCTTGCTCAGTATCAGCGACGGGACGAAAGAGCCCGTGAAGTTCAAGCAGACGTGGAGGCCCATCGAATAGCGGAGCCTGTTCGTGCGGGCATATATGAAGCCAAACAGGAGCCCCACGCCGAAGGCGTAGAATATCTGAAAGAAGTTTCCGTGGAAAAGCGCGAATATGGCCGTGGAAAACAGTATCGCCGCCTTGTCGCCGAAGCGGCGCATACGGCTGATTATCAGCCCCCGGAAGACGAGCTCCTCGAGCACCGGCCCGAGTATCACGGCGAAGACGAGCGTTCCGAGCGGGTTGGACGAAGAGATGGCGGACACTATCGGATTCTCCTGCCCGCTGCCCGTTATCGCCCCGATTATCAGATTGAGGATGTTGCTGAAAATATTGAGCGGGTACATGATGCCGAAGCACATCATCAGTGCGATCAGGAACTGCCCGAAGGTCATCGAATGCTTCTCTGCGCGCAGCGTCGGGACCGGACGCAGCACGAGCAGGCACAGCGGCAGACCGACGAGATACAGCGGCAGAACGGACAGCAGCCACACATAGATCCAGCTCCGCACTAACCGTGGCGCAAAGCGCACGGCAAGAGCGTTCGCGCCGTACTGCACGCCCACAGACACGCCGAGCATCACGAAAAACGCGAGCCCGACGAGCGTTATATTCTTTCTTTCTCCGCACGGGAGCCTTTCGGCCACGCCTCCCGCCTCCTTTCCCGCCTGAGCGGCACGGTACGTACTAACGGGCGGCGACGATGACTTCCCCGCCGCCCGACTCATATCATAATTATACCCCCGCACATTGTCAATACCGTCGGCGGGACGATTTTAGCACTCTCGGTGTTAGAGTGCTAAAATTAACATTTATTTCATACAATCTCTGATTTTTATTTACGAATCGGGGGTACTATGCAATCGATGAAGCGATCAGACAGTATGAAACACGACAGCCCGCAGAAAATAAAAAACGTCTGCGCGACAAATAGAATGGAGGTATTTTCAGATGTTCGATCTTATTCCCCGTAAGTATTCCGGTACCGCCGTCTACAATCCTTTCCGCGAGATGGAAAAGTTTTTCGGCGGCTTCTCCCTCGGTGAGTTCCGCACCAACATCGTGGACAACACCGACTCCTACCGGATAGAAGCAGAGCTTCCCGGATTTGCCAGGGAAGACATCAACGTTGACGTCGCCAACGATATCCTCACCGTCAGCGCCGAGCGCAAGTGTGAGAATACCGACAAAAAGGACGGAGACTATATCTGCTGCGAGCGCAGCTACGGTTCATTCAGCAGAAGCTTCGACGTCTCCTCCGTGAAGGTCGACGCCATCACGGCAAAATATGAAAACGGCGTTCTCTATCTCACACTCCCGAAGAAGGAGAGCGTCATTCCCGCCTCGCGTCACCTCGAGATCGAGTAAGGACGCGGAAACGGGACCGGGGATTCTCAACCCCCGCCCCCGTCTCTT
>JAZQQE010000031.1:0-53552 GCA_045628845.1 Oscillospiraceae bacterium
GTATCGGCATACGCCTTCGTTCGAAAACGAAAATTCCGCCTGCGCCTCTCTCCTTATCCGGCTGTCCCGTTCTGTACAGCCAGCTTTTTTTGTAAGTACCGTCAGTTGACTATGTTGATGGGATGGCCGTCCTTGAAGGCACGGACTGTCTCGATCATGGTGTCCGCCATCCTCTGGCGGCTCTCGATGGGCGACCACGCGATGTGCGGGGTGATGATGCAGTTAGGCAGGTCGAGGAGGGGATTGTCCGCAGTGGCGGGCTCTTTCTCGACGACGTCGAGGCCGGCGCCTCTGATCTTGCCGGAGCGGAGGGCTTCCGCGAGCGCCTTCTCGTCGATGAGGTCTCCGCGCGCGTCGTTGATGAGGAGCGCGCCGTCCTTCATCTTCGCGATGGTGTCGGCGTTGATGATATGCTTGTTCTCCTTCGTGCTCGGGCAGTTGAGGGAGACGACGTCGGAGCGGGCGAGCAGGTCGTCGAGCGTGGTGTACTCGGCGAGCTTTCTGCCCTCGTCGTTCTCGAATATGTCGTATGCGAGGACCTTCATGCCGAAGCCCGCGGCCATCTTGCCGAGGTTGCGGCCGATGCGGCCAAAGCCGACGATGCCTATCGTCTTGTTGCAGAGCTCCATGAGCGGGGCTTCGCCCATCATGCCTCTCATCATCTTCATCATGTCGCCGGAGCGCAGGACGGAGTTGTAATAAGAGATCTGGTTGGTAAGATAGAGCAGGAGAGCCATAGCGTGCTGCGCGACGGGGGCGGTGCCGTAGTCGGGGTTGTTGGCGACGGAGATGCCGCACTTCCTCGCGTGCTCGACGTCAAAGGAGTCAAAGCCGGTAGCGGGGATGACGACGAGCTTGAGATTGGGCAGCTGATCCATGACGTCGTTGGTGAGCAGTCTGAATCCGCCGAGGACGATCTCGGTGTCCTTGAGGCACTCGAGGACGCCTATCTTGAGGACGTCGGGCGTAGTGTACTCACGGACCTCGCCGAGCTTGCGGAGCTCGTCTCTGTCGAGCATGTTTCCGAGAAGACCGATATCGATAACTGATATGACCATGTTCAGATCTCCCTTTTTCTTCTAAAATCAATATCAATAATAACACATCTTATTCAAAAAATCGATAGTTCATCAAGAATTTTTTCGAGTTCTGCCAATATTGAAAACGCCGGGGCAATATTGTATACTTTATATATCAAAAAAGAATGGAGACAGTACCATGATCGATGTTACCGAACGCTTCATCAGATATTGCAGCATGGATTCTCAGTCTGCCGAAAGCGACATTGTGCCGAGCACGGAGTGCCAGTTCGCGCTTGCAGCGCTGCTTGCCCGCGAGCTGACGGAGATGGGCGCCTCCAACGTCCGCTTCGACGACGAGCACTGCTACGTATACGCGGAGATCCCCTCGAATATAGAAAAGGAAGCACCCGCGGTCGGCTTCATAGCGCATATAGATACCTCTCCCGCCGTCCCCGCGAGCGGCGTCAAGCCCATCCGCAGGGCGTACGCGGGCGGAGACCTCGTCATCGGTGAATGCACCCTCACGGAGAAGGATTATCCCGAGCTCGCGCTCTTCGCGGGCAGGGAGGTCATCACGACCGACGGCTCGACCCTGCTCGGAGCGGATGACAAGGCCGGCGTCGCGGAGATAATGGACATGGCGGCGCGCCTTCTGTCCGACGACGGGATAAAGCACGGCAAGGTCTGCGTCGCCTTCACTCCTGACGAGGAGGTCGGACGCGGAACGGATTTCTTCGACGTTGCGGGCTTCGGTGCCGATTTCGCTTATACCGTGGACGGCGGCTGGGTCGGCGAGATAGAGTATGAAAACTTCAACGCCGCGAACGTGCGTCTGACGGTCAACGGCCTGAACTGCCATCCCGGCAGCGCCAAGGGCAAGATGAAGAATGCGCTCCTCATGTGGGCGGAGTTCCAGGGTCTGCTCCCGGCGGGCGAGAACCCGATGTACACCGAGGGCTACGAGGGCTTCTGCCATCCCGACGAGATACACGGCTCCGTCGACGGACTCACCGTCACTTACATCATCCGCGACCACGACAGAGAGAAGTTCGAGGCGAAGAAGCTCTTCTTCAAAAACGCCGCGAAATTCCTCGATACGAAGTACGGCGAGGGCAGCTTCGTCGTCGACATGGCGGACAGCTACTATAACATGCGCGAGATGATAGAGCCGAACATGGCCATCATTGAGACTGCGCGGAAGGCCATACGTGCCTGCGGCTTCGAGCCGAAGACCGTGCCCATCCGCGGCGGTACGGACGGCGCGCGCCTGTCTTATATGGGCCTGCCGTGCCCGAATCTCGGCACGGGCGGCTTCGGCTTCCACAGCCGCTTCGAGTTCATCCCGTCCTATGCGCTCGGCGCCGTGTCCGATATCCTCGTCGGCATCGCCGGCCTCGTCGCGGAGTGATCCGTGCTGTACGCAAGGCGCTTTGAGTCGCCGATGGGTCCGCTGCTTCTCGAAAGCGACGGAACGGCCCTGACGGGGCTTCGCACGCCGCACAGGCTTGAGGGCAGGGAAGCGCCGGACACGGACGCGGAGGTCTTTGACCTCACGGAGAGGTGGCTGCGCGCCTACTTCCGCGGTGCTCGCCCGGACTTTTTGCCGCCGCTCGCCCCGCAGGGGACGGCGTTTCGCCTCTCGGTATGGAAGCTCCTCCTTGACGTCCCGTACGGAGAGCTGACGACGTACGGCGCGATAGCGGACAGACTTCGCGCACAGGGACTGAAAGCCTCCCCGAGAGCCGTAGGAGGCGCCGTAGGGCACAATCCCATCCCGATACTGATCCCGTGCCACCGCGTCGTGGGAGCGGACGGCAGACTCACCGGATATACCGGCGGGCTTGACGTCAAGAAGTACCTGCTCGCACTTGAAGGCTCGTTAATAAAATGTACCGACTCATAACAAAAAGAGCAGCTTCCGGAAAATACCGGAAGCTGCTTTTTGATTTCTGTCAGCTGAGCTTGTATTTTTCGAGGTATTCATCAAATTTCCGCTTGAACACGGGGTTGTCCATCGACTTTATCTCGCCAAGGTATTCGTGCGTGTCGAATGCGTTCTGCGCGACCTCGATGAGAGCGACGGCGATGTTGGAGCAGTGGTCGGAGACACGCGAGAAGTTCGTCAGCAGGTCGGAGAGCACAAAGCCGAGCTCGATGGTGCAGGTGCCGTAGCGGAGCCTGCGCACGTGGTTGGTCTTGCATTCGGCGATGAGCGAGTCGATGACCTGCTCGAGCGGCTCGACGCAGCCCGCGAGCTCGAGGTCGTTGTCCTCGAAGGCCTTCGTGGTGATGGTGAGTATCTCCGTGACTGCGGAGGATATGACGCTCAGCTCGCGCCTTGCTTCCTCGGAGAAGACGATGTTCTTGTTGAAGACCTCGTCCGCCGTGCGCACCATGTTGACGGCGTGGTCGCCGATACGCTCGAAGTCGCCTATCGTGTGCAGCTGCTTCGAGACCTCCTTACTGTCGGCGTCGGAGAGGTCCTTGCTCGATATTTTGACGAGGTACGTTCCGAGCTTGTCCTCGAATTCGTCGAGCTTGTTCTCGTTTTCAAGTATCATATCCGCACCCTTGCGGGAGTAATTGTGTGTCAGAGCGAGCGCGTCAAGGAAGGTATCCCGCGCGATGACCGCCATTTCGCAGGTCCTGTTATGGCATTCGGAGATGGCGAAGGACGGCGTGTTGAGGAGTCGTTCATCAAGGAAGGAATAGGTCTCGGACTCGTTTTTGTCGCGCACGATGAGGTGGGAGAGCTTGATGAGGCGCTTCGAGAAGGGATAGAGGATCAGGGTCGTCACGATGTTGAATATCGTATGGCAGAGCGCTATGCCCCAGGGGGTCGCCGCCATGGAGAATATCGCGGGCTTGAAGGCGAGGTACACGACGTAGTAGATGATGAGGCAGATGATCGTGCCGATGATCTTGATGGAGAAATGTATCGCCGCGACGCGCTTGGCGTTCTTGTTGACGCCGATGGTGGAGATGAGGGAGGTGACGCAGGTGCCGATATTGACGCCCATGATGATCGGCATCGCGACAGCGTAGTTGATGCCTCCTGTCAGGGAAAGTGCCTGCATGATGCCGACGCTTGCAGCGGAGGACTGGATGATGCCCGTAAAGACCGCGCCGACGATGATGCCGAGGAACGGGTTTTCGAATGCCGTCAGAATGGCGGTGAACTGCGGGATCTCGCTGAGGCCGCTCACGGACGAGCTCATGAGAGTCATGCCGTACATGAGGACCGCGAAGCCCGCAAGGATATAGCCTATGTCCTTGCGCTTCTGCTTTTTGCAGAGCATCACCATGACGATGCCGATGAAGGCGGCGATGGGCGCGAAGTGCTCGGGCTTGAGAAGATTGATCCATACGTTGTCGGAGCTTATGCCGGCAAGCGAAAGTATCCACGCCGTGAGCGTGGTACCGATGTTGGAGCCCATGATGACGCCGACGGTCTGCTCGAGCTGCATGATGCCCGAGTTGACGAGACCGACGAGCATGACCGTGGTCGCGGAAGAGGACTGTATGGCGATGGTTATGCCGGCACCGAGCAGAAGGCTGGTGATGGGGTTGGAGGTCATGCTGTAAATGGTTTTTTCCAGCTTACCTCCGGACAGCTTTTCGAGGCTCGAAGACATGGCGTTCATGCCGTACAGAAAGAGCGCAAGCCCGCCCAGCAGGGCGATGATATTAAAGACTGTCATGAGAATCCTCCGACGATAATCTGCAAATTACCTCGTATAACACTATACACCAAGCGGGGGACCCAATGCAATTGTAGATAATTACAAAAAAGCGTGAACTGCGTTCATAAAACTCCGCAGGCGTGCCGGGTCGCGTGGCAGCTGACGTTGACAGCGCACGGGAGACCCGCGATGTGCGTCGCCAGAGGCTCGATGCTGACGCGGAGCGCGGTATTGCAGCCGCCGAAGCCCTGCGCGCCGCAGCCCCGTTCATTTATGCGCGAAAGGATATCTCCCTCGAGCTCCGCGTAAAAAGGGTCGGCGTTCGCGCTCTCGCGCAGAAGGGCGCGCTTGGCGTATATGCACGCCTGCTCCGCCGTGCCTCCGAGACCCACGCCGATTATCAGCGGAGGGCAGGGCTTTGCTCCCGCGGAGACCACGGCCTTCGTCACGGCCTCTGCGACTTCGTCCGGCGATGCAGAGGGCAGGAGCATCGTAAGCGAGCTCATGTTCTCGCTTCCGAAGCCCTTGGGGGCGACCGTGATAGTCAGACCGTCGCCCGCGACGAGCCTCGTGTGCAGTACTGCGGGAGTGTTGTCGCCGGTGTTCACGCGGCGCAGAGGGTCGCCCACGACGCTCAGACGCAGGAGCCCCTCCGTGTAACCGCGGCGCACGCCCTCGTTCACGGCGTCGGAGAAGAGCCCGCCCGTGATGTGGACGTCCTGCCCGATGTCGGCGAAGACGACCGCCATGCCGGTATCCTGACAGATCGGGAGCCCGGACTCGGCGGCGTATCTGAAATTCTCGACGAGGTCGCCGAGAGCGGAGGCCGCCGCAGGGCAGGTCTCGCACGCCGCCGCGCCCTCGAGAAGAGCCGCGACGTCGGGCGGCAGTATCGTCGCCGCGCGCACGCAGAGCTCCGCGACGAGTGCGGAAATATCCTCACAAGAAATATTTTTCATCATTTCCTCCGAAAAGACAAAATAAGACGCCATTCGCTATTGACAAATTATTCCATATGATTTATCATCTGATCACAGCTTATCCAATGACGCGCGAAGCGCAAAGCGAGCGACCATATCTTTATCCCATAACCCGATCCAAGGCGGACAGGCGAAGCCTGCTCCGCCGACTTTTTTGCCAAAAAATATCCCGTGACGCAGTGACGCGGCACGGGAGTTTGTTATCTTTTTCTCCGTGAGCCGGAGCTTCTCTTGTCGGAATACTGTTTCAGGTCGCTCATCTTGTTGTCGGAGTCGGCCATGAAGCGCTTGAGCTTGTCCTCAAAGCTCGCGGAGGCGGAGGACTGCTGTGCGGGCTGGGGAGCAAAGGTCTGAGCAGGTCTCGGAGCGGGACGGCTCTGCTGGGGAGGCGGGTCCATGGCCTTCTTGATGGAGAGATTTATGCGCCCGTTCTCATCTATGGCTATCAGCTTGACCTTGACCTCCTGACCCTCGTGCAGGAAGTCCTTGACCTCGCTGACGTATGTATAGGCGATCTCGGAGATATGCACGAGACCGGACTTGCCGCCGGGGAGAGAGACGAACGCGCCGAACTTCATGATGCCGGTGACCTTGCCGTCGTATATTGCGCCCACAACCAGATCCATTTACAGAGCTGTCCTCCTTGTGTATTCCGTATCAGCGGCCGCTTACGTCGTAGAAGACCTGCTCGCCGGGCCTGACGAGGCCGAGCTTGCTTCTGGCGACGTTTTCATAGGTCTCGGGATCGCCGCTGTGAGCGATCTCATAGGTGAGAGTCTCGTTGTCGCGCGCGCGCTCTTCGACCTGAAAAGCCATGTCGTCGGTCCTTGCTCTTGCCTCTTCGAGGCGGGAGCTCAGCCCGATGAGGGTCACCACCGCATAAACTATCAGTATCAAAATGACGAGCCGGGTAATGATACCGGCCTTCCTGATCTTCATCCTGACGATCCTCCGTGCAAGCCTGCGCACCGCTGCGCGTACTCTCAGATAATACGCCTTTTATTGTAAACCTTTTTTTAAGTTTTTTCAAATATAAATTCAAAAAAAAGCAAGTTTTTTTCAAGAAAAATGCAGTTTTTTGGTGCGGGAAAAGAAGTATCCGTGCCGTCCGCTCCGCAAGACGCAGCAAAGCCCGCAGAAACCGCCCCACAAAGCGCGAAAGCAGAGCAAAATAGAGCGCCGCGCCGAGCACCGTGAACAGGAGCATGTATATCCGCAGCGTGCCCTCTCCCGGTCCGAGCCCGAGCAGGAGCAGGCAGAGACCGGCGCACAGACAAAACAGAAGGTCTGCCAGGGGAGTGAGCAGAGGCAGGCGCAGCGCCCGCCGGGCCGTGCCGAGCAGGTCGTACACGAGCCCGAGCGCGAGCCCGGCGGAGAGCGAGATGAGCGCCGCTGCGGCCTGCGCCGAGATCTCGAGCTCCATCAGCCGAGGAGCTTCCCGAAAAGCTTTCCGTGCTGCTTGCGCGGCTCCTCGTAGGTGAGCGAGTCTATCGTGCCGGAGACGACGAGGTCGCCGCCGTCTATGCTGAGCTTCTGTATGCGGAGCTCGCGCCCGCGTATTATCAGCACGCCCACGACGGTATCGAGCTCGACGGAGGTCTCGTCGAAGCCCGACACGTCCCTTACGCCCGATACCGTGAGCTTGCTTCTTGCCTGCATCGAGAGCTGAGCAGGGCTATCCGGCGTGTATTTTTCGTCAAATACCATTTCCATACCTCCGTTCACGGAAATTCTATGCCGCCGTCTTCGCATATATGCCGTCCCGCCTCCGGGTCCGCGGAGGTGCGAAGGTCACCCTGACGGATAATTTATTGATTTATCGAAAAAAAGTATTCCATTTTTGCGGAAAGTATGTTATTATAGACATAGAACCTCTATCACAGAAAGGAGCGCTGTCCATGAAAATCGTTTATACCGAGAAGAAGGTGGAGGTCCCTGCGGAGCTGCATTCCTATGCGGAGAAGAAGATCACGAAGCTCGACCGCTTTTTCAGAGGCGAATCGACTGCGTACGTGACTTTTTCGAGTGAGCGCGGCTCGGAAAAGGCGGAGGTAACGGTCAAGAACAACGGGCTCATATTCAGAGCGAGCGAGTCCACGTCCGACCTGCACGCATCCGTCGATGCTTCCGTCGCAGCCATCGAGCGCCAGATCGCGAAGAACAAGACCCGTCTTGCCAAGCGTCTGCGCGAGGGCGCGGTCGAGCGCGAGTTTGCATCCTCCGAGGCCGTTGAAGCGGAGGAGAGTGAGTTCAACATCGTCCGTACGAAGAGGTTTGCCATCAAACCAATGTCGGTCGAGGAGGCCATACTCCAGATGAACCTCCTCGAGCACGAATTCTTCGTCTTCAAGAAGGACACCGAAGATGGCGCGTTCTGCGTCGTTTACAAGCGCAACGACGGCGGCTACGGCCTCATCGAGAGCACCGAAGAATGATGAATAACGGCCGGAAGAGTTTTCTCTTCCGGCCTCTTTTTTTGAAAAAAAGCGGGAGTTCCGGATATCGGAACTCCCGTATTTTTTGGTATTACAGACCGTGGCGGTTTTTCCCGGAGACGGCGAGTCTCGTCATGGCACGGGCGAGCGCGAGCCTCGTCAGCTCATGCTCGCGCAGGCTCTGCTTGCCGGCGTAGAGGGCGCTCTCGCGCTCATACGCGGCTCTTGCGCGCGCCTCGTCTATCTCTCCGGGCTCTTCGCACGACTGTACGAAAGCACGCACCTTGTCCGGCGCGACCTCGAGGAAGCCCTCGGAGCAGGCGCAGACGCGCCACTCGCCTTCGAGCTTGAAGCGGAGCTCGCCGGGCTCGAGCGCGGCGACCATGGGCTGGTGCCCGGAAAGCACGGTGAGAAGCCCGTCCGGAAGATTGACCGTCAGCGCTTCGACGGAGCCGGAGAAGAATTCACGCTCCGGCGTGAGTACCTCGAGCGGAAACTCAGGCATTGGCGGCCTCCTCATTGAGCTTCGCGGCCTTTTCGCGCGCCTCGTCGAGGTCTCCGACGTTGAAGAACGCCTGCTCGGGCAGGTCGTCGACCTCGCCGTCGGCGATGGCCTTGAAGCCCTCTATCGTCTTTTCAAGCGGCACGAAGCGCCCGGGGACGCCTGTGAAGGCTTCGGCGACGGAGAAGGGCTGGGAGAGGAAGCGCTGCATCTTTCTTGCGCGGTAGACCGTTATTCGGTCCTCCTCACTGAGCTCCTCCATGCCAAGGATGGCGATGATGTCCTTGAGCTCGAGATAGCGCTGCAGGCACTCCTGAACGCGCCTCGCGGTCTCGTAGTGCTCCTTGCCGAGGATATCGGGGTCGAGCAGACGCGAGCCGGATTCGAGCGGGGAGACGGCGGGATAGATGCCCTGCTCGGCAATCGAGCGGGAGAGGACCGTCGTCGCGTCGAGGTGGGAGAAGACGGTCGCGGGAGCGGGGTCGGTGAGGTCGTCGGCAGGGACGTAGACCGCCTGAACGGAGGTGATGGAGCCCTTGTCGGTGCTCGCGATGCGCTCCTCGAGCTCACCGAGCTCCTGAGCGAGCGTCGGCTGATAGCCGACGGCGGCGGGCATGCGCCCGAGCATCGCGGAGACCTCGTTGCCGGCCTGAACGTATCTGAAAATGTTGTCTATGAAGAGCAGGACGTCCTGATTGCGCTCGTCGCGGAGATACTCCGCGAGCGTCAGACCGCTGAGCGCGGCGCGCATACGGGATCCCGGCGGCTCGTTCATCTGACCGAAGACGAGCATGGTCTTGTCGATGACGCCGGAGCCGTGCATATCGTCGATGAGCTCGTTGCCCTCACGGCTGCGCTCGCCGACGCCGGTGAAAACGGAGTAACCGCCGTGATTGGTGGCGATATTGTGGATCATTTCCATTATGAGGACGGTCTTTCCGACGCCCGCGCCGCCGAAGAGGCCTATCTTGCCGCCCTTCGGGTAGGGGACGAGCAGGTCGATGACCTTGATGCCGGTCACGAGAGCCTCGGTAGTGGGCTTCTGACGGCGGAAGGAGGGAGGCATGCGGTGGATGGGGAGCCTCGGCGCGTCCTCCGCGATGGGACCGAGACCGTCGATGGGACGGCCGAGCACGTCGACCGCGCGGCCGAGCATGGCCTCGCCGACGGGTATCTCGATGCCGTGCCCCGTATACTCGACGGGGATGCCGCACTTGACGCCGTCCGTCGCTTCGAGCGCCACGCAGCGCACGACTCCGGGCTCGACCTGGAACGCGACCTCCATGTGGAGCTTCGCGTCGGGGGCGTAGAGCAGCGATTTGATGGGAGGCTCGCTCTCTTTTTCAAAGCGCACGTCCAGCACGGGGCCGGAAATGCGGATAAGTTTGCCGGTCATGGCTTTCTGACCTCCGCTTCGTGTTTGATTCCCTCTGCGCCGGAGGTTATCTCGATTATCTCGTTGGTTATCGAGAGCTGGCGCAGGGTCTGGTACTCGTGCTGGAGCTTGCGGCTCATCTCGTCGGCGTTGTCGGTGGCGCTGCGCATGGCGTTCATGCGCGCGCTGTGCTCGCTGGCGGAGGACTGCACGAGAGCTGCGAAGACGAGTCCTATCGCGCACTGGGGGACGAGGCTGTCGAAAACGGCCTTGGGAGAGGGCTCGTAGAGCATGTCTGCGGAAAAATGCTTTTCTGCCTTCATGTCGGAGAAGGCATCGAGGTCGAGCGGAAGGAGCTTGAGGCATACGGGCTTCGACGACGCGGCGTTGATGAAGCTCGTAAATATTATGTAAACTCTATCCACATCGCCGTTGTCATAGAGCATGAAGAGGTTTTCAACGATGCTGCGCGCGACCTTGAGGGAGGGCTGATGCGCCGCTCCGAGGTCCTCGACGTCGGGCTCGATGCCGTTTCTGCGAAGAGACAGCGTGGCGATGCGCCCGACCGTCTCGACGAAGCGGACATCGTGCCTGCCCATCTCGTCGAGCGCGAATTTGAGAACGTCGGAATTATAGCTGCCGCAGAGCCCCTTGTCTCCGGCGACGACGAGGAACGCCGCGCGTTCGCCGTCGTGCTCGGTGAGATAGGGGTGGGTGATGGAATGAGAGTTGTCCATGATGTCGAGGACGGCGGAGCGGAGGCGGTTATAGTATTCCTTCGCGTAGCGGACGCGCTGGGTCTCTCTGCGCATGCGCGTAGAGGACATCAGGTACATCGCGTTGGTTATCTGCCGCGTCTGCGCGATGGCCGCGAGGCGCTGTCTGACATCGGAAATATCGCTCATATTAACGGCCTCCCCTTATTTGAGGGCTGAGGCGAAGCCGTGCATGGCTTCGAGCAGGTGCTTTTTCATATCCTCGTCGATGTCGCCGCGGGAGGAAATGGCGGCAAGCGCGTCGGGACACGTCTCGCGCAGGTACGCGAGCATCCTGCGCGCCGTGGAGGGAACGTCTGCGGCGGGCACGGAGGAGAATATATCGCTGTCGGCGGCGAGGAGCAGACACACCTCGTCGGCGAGGGAATAGGGCTCGTGTTTCGGCTGCTTGAGCAGCTCGCTCTTGCGCACGCCGCGCTCGAGCATCGCGGACGTCGCGGTATCGACCTCCGCGCCGAACTGCAGGAAGACGGACATCTCCCTGTACTGCGCGAGATCGAGTCGGAGCGTGCCTGTGACCTTGCGCATGGCGGCGCGCTGTGCGCTTCTGCCGACACGCGAGACGGACAGACCGACGTTGACGGCGGGGCGCATTCCGGAGTGGAAGAGCTCGCTTTCGAGGAATATCTGGCCGTCGGTTATGGAAATGACGTTCGTCGGGATATAGGCGGAGATATCGCCGGCCATGGTCTCGACTATGGGCAGAGCCGTGAGGGAGCCGCCGCCGAGCTCGCTGTTGAGCTGGGCGCCGCGCTCGAGGAGACGGCTGTGCAGATAGAAGACGTCGCCGGGGTACGCTTCGCGTCCGGGCGGCCTATGGAGCAGCAGGGACATCGCACGGTAGGCGACGGCGTGCTTGGAGAGGTCGTCGTATACGATGAGCGCGTCGCGCCCGGAGTACATGAAGTATTCTGCTATCGCGCAGGCGGCGTACGGCGCTATGTACTGCATGGCGGCCGAGTCGCTCGCGGGAGCGTTGACGACGACCGTGTAGTCCATGGCCTTGCTGTCGCGCAGGGTCTTGACGACCTCGGCGACGGCGGAGGCCTTCTGGCCTATCGCGCAGTAGACGCATACGACGTCCTGATCGTGCTGATTGAGTATGGTGTCGACGGCGATGGTGGTCTTGCCGGTCTGCCTGTCGCCGATGATGAGCTCGCGCTGACCGCGGCCGATGGGTATCATCGAGTCGATGCAGAGCAGGCCCGTCTGGATGGGACGGGAGACGGCCTTTCTCTCCATGATGCCGGGAGCGGGATACTCGATGGGGCGTCTGGCGTGGCACACGGGAGCGGGGAGCCCGTCGAGGGCCTCGCCGACGGGGGAGATGATGCGTCCGAGCAGAGAGTCGCCCACGGGAATGTCGAGGACTCTGTCCGTGCCGGAGACGCGCTCGCCGACGCTCGTCTCGCCGTAGAGCACGGCTGCGCCTACCTCGTCCGAGCCGATGTCGAGCGCGAGCGCGACACCGCCGCCGGAGAGATTCAGAAGCTCGCCGTAGCGCCTCTCGGAGAGACCGCATACGTGTATGATGCCGTCGCCGGAGGAGACGACGGAGCCGTATTCGTGAACGTCACCGGAGAACACGAAGCCCGCCGTGCGCTCGGAGAACATGGAGGCGAGCTTTGCGGCGTTGACGTTCGGGTCGTCGGGCTTCGTCATGCGTTCGCGCACCGCGGAGAGACGGCTGGAAACGCTCATGTCGTAGGTCCTGCCGTCGATATGGGCGATAAAGCCTCCGACGAGTTCGGGGGAGAGCTTGCGTTCAAAGTCGACGTGAGCCCCGAGTAGCTTATCGAAGCGCGCGCAGACGTCGTCGAGCTCATGCCCGGACATGTTTGCGTACAGGATGGTACCTCTCATTTTCCGGCCACCTTGTCGAAGTAACTGTCGATGAGCTCACTGCTGCCGGACTTGTCGAGCTCGCGCCCGATTATCTCGCCTGCGAGACCGACGGCCATGTCGGCGATGTTTTCGCGCATTTCGTCCATGATGAGGTCGGCACTGTGGGCGGCCTCCGCGACGGCCTCGTCGCGTATGCGGTCGGCCTGCGCGTTGGCGTCGGCGATGATGCGGTCAGCATCGGCGGCGGCCTCGTTGAGGATGCGGCTCTTGTCCGCCTCAGCCTCGGATGCGGCGCCGGCACGGGCGGCTTCGGCCTCTGCCTTCGCCTCGTCGGCGAGCTTCATCTTTTCCTCGGCCTCAGCGATTTCCTTCTCGACACTGCTCTTGCGTGCCGCCATGAAGTTCTTGACGGGCTTATACACGAGCAGACGGACGATGACGAACATGATGACGATGTTCGCGATATTGAGAATGAGGCTCTCGGCGGCTGTTTTGAAGTCGATCATAGGGAATCACACCTCATTTACAAATCATTTTACGAAGAGGATGATCAGAGCGGTAACGAAACCGTAGATCGCGCAGGATTCGGTAAGCGCCATGCCGAGGAGCATGATCGCGTTTATTTTGCCGTTAGCTTCGGGCTGACGTGCGGTAGCTTCAACGGCCTTGCCCGTTGCCATACCCATGGAGAGACCGGCAGCGACAGCCGGAAGAAGCGCCAGAGCGGCACCGATCGTAGTGATATCCATAATTCAAAAAACCTCCTGTTATTCTTCTTCTTTGACTGCGGCTTCGCCGATGAAAGAGAGAGAAAGCGTGATAAATATGAATGCCTGAATGAGCGGATGGAACAGATTGAAGTAGAGACCGAGTATGGCGGGCGGGCCTGCGGCGAAGTTGCCGAGAGCGTAATAGAGGAGCTCCATTACGATGAGGCCTGCGAGCATGTTGCCGAAGAGTCGGCAGGCCATCGAGACGGGAACGGCGATGTCGGTTATCACCTTGATGGGCGCCATGATGGGCGTGGGTTTCGTGAAGTCCTTTATGCGCCCGCCGAGACCCTTGCGCGCAAGACCGTAGTAATTGATGAGGAAGAAGGTCACGAGCGCGAGCGCGAAGGTCGTCAGCAGGTCGGAGGAGGGCGACCTCACTCCGAAAAGCTCGAGCGCGGCGCAGCCGACGAGATACAGGCCGAGCGCCATTATGTAGGCCGAGCAGTTATCTCCGAGGTCCGTGCGCGACTGGCTGAGCGAGTAGCTGTCCAGCTTCTCGATGACGAGCTCGAGCGCGTTCTGAAGCCCCGTGGGGACCTGCTTGAAGCGCGGCACGCAGATGAATCTGAACAGCAGCGCGAGTATCAGTACGACCGCCGTCACCCCGAAGCCCCAGAGGGTACATTCGCTGATGCTCAGCGGACCGAGCTGCACCGACGGAGCGAAGATCTCCACGGTGAAGGCCTCCTTTTCGGCAGGACCGAAAATCAGCCGGATAATGAGTCCGAAAGCGGCCCATGCGGCTATCGCGATGACCGCGATGAGCAGCTTGCGCTTTTTGGACGATTTTTTCTTTTCTTCATTCAAGGCTTACCGCCTCCTTCTTTTCCGTTCATCAGGACCGCTGCGACGGGAGCTCCGATTACTATCGGCGCGGCGAGGCAGCAGCCTGCCAGCCACAGAAAGTTCGGAGCCAGGAGCAGCGTGGGAACGAGCCCCGCCGCCATAACGAGCAGCTTTACGGGAATAAGTATCACCGTACGGACCGTATCGACCGCGAGCAGGGACCTGATGAGCTTCATCAGCAGCCACAGCTCGACGGCGCCTGCCGCGAGGCCGGTCAGTACAGCCAGAACCGGACCCATAGACATCTCTCCCGAAAAAAGTAACTGTTTATTATTAAACTAATACATTATAAACCTTATAATAAAGTAATACAAGGAATACATACCCGAAAAATCGTGCGGGGAGGAGATGTGTTTTGTGCCATTTGCGCATACGGGGCGCATTTGTTGACGGTATGACTTGAAATGAGGACAAGTCTATTGTAAAATATGATACATCTCTGTAAGCTATATATGGGAAAACGACACAGACGGGAGTTGTTTGCCATGAAGAAAAAGATACGCGGAGTTTATCTCGCTAAAATACTGCCTGCCGCGGCGGCGATGCTCGTGCTCGCTGCCATCCTGTTCGCCGTCACCGGCTTCGGGGCCTTCAAGGCCTTCGGAGAGCCCGTTCAGATGAAGACTCTCGCCGCGGACGAGCTGAAGGGCAAATGGGCATACGTCCGCATTTCGGATATCCTCGGTGACTTTGCCGCCTCCGCGAAGTCGCGCGCCGCCGACGGGAGCGTCGTCGAGTATAAGGAGCGTTACTGCGTCCTGCTCACAGACAGCGGAGATTACGTCGGCGTCTGCATCCGCGGGAAGAGCGAGCTCATAGCCGCCGAGCAGTACGTCAGCGCTCTCGAAGCGTATACGACGGAGGAACTGTCGCAGTTCAACATGGGCAGCGTCACCGGCACGGTCGGCAAACTCGGAGACGACCTCTATTCCATACTCTGCGACTGGGTCGAGCAGGAGAGCGGAGCGGAGCACGACGAGCAGTTCTATAAAGAACACGTCCTGCCCATCGTTCTCGAAAACGGCCATCTCGGCACCATGCCTGCCATTCTCACGTGGATACTGAGCATCATTGCCGTGCTGCTCGTCGCGGCGGCGCTCGTTTTCATCATAGCCGCGTTCACGGGCTACTGGGAAAAGCCCATGCGCTCCCTCATCACATCCGAGGGGGCAGACGCCGCTAACGCCATGTTCGACGCGGGCGAGGACTTCGGCCCGAAGCTCCGTGTCGGAAAGGACCGCATATTCGTCTCCGGGAAGCTCGTCACCGACGTCGTGAAGACCGAGGACGTCATCTGGACCTACGGCAGGAGCCGCAGGCTCGACGCGGGCGGCACGGTCTGGTCTCTCGTCATAAAGACGACGGGCGGCGAGGAGTACTCCGCGCAGACCGGCGACGCCGGAAGCGTTCAGGCGGCGACGGACAAAATAGTGTCCTTCGGCGGCCCGGTCGTGACCGGCTTCGACAAGGACAAGCAGCGTCTGTACGAGCGTGACCTGACGGGCTTCATCGGCAGGGCGAAAAAGCTCCACGCGGCGCAGGCGGCACAGTCTGAGAAATAAAAAATGGGAGAGGATAAGATCCTCTCCCATTTCGATTGCGTCAGAGTCACAGTTCCTTCTTCATCTGAGCGATGCAGGATGCGCAGAAATTTTTGCCCTTGAACTGCGAGAGCTCCTTGGAGCTTCCGCAGAGAGTGCAGTGCGGCTCGTATTTCTTCATGACGATCATGTTGCCGTCGACGAAAATTTCAAGCGCGTCCTTCTCGGCGATCTCGAGAGTGCGGCGCAGCTCGATGGGAAGAACGATCCTGCCAAGGCTGTCCATCTGCCTGACGATTCCGGTTGCTTTCAAAAAATACATCTCCAATCGGGTTAGTTGTAAACTGCAAAGAGAATAGCATATCTTCAAAATATTGTCAATGCCTGTCGGGTTCTGTATATATTGCCCGAATTATTACTTTTTGGACTGAATCACGCTAAATAAGGGATTGAGGGATAATTCATGAGCATAGTCAAGGATATGGCGCTCGCGCCGGACGGAATTAGAAAAATCGAGTGGGTACGCTCCTTCATGCCGGTCCTCGGCGGCATAGAGCGCCGTTTCGCGGAGGAAAAACCGCTCGCGGGACTCCGCGCGGCGGTCTCCGTGCACCTCGAAGCGAAGACGGCGTACCTCGGCCTCGTGCTGAAGGCGGCGGGCGCGGAGGTGTACCTGACGGGCTCGAATCCGCTCTCCACGCAGGATGACGTGGCGGCGGGCCTCGCCTCGCTCGGCGTGGAGACCTTCGGTATTCACGGAGTGGACATGGAGGGCTACGAGGCGCTCCTCGTCGAGACCCTGCGCTGCCGGCCGCATATCATCATAGACGACGGCGGCGACCTCGTGGAGCTCCTCTCGGGCAAATGCCGCGAGTACGGCGACTGCCTCATAGGCGGCTGCGAGGAGACGACCACGGGCATCCTGCGCCTTCGTACGAGGGAGAGGGCGGGCACTCTGCCGTGCCCGATGGTAGCCGTGAACGACGCCAAGGCCAAGCACTACTATGACAACAGATACGGCACGGGCCAGTCCGTGTGGGATGGGATAATGCACACGACGAACCTCATCGTCGCGGGCAAGACTGTCGTCGTCGCGGGCTACGGCTGGTGCGGTCAGGGCGTCGCGCTCCGCGCGCGCGGCATGGGCGCGAACGTCATCGTGACGGAGGTAGACCCCTTCAAGGCTCTCGACGCCGTCATGCAGGGCTACCGCGTCATGACGATGGACGAGGCCGCGCCTCTCGGCGATATCTTCGTGACCGTGACGGGCTGCAAGGACGTCATCACGCCGCGCCACTTCGCCGTCATGAAGGATAACGCCATCCTCACTAACGCCGGCCACTTCGACTGCGAGGTCGACGTCGCGGGGCTTGCGGAGATGGCCTGCGGGCGCACCCTGCGAAGGGAGAACATCGAGGGCTTCCTCCTGCCCGACGGGCGCACGCTCAACGTCATCGCAGAGGGCCGCCTCGTCAATCTCGCCGCCGGAAACGGGCATCCCGCCGAGATAATGGACATGAGCTTTTCCGTGCAGACGCTCACCTGCGAGTGGCTGACAAAGCAGAAGGGGCTTGAAAAGAAAGTCTACGAGGTCCCCTCGGAGATAGACGACATGATAGGCCGCGTGAAGCTCGCCGAGACGGGGATACACATCGACGAGCTCACCGAGGATCAGAGGATATACCTCTACGGCGAAAAATAAAGCCTGCGGAGACCAATACTGACGACAAAAAAGCAGCTTCCGGAAAGGGACAGCCAGATAAGGAGAGAGGCGCAGGCGGAATTTTCGTTTTCGAACGAAGGCGTATGCCGATACGTCGAGTGAGAAAACGGAAATAGGCAAAAAGCCATTTAAATCCCTTGCGAAGCAAGTCCTTGCTCATGGAAACAGTAAACCCGGGATGGAAGTTTTCGCTTCTGTCCCGGGCTTTTTTTATTGCTTTTTGCCGTTCCGGCAAGAAAAAATCCTTAGACGGCTGTTCCGAATATTCTGTACAGCCTGTTTTATTCTTAAAAGAGGGACATCTGCGCGGCGTCGGGCATATTCCCGAACACGCCAAGCTTTTTCAGCGCCTCGATATGCGCCTTCGACGCCTTCGGGCACGCCGAGGCGAATTCCTCGATGGAGATGAAATCGTCCCTTCCATGCTCGGCTATGTCCTGCGCGGCGGCCTCACCGAGGCCCGACACGCTCGCAAACGGCGGGATAAGGCTCTTCCCGTCCACGGTGAACTTCGTCGCGTGAGACTTTTTCAGGTCTATCGGGGCGAAGCTGAAGCCGCGGCTGAGGAATTCGTACACGACCTCGAGGGTCGTGAGCTTATCCTGCTCGAGCTGGCTGATATTGCCCTTGTTATTGAGCTCGTTTATCGCCGAGCGTACCTTGTCTATGCCCGCGGTCATCAGCTCGAGGTCGAAGGCGGGGGCGCGGACCGTGAAGTACGCGCAGTAGAACTCGATCGCCCTGTGCACCTTGAACCACGCTATGCGCACCGCCATCGTGACGTACGCGACGGCGTGGGCCTTCGGGAACAGATACTGTATCTTCTTGCACGACTCTATGTACCACTCCGGCACGTTGAGCGCATGAAGCTCGTCCTCTATGCCCTCGGGCCAGCTCTTGCCCTTGTGGATGACGCCCTTTCTGACCGCCTCCATGAACTTGAAGGCTCTCTTCGCCTCCATGCCCATGCTGATGAGGTAGAGCATGATGTCGTCGCGGCAGGCGGCGGTCTGCTCGACGGTCGCGGTACCGCTCACGACGAGGTCCTTTATATTGCCCGCCCAGACGCCCGTTCCGTGCGAGAAGCCGGAAAGGCGCACGAGAGTCGACATTTTGTCGGGCTTCGTGTCGACGAGCATCTCACGGGTGAACTTCGTGCCGAACTCCGGCACGGCGAGCGTTCCCGTTTTACCTATTATCGGGTCGTCGGACGGGAGGCCGAGCTTTTCGGGCGACACGAAGATACTCATCGTATCCGGGTCGTTGAGAGGCACGGTCAGCGCGTCTATGCCGGTGAGCTCGCCGAGCATGTGTATCATGGTCGGGTCATCGTGGCCGAGCATATCGAGCTTGAGCAGGTTGCTCTCCATGGAGTGATACTCGAAGTGCGTCGTGATGATGTCGCTGTCCGGGTCGTCGGCGGGGTGCTGAACGGGGCAGAAATCGTATATCTCATGGTCCTGCGGGATGACGACGAGGCCGCCGGGGTGCTGTCCTGTCGTGCGCTTGACGCCGGTGAAGCCGCGGCTGAGTCTGTCCTCCTCAAGGCGGGACTTGACGATGCCGCGCTCCTCGAGGTACTTCTTGACGTAGCCGTACGCCGTCTTTTCGGCGACGGTCGCTATCGTGCCGGCACGGAAAACGTGGTCCGCGCCGAAGAGCTCTATCGTGTCGCGGTGCGCCTGCGCCTGATACTCGCCGGAGAAGTTGAGGTCTATATCGGGGACCTTGTCGCCGCCGAAGCCGAGGAAGGTCTCAAACGGGATGTCGAAGCCCTCGCGCGCGTACGGCGTGCCGCATTCGGGGCAGACGGCCTCCGGCATGTCGAGTCCGCAGCCGTAGCCCGCTCCCGCCTCGAAATCGCAGTGATGGCAGTTCGGGCAGCGGTAGTGCGGCGGCAGGGCGTTGACCTCGGTTATGCCCGAGAAGAAGGCGACGACGGACGAGCCGACGCTGCCTCGCGAGCCGACGAGATACCCCGCGGCGTTGGACTTGGCGACAAGCTTCTGCGCGCTCATGTAGATGACGTCGTAGCCGCAGCGGATGATGTCCTTCATCTCCGCCTCGACCCTATCCGTCACTATTTTCGGCGGCTCCTCGCCGTACATGCGGTGCAGCTTGCCGTAGACGAGGTCCTGCAGCTGCTGGGCGGAATTTTCTATCGTCGGGGTGAAAAGGCCCGTCGGCAGGGGCGCGACGTCCTCGATGGAGTCGGCTATGGCGTTCGGGTCGTCGATGACGACCTTTTTTGCGAGCTCCGGGCCGAGGTAGGAGAACTCCTCCATCATCTCGGTCGTCGTCTTGAAGTATATGGGGAGCGGCCTGTCAGCATCGGAGAATTTATTGGAGATGAGTATGCGGCGGAATATCTCGTCCTCGGGCTCAAGGAAATGGACGTCGCCCGTCGCGCATACGGGCTTGCCGAGTCTGAGCGCGAGCTCGACGATACGCCTGTTGTAGTCGCGCAGCTCGTCCTCATTCGCGGCCTTGCCCTCGGCTATCATGAAGGCGTTATTGCATATCGGCTGTATCTCGAGGAAATCGTAGAACGACGCGATGCGCTCGAGCTCGCCGTCGCTGCGGTTGCCCGTCAGCGCGCGGAAGAGCTCGCCGTTTTCGCAGGCGCTGCCGAGTATCAGGCCCTCGCGCTTTTCCATGAGCAGGCTCTTCGGGATGATGGGCTGCTTTCTGTAATGCTCGAGGTGCGCGCGGCTCACGAGCTCATAGAGATTGCGCAGGCCCTTCTGCGTCTTTACGAGGATGATGAGATGCCGCGCCTGGGCGCGCATAGCGGAGCCGTCCGCTCGGCGAAGCTCCGAAACGCGGTCGTTCACCTCGTCGAGGAGGGTCAGCCCGTCCTTTGCGAGGCGGTCGAAGAAATTCAGCGCGATGAGGCCGCAGGTCTCGGCGTCGGCGTCCGCGCGGTGATGGTTGAACTCGGGGAGCGAGAGATTTCCCGCGACGACGTCGAGCGCGTGGCGCTTGAGCTGAGGCATGAGTGCGCGGGCAAGCGTCAGCGTATCGACGGAGGCGTTGCGGCAGGTCATGCCGTACCTCGTGCACGCCGCCTGGATAAAGCCCATGTCAAATGCGTTGTTATGAGCTACGAGCGGAAGGTCTCCGGCAAAATTCAAGAACGCCTCCACGGCCTCCCTCTGCCCGGGAGCGTCCGCGACGTCCTCGTCGCGTATGCCGGTGAGTCTCACGACCTCGGTGGGAATGGGCTTTCCGGGGTTGACGAAGGTGTCCATCCTGTCCACCGCGACGCCGCCGGAAAAGCGCACGGCGCCTATCTCCGTTATGGCGTCGGTACGGGGGCTGAGTCCCGGCGGTTCAAGGTCGGACGCGACGAAATCTCCTCCGACGGGCTCTCCGTGCGCGCCGCTGACGGCGACATGGTCGTCCACGTCGTTTATGTAATAGGCCTCACAGCCGTAAAGTATCTTCACGCCGTTCTTTTTGCCGGCGCTGCACATGTTTGGGAAGGCCTGCACGACGCCGTGGTCCGTAATGGCTATCGCCTTGTGGCCCCAGCGCGCGGCCGTCTTCACGACGTCGTCTATGTCCGTGAGAGCATCGAGCGCGGAAAATCTCGTGTGCAGATGAAGCTCGACGCGCTTTCCGAGCTCGCAGTCATCCGTGCGGACGGGCTTTTGCAGCTTGCATACGCTGACGGGCTCCATGGCGAGGTCGTCGCAGAATCTGTTGAAGGCCACGGGGCCCGCGACGCGCAGGTACATGCCGTCCTGTATGTCCATGAGCGGAGCGTCCGCCGGGTCGCGCAGCATCTTGGAGACGCGGATGGTGCCGGTATAGTCCGTGATATTGAAATCTACTATGCGCAGGCCTCCGCGCACCTCTCGCTTCTCCGTACCGAATACGTCGCCCGTGACGGAGACTCTGCCGGAATACTGGTTCAGGTCGCCTATCGGCGTGTCCTGCCCGCGGATGGGCTTGCCCATGAGCTGATGTGAGGACTGTTTGTTTTCCTTGGACTTCGGCGGCGGCGCCGTCGCCGTTATGCTGACGGAGTTCAGGCCGAGCTCGTCTTTTACGGCGCTCTCTATCAGGGATACGACCACGGGCGCAGGCTGCTCGGGGAAAAACAAGTCCGCCGAGAGCGACGCCTCCGCCTTGTCTATGCGCACGGCCGTCACGTCCGTGTTTTCGAGCAGAGCGCGGAGCTCCTCGTTTTCACGGCAGCAGCCGAACAGATCATAAAACTTCTTCGCCATACGTATCCTCCGTAACGAGTGCTATGAGCGCCTGTGCAAGCTCCGATTCGGGAAGCCTCGCGACCTCCCTGCCCTTTTTGAAAAGGATGCCCCAGTCCGTTCCGCCGGCGACTCCGTAGTCCGCCTCGGAGGCTTCGCCCGGTCCGTTAACGGCGCAGCCCATGACGGCGACGGTCACGTCCCTTTCCACTCCGGCAAGGCCGGACTCCACCTGATGATAAAGGCCCATCAGGTCTATCTGCGTGCGCCCGCAGGTCGGGCACGCGACTATGTTCACTCCCCCGCGCAGTCCGAGCACGCGCAGGAGCTTTTTCGCGGTCTCGACCTCTTTGACGGGATCGTCCGTCAGCGAGATGCGCACGGTGTCGCCTATCCCGTCGAGCAGCAGAGCGCCCACGGCAGAGGACGCCTTCATGAGCGCCGTGTCGCCCGCTCCCGCCTCGGTGAGGCCTATATGTAACGGATAGTCCGTCGTTTCGGCGGCAAGTCTGTTCGCGGCGACGGTCGTTCTGACGTCGGAAGCCTTGATGGAAATGCAGATATCGTAAAAGCCGAAGCGCTCGAGCATCTCGGCCTGCGTGCGCGCGCTCTCGACGAGAGCCTCGGGTGTCACTCCGCCGTACTTCGCGAGCAGCTTCTTCTCGAGGCTTCCTCCGTTGATGCCTATCCTTATGGGTATCCCGGCGGCGCGGCAGGCATCCGCTACGGCGCGGACGTTCTTCTCCGGGCCGATGTTGCCGGGATTTATGCGTATCTTGTCGGCTCCCGCCTCCGCGGCGGCGAGGGCAAGCCTGTAATCGAAATGGATGTCCGCGACTACGGGCACGGACACGCGCGACTTTATCGCGGCGATGTTCGAGGCGGCCTCGGAACTGGGTACGGCGACGCGCACGATGTCGCAGCCCGCCGCTTCAAGGCGCTTTATCTGCTCCACCGTGTCCTCAAGGCACTCGGTCTTCGTATTCGTCATGGACTGGATGCTCATCGGAGCACCGCCGCCGACGGCTACACCGCCGACGTTTATCCTTCGCGTTGCCATATCTATACCTCAAAACAGCTTTACTATATCGTTGAACATCACGTACGCCATCAGCGCAAGCAGGAGCACGAGTCCCGCGGCATGGATATATCCCTCGACGCGGGGGTCGACGCGGCGGCGTATTATCTTCTCTATGCACCACGTTATGAGCATCGTGAAAATGCGCCCGCCGTCAAGCGCCGGGATGGGCAGCATGTTCATTACCGCGAGATTCACGGCGATGAACGCTATCAGGTAAGCAACGCTCCAGAGCGCCGCGCCCGTCGTCGGCGACGATTCGCCGACCTCGTTTATCATCGCGACTATGCCGACCGGGCCCGAGAGATCATTGACCCTTGCCGCTCCCGTTATCAGGTCGGAGAGGCCCATGCGGACCATCTTGACGAAATACGTGGAATTCGTCCACGTCTGGCTGATGAGCTCGCCGAAGGAGCTCTCGACCGTTTTGAAATAGAGTCCGTATTTCAGCTCGCGGCCTGCGTCCGTCTCGTACTCACGCAGAGTCAGCGGCAGGTCCTCGAGTCTGACCTTGTGCCCGTCCCTGCGGACGACAATGTCGGCAGTCTCGCCGTTGCCCCGCTCGAGATAGAGCGAGACCTCCGCGACCGTCCCAACGCGGTGCCCGTCGATGGAGATTATGCGGTCGCCCGGCATGAGCCCGGCCTCGCCGGAGAGCGGGAAGCCCTCCATGAAATCCGTTATGACGGGCTGGGAATAGTACGCCCTGCCCGAAAACAGTATCAGGACTATCAGAAAGCCGACAAGGAAGTTCATGAACGAGCCCGCGACGAGCACGACGAGCCTCGCGAGGACGTTCTTGTTGCCGAAGGAGCGCGGGTCGTCGTCATCTCCGTCGCCGTCCTCGCCCTCCATGGCGCAGAAGCCTCCTATCGGCAAAGCGCGCAGCGAATACGTCGTTTCGCCGCGCGTACGCGATATTATCTTCGGTCCCATACCGATGGCAAACTCGTTCACCTTTATCCCGAGGAGCTTTGCAGCGGAAAAGTGACCGAATTCGTGGACGGCAACGAGCAGTCCGAAGGCGATTATTGCGATAACTATATACATGAATCTACGAACCTCTTGGCTTCCATTCCAAGGCTGATGACCTCGTCAACGCTGTCCCCGGGGCTTCCGGAGAGCTTCTCCACGGCAGAGGCGACGAGCCCGTATATCTGCGTGAAGCCTATCCTGCCGGCAAGGAACGCCGCTACGGCGGCTTCATTGGCCCCGTTCATGACGGAGGCGTCGCCTCCCGCTCCGCGTGCTACGTCGCGGGCGAGCCTCAGGCACTCAAACGTCTCCGTATCGGGTTCAAGGAAGGTCAGCGGCGCGGCAGACGTCAGATCGAGCGTCCTCGCGGGACCCGGCACGCGCTCCGGCCAGGTCAGCGAGAGCTGGATGGGCAGGCGCATATCCGGAGCGCCCATCTGCGCGAGTACGCTCCCGTCAACGAATTCGACCATGGAGTGCACTATGCTCTGCGGGTGGACGTATATGGTTATTCTATCCTCAGGCATGCCGAAAAAATACATGGCCTCGATGAGTTCGAGTCCCTTGTTCATCATTGTGGCAGAATCTATGGTCACCTTCGGGCCCATGCTCCAGTTCGGATGCTTCAAAGCGTCCTCCACGGTGACCTTTTCGAGCTCGGCCTTCGTCCTTCCGCGGAAGGGGCCTCCCGACGCCGTGAGTATGAGGCGCTTCACCTCGCCGCCTCCGGCGAGGCACTGGAATATCGCGGAGGGCTCGGAATCCACGGGGAGCATCTCCGACCCCGACTCCGCGAGCGCGCGGCGGACCATTTTCCCGCCGCAGACGAGCGTTTCCTTATTGGCAAGGGCAAGGCGCTTTCTTTCGCGTATCGCCGTGAGCGACGGGACGAGGCCCGCCATGCCGGTTATCGCGCCGACGACGGTATCCGCCTCCGCTATGGCGGCGGCCTCCGCGACGCCCTCCTCGCCCGACACGACGCGGACGTCGGTGTCCGCGAGCCTCGCGCGCACGTCGGCCGCGGCGGCTTCGTCGCGCATGGCGACAAGGAGCGGCGAAAAGCGGCGCGCCTGCTCCTCCATGAGGGCGGCGTTGGAATCCGCGGCGAGCGCGACCGCGCGCATGCCGAGAGACGCTATGACGTCGAGCGTGTTTTTTCCTATCGAGCCCGTTGAGCCCAGGACGGATACGTTTTTACTCATTTTTATGCTCCGAAAGGCGGCAGCCAGATAAATGCGAGAGCAAGCGCGGGGGCAAGCGTGACCATGCTGTCAAAGCGGTCGAGTATGCCGCCGTGCCCGCTGAGAAGCGTGCCGTAGTCCTTTATCCCGCTCTCGCGCTTGAACAGCGAGAAGAAGAGGTCGCCGAGCTGCGATATGACGCCTCCGACGGCGCTCCACAGACAGAGGATACCAAAGCTGACCTCGACCTTAAAGGCGAATTTGAGAATAATTCCGTAAATGACTGTGAACACGACGGAGCAGAGAAGCCCGCCTATCGCGCCCTCGACGGTCTTTTTCGGGCTCGTGCGCGGAGCGAGCTTGTGCTTTCCGCAGGCCATGCCCGTGAAGAGAGCGCCCGCGTCGCCTATGAAGGCGATGACGAACGGAGTGAGCACGGCGTACACGCCGGTCGCCCCGCGGCGCAAACAAATAAGCGCGGCAAAGCACAGAGGCACGACCGCGCCGGCCATGAGAGCCGCACCTGTCTGTCCCGGGCCAAAGCCGCGCCCTTTTTCATAGTATGCCACGCCTACCGCGGCAAGAAGCAGGAAGTATACGAGGAGCCCCGCGGCGACTGCCGCGGCTCCCCACTCGAAATGGAAGCAGAGCGTTACCCAAACGGCGGAGGCTGCCGAAAGGACCGTCATAACGACGCTCTTTCCGAGCTCCGCCGTATTGAGCATCTCATGTGCCGCTATCACGCTGATGGCGGCACAGAATACCGTTGTTCCCCAGGGCGGCAGCAGCGCGAGCAGTATGAATACTACCGGGACGCCGATCGCCGCGACAAGCAGACGCGACTTCATACCGTGACCTGCTCCATGACGTAGGCCTCAACGATGTCGCCTTCCTTGACGTCGTTGAATTTCTCGAAAGTGACGCCGCATTCGTAGCCCGTCGCGACCTCGCGCGCGTCGTCCTTGAAGCGCTTGAGGGAGGACAGCTCGCCCTCGTAAACGACGATGCCGTCGCGCACGATGCGGGCGGAGGCGTTGCGGGCGATCTTGCCGTCGGTGACGTAGCAGCCGGCGATGGTGCCGATCTTGGAGGCCTTGAAGGTCTGGCGGACCTCGCAGTGGCCGAGCAGGACTTCCTTGAAGCGCGGGGCAAGCATGCCCTTCATGGCCGCCTCTATCTCGTCGATGCACTCGTAGATGACGCGGTACATGCGCATATCGACCTTGTTGCGGATCGCGCTGTCACGCGCGGCGGCGTCCGGTCGGACGTTGAAGCCGACGATGATGGCGTTCGACGTTCCGGCGAGCATGACGTCGCTCTCGTTGATGGCGCCGACTCCGCCGTGGATGACTCTGACCCTGACCTCGTCGTTCGAGAGCTTCTCGAGGGAAGCCTTGACGGCCTCCACGGAGCCCTGAACGTCCGCCTTGACGATGACGGCGAGTTCTTTGATCTCGCCCTCCTGCAGCTGCGAGAACAGATCCTCGAGGGAGACCTTGCGCTGCGGGGCGTTCTCCGCCTTCTGTGCCTCTTCCCTGCGCTGCTCGGCGAGCTCGCGCGCCATGCGCTCGTCCTCGACGGCGTTGAACACGTCGCCCGCGTTCGGAGTCTCGGAGAGACCCGTTATCTCGACGGGGACGCTCGGGCCCGCCTCCTCGAGGCGCACTCCCTTATCGTTTATCATCGTGCGGACACGGCCGACGGCGGTACCCGCGATGATGACGTCACCCTGTTTGAGCGTACCGTTCTGCACGAGGACGGTGGCTATCGGGCCGCGGCCCTTGTCAAGTCTCGCCTCGATGACGGTGCCCTTGGCGAGTCTGTTCGGGTTGGCGGTCAGCTCGCGCATCTCGGCCGTCAGGACGACCATTTCGAGCAGGTTCTCGATGCCCTCGCCCGTCTTGGAGGATATCGGGCAGACTATCGTCTCGCCGCCCCATTCCTCGGGAAGGAGCTCGTGCTCGGTGAGCTGCTGCTTGATGCGCTCGGGGTTGGCGGTGGGCCTATCCATCTTGCTTATCGCGACGACGATGGGGATGTTGGCCGCCTTGGCGTGGTTTATGGCCTCGACCGTCTGCGGCATGATACCGTCGTCCGCGGCGACGATGAGGATGGCTATATCGGTTATCATGGCGCCTCTGGCACGCATGGCGGTGAACGCCTCGTGGCCCGGGGTGTCGAGGAACGTGATGCTCTTGCCGTTGACCTCGACCTGATACGCGCCGATGTGCTGCGTTATGCCGCCGGCCTCGCCGGAGACGACGTTGGCATCGCGTATCTTGTCGAGCAGGGAGGTCTTGCCGTGGTCGACGTGGCCCATGACGACGACGACCGGGCTGCGCGGGAGGAGGTCCTCCGGCCTGTCCTCGGAGTCGTCTATGAGGCGTTCCTCTATCGTGACGACGACCTCGCGCTCGACCTTGCAGTCGAGCTCCATGGCGACGAGCGCGGCGGTATCGTAATCGATGACGTCGGAGAGAGATGCCATGACGCCGAGCTTGATGAGCTGCTTGACGACCTCGGCGCCGGTCTTCTTCATTCTCGCCGCGAGCTCGCCGACGGCGATGGTATCGGGAATGGTGACCTTGAGCTGCTGTTTCTTGGCTATCTCGAGCTGGAGCTTCTGCATCTGCGCACGCTGCTCCTGCCTGCGCTTGGCGCCCGCGGCCATGCTGTTGCCGCCGCGGCGGTCATTATTGTTCTTCTTGGTCCACTTCTCCTTGCCCTGCTTGGCGTTGGCCATCCTGTCGGGCACGAACTGCTCGAGCCGCTCGTCGTACTTGTCGATGTTGACCGTAGCGCCGCGCGTGTCGATGACTCGCTTTTCGGGGACCTTCGTCTTCGTGATCTGAGGCTTGGCGGGCTGCTGATCGGCAGGCTTTGCCTCGGCGGGCTTCGCAGGCTGCCGGGCCGCGGCGGCGGGCTCCTGCGCGGGCTTCTGCTCGGGCGCTGCGGCAGGCTTTTCCCCTGCGGGCTTTTCGGGCTCGGCGGCAGGCTCCTGCGCGGCGGGCTCAGCGGGCTTGGCGGGAGCGGCAGTCTCGAACACGCGGGCGATGGAGTCTATCTGATTGGTCTGCGTGACGTAATCGAAGATGACGTTGAGCTCCTCGTCGGTGAGCACCTGCATATGGTTTTTGGGCGGAGCGAAATACTCCGTCATTATCTCGGTTATGAGCTTGGACGGCAGATCGAAATCCTTTGCCACCTCATGGATCCTGTATTTAAGCATTGACCTTCCTCCCCTTCTTACCGTCAGACCCGGCGCGGCTGCGCCTTGCCTGCTGTCTTGCCGCATCCTCGGATACGGCGGCGGCCGTCTCCGCGTATTCTGCGTGGAGCGCCGAGAGTTTCTTCATAAAGCTTGCCGCGAGGCCTGCGTCCGTTATCGCAAGGACGGCGCACACGCGCTTTCCGAGCAGATCGCCGAGCGCATCCCTCGTGTAAGGCAGAGTGACGAGCGGCGCGCCGCACCATTCGGCAAAGTTTTCCGCTCGCTTCTGCGAGCCGTGTCCGGCGTCGGACGCCGTCATGATCAGGACGGCCTTGCCGGAGCGGACGACCGCTCCGCAGGGCTCCTCGCCCGTTTCGAGGGCACCCGCCTTCTTGCAGATGCCGAGCATATTCAGAGCGTTATCCATTGTCGCCTCCCATAGACGCGGCAAGCGCGTCGTACACCTCGTCGGGGATCGGGACTCCGAGAGCCTTCGACGGCGAATTGGACTTTCTCGCTTTTTTCAGACATTCCGCGCTTTGGCACAGGTACACTCCGCGGCCGGAGCTCTTGCCCGTCGTGTCGAGGCTGATGACCCCCTCCGGCGAACGGACTATCCTGATGAGCTCCCGCTTCGGTTTCATCTCGCGGCAGCCTGCGCACTGGCGCATCGGTATCTTTTTCGGCATAGACGCCTCCCGTTATACTTCCGGGAAGACTCAGTCTTCCGTGCTTTCTTCCTCTGCGGCGTCGTCAAGGAACGCGGACAGGTCTATCTTCATCGGGCTCGAGGACATGACCTCGGACGCCGGCTTGATATCTATCTTGCAGCCCGTCAGCTTGGCGGCGAGGCGCGCGTTCTTGCCCTCCTTGCCGATGGCAAGGGACAGCTGCGTATCGGGAACGATGACGCGGCAGCTCTTTCCGTCGTCGCCGAGGGAGACGCTGTATACCTCGGCGGGAGCGAGGGCGCTCGCGACGAACTTCTCGGGGTCCTCGTCGTAGAGGACGATGTCTATCTTCTCACCGCGGAGCTCGTTGACGATGCTGTTGACGCGCGCGCCCTTCGGGCCGACGCAGGCACCGATGGCGTCGACGTCCGGATCGTTGGAGCGCACGGCGAGCTTCGTGCGGCTGCCCGCCTCGCGGGCGATGCTCTTTATCTCGACTATGCCGTCGTATATCTCGGGCACCTCGAGCTCGAAGAGGCGCTTGACGAGGCCCGGATGGGTGCGGGAGATGATGACCTGCGGGCCGCGGGTGGAGCGGCGCACCTCGACGACGTACACCTTCATGCGGTCGCCGTCGTGGATTATCTCGCTTCTGACGCGCTCGCCCGGGGTGAGCACCGCCTCGGTATAGTCGGCGTTGCTGGCTATCTTGAGATACACGTTGCCGGTCTTCGGGTCGATGCGGGAGACGACGCCGGTCAGTATCTCATGCTCCTTGGAGGTGAACTCCTCGAAGATCATGCCTCTCTCGGCCTCGCGGATGCCCTGGATGATGACCTGCTTGGCGGCCTGCGCGGCTATGCGGCCGAACTGCTTCGTCTCGACCTTCTGACGGACGACGCCGCCTATCTCCGCCTTCTTATCGAGCAGGAGAGCCTGATCGAGCGTGATGTCGAGGACGGGGTTGTCGATGGCTTCGGGCTCGACGACGTTGTAGTTCACGAAGACCTCGATGGTGTGCTTCTCCTCATCGACCTCGACGAAGGCGCCCTCGCCGAGAGCTGGGTCTTCCTTGCGCACGGCGGCGAGAAGAGCCTGATTGATCTTATCGAGCATGTATTCCTTGGGAATACCCTTTTCCTTTTCGATGTCCTCTATCGCGGTGAAAAACTCGCTGTTCATCATGATGTCTTTCTCTCCTGTCAAAAGTCTATCCTCAGTCTTACCGAGGCTATCTCACTCTTTTTGAAAAGCATCGGCTTACCGCCGACCGTTATCTCAACGTCCCCGTCCGAGTAGCCGGCAAGTATCCCCACGTGCTCCTTGCGGCCCTCCCTGACGCTGTACAGCTTCACGGCTACCTGCGAGCCGATGAACTTCTCGAAGTCCGACGGGCGGCGGAGCTGGCGCTCGGCTCCCGCGGAGGAGACCTCGAGGATGTAGCTCTCGTCGATGGGGTCAGCCTCGTCAAGAGCCTTGTCGAGAGCGCGGCTGACAAGCTCGCACTGGTCGATCGAAACGCCCTCGTCATTGTCTATATAGACGCGGAGATAACGCTCCCCCGCCTCCTTGACGAACTCCACGTCCCACAGGACGCAGCCCGCCTGCTCGATGGACGGCGCCGCGAGCTTCGCGACGAGTTCAAGCAGGGCGGTATTGGACAGCCGCATGCATATCAGCCTTTCTTCCATAATTTAGTCAGCTTCAAAAGGCCACAAAAAAGAGTGGGGCGACCCACTCATCAATGCTTACCTTACTCAACTAACGCTTGCAGTATACCACAAGCGCCGCAGTTTTGCAAGCATTTTCAGGTGAAAACGCCCTGCGCGGCGTATCTTTCGGGCTCCCGCGCACATCGCTTTGAAGTAAAGCGGCCCGCGCGGGGATATAGTCCCGCTCCGGGCCGCTTTGTGAGCCGTTATTCGAGTTCCTTTTCGATGATATAGCGCGGTCTGCGCTTGGATTCCATGTACGCCTTGCCGGTATATTCGCCGACTACGCCGAGGCCGACGAGGATGAGTCCGGCCGCGCCCCAGGCGGATATCGCTGCGACGCCCCAGCCCGGGAAGTTTCCGCCGCAGAGCGAGAAGATGAGCGAGAAGATGAGTGCCGCGCACGCGAGGGCAAAGAGCACCGCTCCGATAGCGAGCAGCATGCGCAGGGGCTTCATCGACATGGACGTCACGCCGTCGGAGGCAAGGGTGAGCATCTTTTTCAGCGTGTACTTGCTCTCGCCCGCCGTCCTCTCGCGGCGCTCGTATTTGACTACGTCCGTCTTGAAGCCGAGCATAGGCACTATGCCGCGCAGGAAGAGGTCGCGCTCGCCGTACAGGGAGAGCGCGTCGAGCGCGCGGGCGCTCATGAGCCTGTAATCCGCGTGGTCGTATATGATATCGGCGCCCATGGAGCGCATGAGCTTGTAGTACCCCTGCGCGGTGGTGCGCTTGGCGACGGTATCGCTATCGCGCGCGCTGCGCACGCCGAATACGACGTCGCAGCCCTCGAGGAACTTGTCCCACATGCGGTCGGCGGCGTCGATATCGTCCTGCAGGTCAGCGTCCATGCTTATTGCCGCGTCCGCCCTGCCGCGGACGGCCATGAGGCCCGCGAGCAGCGCGTTCTGATGGCCTCTGTTGTGCGAGAGCTTCACGCCGAGCACACGGGGGTCGGCCTCGTGGAGCTTCTCTATCATGCTCCACGTCGCATCGGAGGAGCCGTCATCGACGTACATCACTCCGCTCTCATCGGATATGTTACCCTCGGCGCGGAGCTGAGCGAGCTTCTGCGATATGCGGTCTGCCGCTATGGGGAGCGCCTCCTCCTCATTGTAGCAGGGAACGACGAAATAAAGAGTTTTCATATATCTCCCTCCGCCCCGATTATAGCACTGCTCCCGCTTTTATACAATATCGGGCGGATATTTCCCCTTTTTTGCTCTCTTTCACACTATATTTTCCCCGAATCGGCTTGTAATAACCGCCAAAAGTGATAAAATAATCTATTGGTATGGTGTCCTTTCCCCGTGTACCCGGGCACCGCGCCGACACTTGCTTTTTCGGGTGAAGATATGTTCAACATCGTCCTCGTCGAACCGGAGATACCGCAGAATACCGGCAACATCGCGCGCACCTGCGCCATTACGGGAGCGGTGCTCCATCTCGTGCGCCCGCTCGGCTTCGACATCTCCGACAAGGCGGTCAAGCGCGCCGGGCTCGACTACTGGAAGCTCGTCGACATCCGCGTTTACAGGAACATCCGCCACTTCTTCGAGGTCAACGGCGACGCCGATATATGGCTGATGACCGCGAAGGCTCCGAAGTGCTATACGGAGGCGAAGTTCAACGACGGGTGCTATCTGCTCTTCGGGCGCGAGACGCGCGGCCTTGACGACGATATCCGCAGCAGGTACCCCGACCGCTGCCTGCGCATCCCCATGAGAGGCGACGCGCGCAGCATGAACCTCGGCAATTCCGTCGCGGTCACGCTGTATGAGGCGATGCGGCAGAACGATTTCCCCGGGCTCGTATGCGATCATCCCACGGTGTGGTAAAAAAAACGACAAAGCGGAAAATTCTTTGGAGGTTATACAGATGAACTACGATAAGCTTTCCGTGCACGACGTAGATTTCAAGGGCAAGCGTGTCCTTCTGCGCTGCGATTTCAACGTGCCTCTAGACCCCGAAACGGGCGAGATATCCAGTGACGTGAGGATCCGCGCGACACTGCCGACCATCCGCTACCTGCTCGATGCGGGTGCTTCCATAGTCGCCTGCTCGCACCTCGGAAAGCCCAAGGGCACCGTCAAGCCCGGACTCTCCCTCGCCCCCGTCGCGGTACGTCTCTCGGAGCTGCTCGGCATCCCCGTGATATTCGCAAAGGATTCCATAGGACCCGACGCGCACGGGAAGGCCGCCGCGCTCAAGCCCGGTGAGATAATGCTTCTCGAAAATCTTCGTTTTGACATCCGTGAGGAGAAAAACGACCCCGAATTCGCCAAGGAGCTCGCAGCTCTCGGCGAAATCTTCGTCACCGACGCCTTCGGCACCGTGCACCGCGCCCACGCCTCCACTGCCGGAGTCGCGGCCTACCTCCCCGCCTACGCCGGTCTCCTGCTCGAAAAGGAGCTCAGCGTCATGGGCAAGGCGCTCGACGTGCCCTCCCGTCCCCTCGTCTCCATACTCGGCGGCGCGAAGATCTCCGACAAGCTCGCCGTCATCGATAATCTGCTCGACAAGGCCGACACCCTGCTCATAGGCGGCGGCATGGCCTTTACATTCATAAAAGCCCTCGGCGGCAGCGTCGGACACTCGCTCGTCGACGAGAGCAAGATAGGCTACTGCCTCGACATGGTCAAGAAGGCGCTCCGTCAAGGCAAGCGCGTCCTTCTCCCCGTCGACGCCGTCTGCGCCGTGGAGATCTCCGCTGACGCTCCGTGGCAGATATTCCCCTCCGACGCCATTCCCGAGGATCAGATGGGCCTCGACATAGGTCCCGAGACGCGCAGGCTCTTCGCCGAGGCTGTCGCGGGTGCCGGCACCGTCATCTGGAACGGCCCGATGGGCGTTTTCGAGTATCCCGCCTTTGCCGAGGGCACCGCGGACGTGGCGAAGGCCATGGTCGCGACCGACGCCGTCACGGTCATAGGCGGAGGCGACAGCGCCGCCGCGATAGAGCAGCTCGGATTTGCCGACCGCGTCACCCACGTTTCCACCGGCGGCGGAGCCTCCCTCGAATTCATGGAGGGCAAGGGGCTGCCCGGTATCGCCTGCCTGCTCGACAGATAAGTTTTTCCGGAGGAGGAGCGTATGAACCGAAAATACCGCAAAGCCATCGTCGCGGGAAACTGGAAGATGAATCTTCTTCCCTCTCAGGTCCCGCCCTTCGGCGCAGAGCTCAACTCTCTCGCGTCGCAGTTTCGCCGCGAGGAGGCGATAGTCTGCGTTCCCTTCGTCATGCTGCCCGCCGCGCTCAAGGTCTTCGAGGGCACGCGCATCTCCGTCGGAGCGCAGAACGTCAGCGAAAATCCCGGCGGAGCGTTCACCGGTGAGGTCTGCGCAGACCAGCTCCGTGATCTCGGCGTGAAATACGTCATCATCGGCCACAGCGAGCGCCGCACGCTCTTCGATGAGGACGATATAAGGATCAACACGAAGGTGCGCCTTGCGCTCGCGGCAGGGCTGTATCCCATAATCTGCGTCGGTGAGACGAGCGAGCAGCGCAATATGGACGTGACCTTCGAGGTCATAAAGCTGCAGGTCAAGTCCTCGCTCTACGGGCTCGACGAGCACCTGCTCCGTCACGTCGTATTTGCCTACGAGCCCGTCTGGGCGATAGGCACCGGCATAACCGCGACTCCCGAGCAGGCCGAGGAGGTCTGCTCCTTCATCCGCGCGACCGTGCGCGGCAAGTTCGGAGCCCGCGCGGCGCGCTCTCTCCCCATTCTCTACGGCGGCTCCATGACTCCCGACAACGCCGACTCCTTCTTCGGCATGGCGGACATCGACGGCGGCCTGATAGGCGGCGCGTCGCTCGACCCGCACAGATTTTTCAATATTCTGCAAGAAGCGGAAAATAATGAGGACTGAACTATGAAAACACCCACCACTCTGCTCATTCTCGACGGATACGGCTACGCTCCCGCCGGCCCCGGCAACGCCATCGCCGCCGCCTCCAAGATGAACATCAACACGCTCCTCTTCACCTGCCCGAGCTGTCAGCTCGAAGCCTCGGGCGAAGACGTCGGCCTGCCCGCGGGCACGATGGGCAACAGCGAAGTCGGCCACACCAACATAGGCGCAGGCCGCATCGTTAATCAGAGCCTTCTCCGCATCAACTCCGCCGTCGAGGACGGCAGCTACTTTGAAAACCCGGCCTACGCCGAAGCGGCCGACGCGCTCGCCGCCTCCGGCGCCGCAGCGCACCTGCTGATTCTGCTCTCCGACGAGGGCGTGCACAGTGCGCTCGGTCATCTCTGGGCTATGCTCCGTCTCCTCCGCGACCGCGGCGTCAAGAAGGTCTGGCTGCACGCCTTCATGGACGGGCGCGACAGTCCGCCGACCTCCGGTGCCGACTTCATGGCGCAGGCGCTCGCGAAATTTGAGGAGTACGGCGTCGGCAAGGTCGCCACTCTCGGCGGCCGCTTCTACGGGATGGACCGCGACAAGCGCTGGGACAGAGTCAAGACCGCGTACGATGCGATGGTGCTCGGCAGGGCGGAGTTCGATCCCGATCCTCTGCACGCGATAAAGACCTCCTACGCCGCCGGAAAGACCGACGAGTTCATAGTTCCCGTCCTGTGCGACAGGGACGGTCTCGTCAGGGCAGGCGACACGGTGTTCTTCCTCAACTTCCGGCCCGACAGGGCGCGCGAGCTCACGAGAGCCTTCGCAGACCCCGCCTTCGACGGCTTCGAGCATGAATACTTCCCCGTCACGTTCGTCTGCGCCGCGCAGTACGACGCCGACATCCCCAACGTCTCCGTGGCGTTCCCGCCGGAGGTCGTCAAAAACACGCTCGGCGAGTACGTCTCCTCCCTCGGCATGACGCAGATGCACATCGCCGAGACCGAGAAGTACGCGCACGTCACGTTCTTCCTCAACGGCGGTCAGGAGCCTCCCTTCCCCGGCGAGAAGCGCATACTCATCCCCTCGCCGCGCGAGTTCCCGACCTACGACCTCATCCCCGAGATGAGCGCCCGCAAGGTCACCGCCGCCGCGCTCGATTCCATCGCCGCCGGCGTGTTCGACCTCATAATCGTCAACCTCGCAAACTGCGACATGGTCGGCCACACGGGCAACATCCCCGCCGTCATCGAGGCAGTCGAGGTCGTCGACGAGTGTGTCGGAATGATAGTCCGCGCGACGGAGAATGCCGGCGGCATCTGCATCGTCACCGCCGACCACGGCAACGCCGACGAGATGCTCGACGAAAACGGCAAGCCGCACACCGCGCACACCACCAACCCCGTCCCGTTCATCATCTCGGGCGCGGAGGTGGAGCTCCACGACGGGCGCCTCGCCGACATCGCCCCCACGCTCCTCGACCTGATGGGCCTTGAAAAGCCCGCCGAGATGACCGGCGAATCCCTCATAGTCAAGTGAGCTCTTCCCGCGGCGCGGGATGCTCCACGATACAAAAAGCTGCTTTCGGCATGGCTGAAAGCAGCTTTTATCATGCCCGTTTTCACGAGGCAAAAAAAGAGCAGCACGGTCTCCCGTGCTGCTCTTTTTATTTGAAAAACTTATTTGATCATCGCGGCGACTTCGGCGGCGAGGTCGGATTCCTTCTTCTCGATGCCTTCGCCCTTCTCGAAGCGGGTGTAAGCCTTGACGGTGATCGCGGTGCCCGCGGCCTTGGCAACGGCGGCAACATGCTGCTCGACGCTGACCTTGTCGTCCTTGACGAACGGCTGCTGCAGGAGGCAAATCTCCTTGTAGTACTTGTTGAGGCCGCCCATGACGATCTTCTCGATGATCTGATCGGGCTTGCCGGCGTTCTTCGGATCTTCCTTGGCCTGGATCAGGCGGATCTTCATCTCGTTGTCGATGAACTCCTGAGAGACCTCGCTCTTGTCGAGGAAGGTCGGATTCAGAGCAGCGACCTGCATGGCGATGTCCTTGCCGAGCTCGATGACGTCGGCACCGGCTTCGCCGGCGGCTTCCATGTTGACGATGACGCCGATCTTGCCGCCCATGTGGACGTAAGCGACGTTCACGCCCGTGTCATAGCGGGCAAAGCGGCGGACCTTGATGTTCTCGCCGATGACGAGGACGCGGTCGTTCTGCATCTCGAGGACGGTCTTGTCGGTGCCGGGATAATTCTCGGCAAACAGAGCGTCGAGGTCGGCGGGGTTCTTCTTCGCGACGACGTCGGCAACGTTCTTTACGTAGTCGACGAACAGCTCGTTCTTGGCGACGAAGTCAGACTCGGCGTTGACTTCGACGACGACGCCGATACCGTCGATAACGGCGGCATAGGCCATGCCTTCGGCGGCGATGCGGCCGGACTTCTTCGCGGCGGCGGCGAGGCCCTTCTCACGGAGGTACTCAACGGCCTTGTCCATGTCTCCGTCGGAGGCTTCGAGGGCTTTCTTGCAATCCATCATACCCACGCCGGTCATTTCGCGCAGGTTCTTAACATCAGCGGCTGTGTATGCCATCTAATAAACTCCCTTTCTGATTTATCATTCGCGTTCCGGGCCTTATTCGGCGTCGGAAGCCTCGGCGGCTGCGGGCTCAGCTTCGGCGGTCGCTTCATCGACGCCCTGACGGCCTTCCTGGATGGCGTTGGCCATGGTAGCGGAGATGAGGCGGATGGCGCGGATGGCGTCATCGTTGCCGGGGATAACGTAGTCGACCTCGTCGGGATCGCAGTTGGTGTCAACGATGGCGACGATGGGAATGTGGAGCTTGCGGGCTTCGGCGATGGCGTTGCGCTCCTTGCGCGGGTGGATGATGAAGAGGGCGCCGGGAAGACGCTTCATCTCCTTGACACCGCCAAGGTACTTCTCGAGCTTGTCGATCTCGCCGGTCAGCTTGATGACTTCCTTCTTGGGGAGCATATCGAAGGTGCCGTCCTCCTGCATCTTGCGGAGCTGGGCGAGCCTGTCGATACGGGTGCGCATGGTCTTGAAGTTGGTGAGCATGCCGCCGAGCCAGCGGGCGTTGACGTAGTACATTCCAACGCGCTCAGCCTCTTCCTTGACGGCATCCTGAGCCTGCTTCTTCGTGCCGACGAAAAGCATCGTCTGGCCGTTCTCAGCGAGCTGACGGACGAACGCATAAGCCTCTTCGAGCTTCTTTACGGTCTTCTGCAGGTCGATGATATAGATGCCGTTGCGCTCCATGTAGATGTAGGGCGCCATTTTGGGGTTCCAGCGGCGGGTCTGGTGACCGAAGTGGACGCCCGCCTCGAGGAGCTGCTTCATAGAAACTACTGCCATGATAAATTTTCCTCCTTTTTGTTATTACCTCCACGCCCTTCGTCCACCGTCCCCACCGTGTTCGGCACGCGGTCCGGTGTCAGGGGTGTGTGTAATGCCGTAGTATGATAGCATACGAAAGCGCAAAGTGCAAGAGTTTTTCAGGTTTTTTATATGTTTTTCTGCTTTTTTATCCTCTCGTATTCCCCGCGCACCTCGACGAGGATGATATCGTCGCCCATGCGCATTATCGACTCCCACGGGAGCACGTAGTCGTCCTCCCTTCCGATGATGCCGAACGCCCGCGCGTTCCCGCGCACCGTCAGAGCGACGATGCGCCCGTCGTGCACGTCGAGCAGTACGTCGTCCACGAAGCCGAGCCGCCTGCCGTCGGCTACGTTCACCACTTCCCTGCACCGCAGGTCGCCTGTTCTGCACTGCTGCATATGTCGCCTCCCGGATCAATATACTGATTTCAGTTTATGCTGTCCGGCGCGCGGTATTCTTATTTTCATCTTGCCATGCATGATTTGAGGTAGTATAATATAGTGCTATTTGTAACTATTTCGGAGGAACACATGCCGGATTTTATCATTGACGCTCTGCTCGACGTTCTCAAGCTGCTCCCTTATCTCTTTCTCACCTACCTCGTCCTTGAAATAATCGAGCACAAAGCCATGGACAAGGCCGCGGCGCTCGTCGCGAAGGCAGGGCGCTTCGGGCCGTGCATAGGCAGTCTTCTCGGACTGCTGCCTCAGTGCGGCTTCTCAACGGTCGTCTCCAACCTGTACGCGGACAAGCTCGTCACGGGCGGCACGCTGCTCGCGATATTCCTCGCCACGTCCGACGAGATGCTCCCCATATTCATCTCAGAGGCCGTTCCCGCGCCGATGATATTCAAGATACTCGCCGTTAAGCTCGTCGCCGGCATAGTGATCGGCATGCTCTTCGACCTCGTGCGCAGGCTGATGAAAATAAAGGAGGGCGACGTCGACCTCCACGCCGTCTGCGAGACGACTCACTGCGGCTGTGAGGACGGCATCCTGAAGAGCGCCGTGAAGCACACTCTCTCCATCGCGCTCTTCATCCTCGTCATCACCCTCGCGCTCAACACCGCCATCCACTTCATCGGAGAGGACACTCTCCGCAGCATAATCCTCAATAAGCCCGTCATCGGCCCGGTCATCTCCGGCGTCGTCGGTCTTATCCCCAACTGCGCCGCGTCCGTCATAATCACGGAGCTCTACCTCGAGGGCGCGATGACGACGGGCGCCATGCTCGCCGGTCTGCTCGCGGGCTCCGGAGTCGGACTCCTCGTTCTCTTCCGCGTCAACCGCCCGATGAAGGACAATTTCGTCCTTCTCGCTACGCTGTACGTCTCGGCCATCGTCATCGGCATCGTCTTCGACCTCATCGGCGTCGTCATCTGACGCACGTTCTCCCCGTATAAATATCGCTGCCCCTGCGGAAAACCGCGGGGGCGGCGTTTTCGTTTTTTATTCCGGACGGAGTCAATCGTGCACCCGGATGGTCTTTTCGAAGAGGTCCTCCGGCAGTACCGTCCTGTAATGCGCGCGGAAGATATCACGCACCTCATCGGGCGTGTGCAGGCCGTGCAGGTCCAGCTCGATGACGACGTATTCCACGCCGAACGTCGTCGAACGCACGGTCGTGTCGGAAAAGCCGTTGCGCCCGTAAAACGCGAGGCGGCGCAGGCGCAGTGCGCGGTCCGCTTCATTCTCCGCGAAGTCGGGGTTTTCCGCCTCCGCGACGACCGATTCTGCCTCCGTCAGCGTCTCGCGGAGCATGGAGAGAAATTTCGAGCCGAAGCCCATGCCGCGTTTGTCTCTGACTGTCGCGAGATAGTCGAGCAGCCGGTGCTTCCCCGTCGTGACGAAAAATCCGTACGCGAGGAGCTTTCCCTCCTCGAAGAGTCCGAAGGGCTCGTACGTGCCCTCCCTCAGCGCCATGAGCATATATTTCAGCGGCTTGCGCTCGCTTTTCGGGAAATCGAAGCGCACGTGCCTGCGGTACGTTTTTCTGAGATCTCGCTCCGTAAGTCTTACTACTTCCATGATAACACCGTTTTTCCGCAAAAGCGCCCGGAGCAGACTCCGGGCGTTTTCTCATAATTTGTCGTAAAGAGTCTCCCATACGAGGTCGAGCACGCGCGTCATCCGCCGCGGCTCCTCCGACGTGAAGCAGACTACTGCGTCCTTCTGCGGGAGCATGACGCAGTAGTTGCCCATGTTTCCGTCCATTCTGTACGTGCCGGGCACTCTGTTCATCCACAGCCCGTAGCCGTAGCCGCTGCGGTGATCCTCGGTGGCGAAGGCCTGCGTGTTGAGGCTGTTGTCCGTCTGCACGGAGGTCATCTTTTCGATGAAACCGCGCGGCGCTATCTCGCCGTGCATCAGTTTTTCGCCCGCGAGAGCTATCTCCGAGGAATTCAGATGCAGGCCCGAGAATCCCTGGGGATACCCGCAGGGGCACTTTTCCCACACGGGCGTCTCTATGCCGAGCGGCGCGAAAACGCGCTCCGTGAGGTACGTGAGCACGTCCTCGCCCGAGGTCTTCTCTATCGCGCGTGCGGCGGCGTACCATCCGCTGTTGTCGTAGTGCCAGTGCGTCCCGTGCGGCCACGCCAGCGGCTCGTCGAAGAAAAGCCGCAGTATGTCGCCCACGGGCTCACCCGCGCGTTCGCGCTTCATAATGGGGCACTCGCCGTGGCCCGTCTTCATGCTGATGGCGTCGGAGACGGTCATGCCGCAGCCCTCTGCGCCGTACTCCGGGAAGAGGTCGGAAAAGCGGTCATCGAGGCCGAAGAGGCCCTCGTCGACGGCAAATCCGACGGCTATGGCGGTAAACGTCTTGGAAACAGACCACACGTTCACCCGCTCGCCCGGGACGAGGACGCGGCTGTCCGCGACCTTCCCGCCCGCGCGCACCGTCACGTCGTGCACACGCAGGCCGAGCTCCGTGATGGTCTGTACCGTTTCGTCAAGCAGTCTGCTCATTCTTCCGTTTCCGCCTCAAAAATACTCATCTGCGGCGCGGCTTCGCCGTTTTTGCGTGCCTCCCACTCCTCACGGGTTATGAGCAGCGGGCGGGGCTTCGAGCCCTCGAACGGACCGACTATGCCGCGTTCCTCCATCTGGTCGACTATGCGAGCGGCGCGCGAATACCCGAGCTTGAGTCTGCGCTGGAGCATCGAAACGGAGGCCTGTCCGCTCTCGAGGACTACCATGACGGCATCGTCGAGCAGCTCGTCGGCATCGTCGTCGAGCTCCGAGGCGGTGTTCTCCGTGTCGGACACGGTCTTCGCGCCCTTGTCCTTGCCCTCGGCGTTGCGCTCTATCTCGCTGAGTATCTCCTGACTGTATTCCGCGTCACCCGCGCGCTTGACGAAGTTGATGACGTCCTCGCGCTCCTGGTCGGTGACGAACGTGCCCTGCACGCGCATGGGCTTGCCCGAGCCGAGCGGGAAATACAGCATATCGCCCTTACCGACGAGCTTTTCCGCGCCCGTCTGGTCGAGGATGATGCGGGAGTTGAGTGAGCTGTCGACGGCGAAGGCTATCCTCGAGGGGATATTCGCCTTCATAAGACCCGTTATGACGTCCGCCGACGGACGCTGGGTCGCTATGACGAGGTGTATGCCGGATGCGCGGCCCATCTGCGCGACGCGGCAGATGCTCTCCTCGACGTCCTTCGCGGCGACGAGCATGAGGTCGGCGAGCTCGTCTATGAGTACCACGATGCGCGGCAGCTTCTGCTCGCCTATCGAGGTGTCGACGGATTCGTTGTAGCCCTGAAGGTCGCGCACGCCCTTTTCGGAGAACTGCTTGTAGCGTTTGAGCATCTCCATGACCGCCCACTGGAGGGCGCCCGCCGCCTTCTTCGGGTCGGTCACGACGGGGATGAGCATGTGCGGGATGCCGTTGTAGATGCCGAGCTCTATCATCTTCGGGTCTATCATGATTAGGCGCACGTCCTCCGGCGGCGACTTATAGAGCAGCGAGAGGATGAGCGAGTTCATGCAGACGGACTTACCGGAGCCCGTCGTGCCCGCGATGAGCATGTGCGGCAGCTTGGATATATCTCCGACGACGGGCGAGTCGCCTATGTCCTTGCCTATGGCAAAGGAGAGCGGAGATTTCGCCTGACGGAACTTATCGGAATCTATTATCTCACGGAGGGTGACGACGTTGGTGAGCTTGTTGGGCACCTCGATGCCGACTATGCTTATCTTGTCGGGCACGGGCGCTATGCGTACGCCGGACGCGCCGAGGGAGAGGGCGATGTCGTCTGCGAGATTGGTGAGCTTATTGAGTCTCACGCCCTGCTCGAGCTCGACCTCGTAGCGCGTCACGGACGGGCCGCGGGTCACGCTGCTTATCTCGGTATTGAGTCCGAAGCTGCGGAGCGCTGCGGAAAGTCGCTCGGCGTTTATGCGAGTCTCCTCCGAGCCGTCGACCGTTCCGAGCGGAGAGCTCTCCGTCAGAAGCCCGACGGGCGGGAATTCGTAAGCGGGCTTCTCGGGCTCCGCGAGGTTCTTTTCTATGTCAGCCGCGACCTCGAGCTCCGCCTCGGCGGCCTCGTCGCTCGTCACCTTTGCCGCGGCGCTCTTTGCGGCAGCCGCGGACTGCTCGTGCGGCGACGGTACGAAGGCGGGGGCCGGCTCTGCCTCGGGCTCGAACGTCTGCACGGGCGCGGCGGCATGCACGGGCTCGGGCGCAGGGGCGGGAGCTGGCACAGGTGCGGGAGCGGCGGGCTCCGTCACGGCTGCGGGAGCAGCTTCTGCCCTGCGGCCGTGCTTTATGACCTGATCGGGGGTCTTGACGGAGGGATTCGGGTCGAAGAACGACTTTTTCTCCGGGATGGGCTTGATGGGCCCGTCTACCGGGAGGTCTATCCCGGCCTTGGGCTCGCTGTCGAGCGGGGTGGCCTTGAGCTCCTCGGCCGTCTCCGCGTCGAACACACGGCGGCGGCGCTTCTCGGGCTTGTCCGCGCTGCGCACGGCCGTCTCGGGCTTTTTCGCGGGGCGCTCGGGCTCGGGCGTGTACTCGCGGCGGGGGCGCTCGCGGATCTTCTCTATTATCTTGCTGATGGTCAGATTGAAGGCCGTCAGCAGGAGGAACACGAGGACGACGATGAATACTATCGCGGCGCCGGCCTTGCTGAACAGGGACTTGAAAAGCACGGCGAGCAGGCCGGATATGACTCCGCCGCTCATCGCGCCGCCCTTTTCCATGCCGTCGGAGAAGAGCTCGCCGAACATCCTGAAGCTCCACTCATACTCCGTCGTGCAGGCGATGAGATGCCATACAGAGCCAAACACGACCGTTGTCAGCATCGTGCAGGCAACGCGCATACGGACAGGCCTGCCTCTGTGGAAGCCGAGGATTATCGCCGCGCCTATGAGCGCGAAAGGCAGCAGGAAGTACCCCGCTCCTATCAGCCCGCGCATGAGCACCATGAAGAAGCGGAGGAACCATCCGTCGCCCGTGAAGAAGCTGAGAAGCGAGAAAACGCCAAGCGCGGCGCATATCACCGCGGCAATCTCACGCCTCTTCGGCTGCACCTCGGGCGCAGCCTTCGCGGCGGGTTTTTTCGTCTTTTTTGCGGTCTTTTTGGTCGCCAATCAAATCACCTCTGCGGTCATCAGATAAAGAACGATGCTATCACTACGGCGGCGCCCACTATCCAGCAGTAGTACGCGAATCCGCCGAACTTGCCCTTCGAAACGAGGAAGCGGACGAGCTTTATCGCAAAGCATCCGACCACTGCCGCCACAACGACGCCGGCAAAATATATGGGAAGCATCGAAACGTCTATCCCCTCTTTTATCGCATCGACGAGGGTCAGGAAATTAGCTCCGAGCACCGTGGGGATGGAGAGGATAAAGGAAAATCTGACGGCAAAGTCTCTGTCAAAGCCGCGCAGGAGGCCGGCCGTTATCGTCGAACCCGAGCGGGATATGCCAGGCGCCGTCGCGACTACCTGAATGCATCCGACAAGAAACGCGTCGAGAATAGTCGCCGATTTTTCGTTTTTCTCCCCCGGCTTCACCCTGCTGCTTATGAACAGCAGAGCGCCCGTCACGATAAGCGCGAGGCCGACGAAGAGGAGGCTGTCGTACAGACTTTCTATGTAGTCCTTCACGAGAAGAATGACGAAGAGCGGGAGCGCCGCCACGACTAAGAGCAGAATCAGGCGGGCCGAGCCGCGCTCCTGATCGCTCTTCGGAGCGTCGCCCTCCCTGCGGCGGCGGAAGAGGCCGAAGAAGGCCTTTATCATGTCCCATATCTCACGGCGGTACATGATGACTACGGAGATAAGCGTGCCGAAATGGAGCATCACGTCAAACAGTAGGCCTATTTCGCCTACTTGTTCCACTCCGAACAGATTCTGCAATATCGACAGATGCCCCGAGCTCGATACGGGCAGAAACTCCGTAAGAGCCTGAACGAGACCCATGATAAGGGAAAAAATCAAAGTCATTTCCGTTTTACCTCCGTGAACGCGCTCCGCGCCGCTTATAATACTACCACAGCTTTACATAATATGCAAACGCTTTGTGAAATATTACGGACGGCACCGGAAAAGCGGGGCGGCCGGATCTTCCGTTTTTGAGCGAAGGCGTATGCCCCATGGGGCTTATCCATAGATATAGTAAACCCGGGACAGAAAAGAGATCTTCCGTCCCGGGCTTTTTCATTTCGTTTTTTTGCAGTTACGGCAGGAAAAAACTTATCCGGCCGTCCCGAAGGGCATCATTCTCCGCAGAGTGCCTTGCGGCTGAATTTGTAAATAGCCTCGTTGTAGCCGGGAACGGCATTCATGTTGGAGATGAATATCGGCTTCTCATCGAATCCGTCGACGTACCTGGCGACGAGTTCCTGAGCGGCGGCGTCTATCTGCTCGGGGGTCGCGTCCTTGTCAAGGGTGGGCGCGAACACGCTGAACATGAGCTTGTCGCCGTACTTCTCGCGAAGCATATCGACGTCGTTCATGCGCTGAGGAGCCCACATATCGACGCCCGCGGCTATCATGGCGGGAACGAGCAGCTCGTTCTAGCCGCAGCAGTGGAGCTGGAACCAGAGGCCCTTCTCGTGGCAGAAATCGGAGATCTTCTTCATGTGCGGCACGATCATCTCCATGCAGGTGTCGAGGGAGAAGAACGGAGCGCGCTGGGAGCCCCAGTCGTCGTGGAAGACGATACCGTCGAGCTTGAAGCTCTCGAGGAGATGGCCGATGATCTCTATGTACATATCGGCGAGCTTGTCGAGCAGGGCGTGGACGGCATCCTGCTGCTCTTCGTCGATGAGTGCCATGGCGGCGTTCTCGAAGTCCATGAAGGATATCATGCGCTCATACAGGCCGTTGAGGATGGTGACGGAGAAGGAGCGGACGGTCTCGTTGAGTCTCGCGTTGACCTTCGCGCAATCGTCCCAGTCGAACTTGGAGACGTCGGGGAACTTGATGACCTCGGGCCAGTCGTTGGCATCGGTCAGCATCGGGGCGCCGGGCTGCACCATGGAGCCGCCGACGACGGGCACGTACGTCCATTCGACGCCGAACATATCCTTGCCGCCCTTCTGCTCGTCGGTGAGCAGAGGACCGCAGTCAAACACGAACGCGCGGGCGACGTTGTCCACTATAACACGGGGACCCATCGTCGCAAAATCGGCACCCTGAGGGAACCAGAGGCAGCCCTCGTGCTTCCACGCGAGCCTGACGTTTTCTTTGGGAGTGATGGGAGTATTGAGTTTCGGGGGAACGTACATTCTGGCCTGAGTCGTGACGGGATGAGAGCCGATAACTTTCAGTTCATCTTCGGAAAACGGGATCTTGTTCATGATATCGTTCCTTTCACAAGAAGTACGGATTTCTTGTCTCCTATATTACCACTTGCCTTGTCAATATGCAATCACACCCGCGCTTTATTTTTCCGTATCGCGCCGTAAAGCCAGCCGAGGGCGTCCGACAGACCTCCGACCTCGTCCACGAGGCCGAGGCGCACCGCCTCCTCGCCGTACACTACGCTCCCGACGTCGCCCGCGAGCTCCCCCGTTTTCAGCATGAGGGACGTGAGCGTATCGCGGCCGATGCGGGAATTCGACGTTATGAAATGCACGATGCGCTCCTGGATCTTTTCGAGATACGAAAAGGTCTGCGGCGCGCTGATGACCGTCCCCGACATGCGCACGGGATGCAGGGTCATGGCGGCAGAGGGCGCGATGAAGCTCCTGTCGGCGGAGACGGCGAGCGGCACGCCTATGCTGTGCCCGCCGCCGAGGACGAGCGACGCCGTGGGCTTGCTCATGCCCGCGATGAGCTCCGCTATCGCCATGCCCGCCTCGATGTCGCCTCCGACGGTGTTGAGCAGTATGAGCAGCGCGTCCGCCTCCTCCGACTGCTCGACCGCGGCAAGCAGCGGCAAGACGTGCTCATACTTCGTCGTCTTCGCCGTCTCCGGAAGGAGCACGTGCCCCTCTATCTGGCCTATCACCGTCAAGCACTGCACGCGCCCGTTTTCCGCGCGTGACGCGCCGAGCTTTTCTATCTCTTCGAGTCCGCTTTCATCCAAAAAGATCGCCCCCTCCGCCTTATTTTGGCGGAGGTCTCGCTTGATTATTCTGCTTTATCTGCTCTCGTAGAGGGCCTTCATGCCCTTGTAGGTCATGAAGGCGTCGGCCTTGGCGATTATCTCGAACGGAGCGTGCATGGAGATAACGGGCACGCCCGCGTCTATGGTGTCGATGTCGCGCACGGCCGTGAACATCGCGACCGTCCCGCCGCCGCCGGCGTCGACCTTGCCGTGCTCGGCGAGCTGCCACGCCACGCCCGCCTTGGCGAACATGGTGCGCACTCTCGAGACTATCTCGGCGGAGGCGTCGGACGCGCCGGATTTGCCGCGCGAGCCCGTGAACTTCATGATGCCGAGACCGTGGTTGACCTGAGCGGCGTTGCGCTTTTCGGAGACGGAGGCGTAATTCGGGTCGAAGGCATTACAGACATCCGCAGAGAGGCAGAAGGAATTTGCATAGCAGTCATACAGCCTCGCGCCGCCGCAGAGGGAATCCATGAAGCGGTCGAACGCTCTCGACTGCATTCCGGTAACGCCGGGGCTGCCGACCTCCTCCTTGTCGACGAGGAGGCACACGGCGGTCTTTTCGGGTCTTTCGGTCTCGAGGATTGCCATGAGCTCAGCGTACGCGCAGACTCTGTCGTCGTGGCCGTAGCCGCCGATGAGCGCGCGGTCGAAGCCGATATCCACGACGTCGAACGCGGGCACGGCCATGAGCTCCGCCGAGAGGAAGTCCTCCTCGATGATGCCGTACTTCTCATTGAGCAGCTTCATTATCGCGCGCTTGACGCGGTCGCCGTCCTTCCCTTCGTCGGGGCGGCTGCCGATGATGATGTTCAGGTCCTCGCCCGTGAAGCTCTCGCTGAGGGGCTTCTTCATCTGCTCGGAGGCAAGGTGCGGAAGCAGATCGGATATGCAGAAGCGCGGCTCGTCCGCCTCGCGGCCTATGCGCACGTCGATGAAGCTGCCGTCCTTCCGGCACACTCTGCCGTGCAGCTCGAGGGGTATCGTGACCCACTGGAATTTCTTGACGCCGCCGTAATAGTGCGTCTTGAACATGGCTATGCCGGAGTCCTCGTAGAGCGGGATCTGCTTGAGGTCGAGCCTCGGGGAGTCTATGTGCGCCGCGGCGAGATTGATGCCCTCGCCCACGGGGCGCTCGCCGATGACGGCGAGGAAAAGGGATTTGCCCCTGTTGTCGTAGTATATCTTGTCGCCGGGCACGTAATGCTCACCCTGCGCGAACGGCCTGAAGCCCTTCGCCTCGGCGAGCTTTATCGCCTCGCGGACGGCCTCGCGCTCTATGCGGGAGTCGGAGAGGAACTTCTTGTAGCCCTCGGCGAATCCGTCGCAGGCGGCGCGCTCGGCATCGTCCATGAGATCGTATACGTTGGGGTTATTGTAGAAAAGGTCCTGTGACATATCGGAATTCCTTTCTTACGTTATTTCAGAGGCACTCTTTAAGCGCCGCCTCGACTATCTCAAGGCCCGCGGTGAGCTCGCTTCGCTTGATGGTGAGAGCGGGCATGATCTTCAAAACGCAGTCGTCGCGCCCCGCGCGCTCCATGACGAGGCCCTTCTCGAAGCAGAGCTCCGCGACCTTCTCGGAAAGGTCGTCGCGCCCGAGCTTATCGAGGTCGATGCCGTGCACGAGGCCCTTGCCGCGGTGTACGATGCGCCCGTCCATGGGCAGGATGCGCTTTTCGATGAATTCGGTAACGAACTTCGCGTCCTCCGCGGTCTTCGCGCCGAGGTCGCATTTCTCCCTGTATTCGAGGGCGGCCTTCGCGCCGACGAAGGCGAGCTGGTTGCCGCGGAAGGTGCCGTTGTGCTCGCCGGGTCTGAACACGTCGAGCTCGGGATTTATGAGCAGCAGGGACATCGGCAGTCCGTAGCCGCTGATGGACTTGGAAAGAGCGACGATGTCGGGCTTGACGCCTGAGGGCACGAAGGAGAGGAAGGGGCCGGTGCGTCCGCATCCGACCTGGATATCGTCGACGATGAGCGCGACGTCCTGCCTGCGGCAGAGGTCCGCGAGGCCGCGGAGGAATTCATCGCCCATGGGCACGACTCCGCCTTCGCACTGCAGCGTTTCGAGGATGACGGCGGCGGGCTTTTCGACGCCGGAGTATTCGTCCGTCATGAGATACTCGATGTAGGCGAGCGCGTCCCCCTCAAAGCGGGCGGGATGCGGGACGAACGTCACGTCGGGAAGACCCGTATGCGCGCCGGAGCGGATGCTCTTGCTGCTCGTGACCGCCATGCTGCCGAGCGTCATGCCGTGGAAGCCGCCGGCAAAGGCGAACACGCCGCGGCGGCCCTTCGCCTTGCGCGCTATTTTCAGCGCCGCCTCGACGGCGTTGGTGCCCGTCGGAGCGCAGGAGAGCAGCTTGTATTCGAGGCCCGCGGGCTTCATGACGTACTTCTCGAAGGCGGCGAAAAACTCGCCCTTGGCCTCGGTGAAGAGGTCGAGGCCGTGGGTGATGCCGTCGTTCATGAGGTATTCGATTATGCGGTCGCGGATGAAATCGTTATTGTGTCCGTAGTTGAGAGCACCGGCGCCATTGAAGAAGTCGATGTACTCCCTGCCGTCGGCAGAATACATCTTTGACATCTTGGCACGGGTGAAGACAGCCGGGAAATGCCTGCTGTAAGAGCGGACGTTCGATTCAAGTCTTTCGAAGATAGCAGAATCCATTGTTTTTCTTCCTTACTGCTCCGCGGTGAGCAGAGCTTTGAATTTGGAGCGGCACAGACGGCGGAAGCTCTCCTCGTCTGCGTCGTTATTGAGCGTGATATCTGTATTTTCACAGAACCACCGCGCCGGCTTCTGGGCGGCTATCCTGCTTCGCGCGTATTCCTCGGAGATGCCCTCGCGCGCCATGAGGCGCACCACGCGCCTTTCCTCCGGCGCGACGATGGCGCAGGTCACGTCGCATTTCGCGCCGAGCCCGCTCTCGATGAGGGCGATGGCGTCGAGCGCGACGGCCTTCTCCCCCGCCTCGCGTGAGCGCGCGATGACGGCGGTGACCTCGCGGTCGACGTACTTGTGGGTTATGGCATTGAGGCGTTCGAGTCTTTCGGGGTCTGCGAACACTATCGAGCCAAGCTTCTTCCTGTCGAAGCTGCCGGAGGCGAACGCTTCCGGGAACTCCGCACGCATCTCATCGAGCATCTCGGTACAGCTTTCGAGCAGCCCGTGATAGAGCTCGTCGCAGTCGACGATGACGGCTCCGAGAGCGCCGAGCTCGTCGAGTGCGGTCGTCTTGCCGCTGCCCGTCGGGCCTGTAAGACCTATGATCTTCGTATCTCCCACCTCGATGACTCTGTGCGCGGCGGCCTTGCCGAGCCTGTTGACGACGGCGAGGCCTACGCCCTCGGGCTCGGGGCACCTTGCGAATATCGTATCTATCGCGTCGTTGTCCACGGCGCGCAGAGCGGCGAAAACGCGCTCTGCCTGCGTGTCGTAGTCATGTCTGCCGCCTATCTCGATGACGGTCTGCGCGTCGTAGAGCTCACGCTCGCCGTCAAAGCAGAGCACGGCTTTTCTCTCTGGCCCGCCGTGCGCGTTGACGTAATCCGCGGCATACTTCGCCGCACCCTTTATGAGCGTCACCGTGCCGCGGGGAGCGTAGTGGCGGTATTTCATGCCGGGAGCGCGCGGGCGCTCGTCCGGTCCGAGCTGTCTGAACACGGCGGGGTCGAATTCGAGCGGCCCCGACTCCATGAGCTGCTCCGGCGTGATCCCGCCGGGACGCAGGAGCTTCGGCGGGTCGCAGGAGAGGTCTATTATCGTCGATTCCACGCCGACGCGGCAGGGGCCTCCGTCAAGCACGGCGGCTATCTTTCCGCCCATGTCCGCCATGACGTGCGCAGCCTCCGTCGTGCTCGGATGGCCGGAGATATTGGCTGAGGGCGCGGCTATCGGCGCGCCGAGCTTTTCTATCACGTCGAGCGTCAGCTCGCTGTCGGGGCACCGCACGGCAACGGTATCGAGCCCGGCAGTGACTTCGTCGGGGACGTTGCCCGCCTTCGGGAGCACCATCGTCAGAGGACCCGGCCAGAAGCGCTCCGCGAGGACCAGAGCCCGCTCCGGTACTCCGGAGCAGAACTTATACAGCGCGTCCGCTCCCGTCACGTGGATGATGAGCGGATTATCGCCCGGGCGGCCCTTGGCGGCGAATATTTTCGCGACGGCTTCACCGTCGAGCGCGTTCGCGCCGAGACCGTACACCGTCTCCGTCGGGATGCCGACGAGCTCGCCTTTTTTCAGCAGCTCCGCCGCGCGGAGCACGGAGCGCTCCCGCTCCTCCGGCGAAGCGCAGTTCAAAAGCTCAGTAGTCAAGCTTCATCGCCTTCCATTCCCGAGGCCTTCAGGCGTTCCGCCTGATCCGCGGTGCGCAGAGCCTCCACCAGTTCATCAAGGTCGCCGTTCATCACGGCCTCTATCTTATAGAGCGTCAGGCCTATCCTGTGGTCCGTAACGCGGCCCTGCGGGAAATTGTACGTTCTGATGCGCTCGTTGCGCATTCCCGTGCCGACCTGACTGCGGCGCTCGGCGGCGATGGCGGCGTTCTGCCGCTCCATCTCCGCGTCGTAAAGCTTCGCGCGCAGTATTTTCATGGCGCGCTCGCGGTTTTTATGCTGACTGCGCTCATCCTGACACTCGACGACGACGCCCGAGGGCAGGTGCGTGATGCGGATGGCGCTCTCCGTCTTGTTTACGTGCTGGCCTCCCGCTCCGCTCGAGCGGAAGGTATCTATCTGAAGGTCTGCGGGATTTATCTCGAATTCGACCTCCTCCGCCTCCGGCATGACCGCGACGGTAACGGTGGACGTATGGATGCGCCCGGACGCCTCCGTATCCGGCACGCGCTGGACGCGGTGGACGCCGCTTTCGAATTTCATGAAGGAATAGGCGCCCTCGCCCTCGATGATGAAGCATATCTCCTTGATGCCGCCGAGCTCGGTCTCGTTTATGTTCGTGACATCGCACTTCCAGCGCCTGCGCTCGGCGTACATGGAGTACATTCTGAAAAGGTCGGCGGCAAAGAGCGCCGACTCATCTCCCCCGACGCCGCCGCGAATCTCGACGATGACGTTCTTCGAGTCGTTCGGGTCGCGCGGGAGGAGCAGGAGCTTGAGCTCACGCTCGATCTCGGCAAGCCTCTTTCCGCCCTCGGATATCTCCTCCTCCGCCATCTCCTTCATCTCGGGGTCGGAGAGGAGCTCGCGCGCCGCCTCGATATCGGCGGAGCATCTGACGTATCTGCGGTAAGCCTCGACTACGGGAGCGAGTTCTTTCTGCTCGCGCGAAAGCCTGGCCACGGCGGCGGGGTCGTTATAGACCTCGGGAGTGGCCATCTTTTCTTCTATTTTGCGGTAGCGTTCCTCAACGTCCCGGAGTTTATCCAGCATAACTTCTTTCCTCTGTATATGATGAGTGATGATAACACAACGCGCGGCAAATATCAACTCACGAACTCGTACGCGGCGCCGAACGCCTCGCGGATGAAATAGTTTATCCGCAGTACGGGCAGCGTCGTCCTCGCGGCGACGCCTGCGCAGTCCACTCCGAGCTTCTCCGCCTGCATCTTCGCGCGCAGGAGGTGATATTCGCTCGACACGACGGCGACGGGCTCCGGAACGGAGCCGCCCTCCCGCTCACGGATGAGCGCGAACGAGAATTCGAGGTTCTCGCGTGTGTTCTCAGCGCGCGGCTCCGATATGATGCGCTCGGGAGCTATGCCGCGCTCAGTGAGCCACAGACGCATGCACTCGGCCTCCGTCAGATCCTCGCCCGAGCCCTGACCTCCGGTCACGACGGCGACGGAGGCGGGGTTTTCCTCAAGGAAGGCGAGCGCGGCGTCGAGTCTGTTGCGCAGCGAGAGGGACGGCGTACTGCCGTTTACCCCCGCGCCAAGCACGATGAGGTACTTTGCCTGCGCGGCCCTCTCCTCGGTGCGCGCGTTTTTCACTACGTTCGCCTCGGACACGGCGAAGACGGCAAGTCCCGCCGCGATGAGCACGGCGAGTACCGCCGTGACCGCTTTCGCGGCCTTCACGCCCTTTTTCACGCCGCGCACGAGAAAGTGCAGGACGAGCAGCACGGCGGCCGCGGCGACGAGGATATACGCCGAGAACGAATAGCCGATGAGCGCGAACTTCATAAAAAGCGCTATGACTATCAGTATCACCGCGATGACGGGTACAGTAAGGTTCTTTTTCATTATTCCTGTTCCGAGAGCTCCGACCACTCCTCGTAGAGCGAATCGAGCTCCGCCTCGGCGGCGGACTTCGCTTCGAAGAGCTCGGAGAGCTTCTCATAGTCGGTCGCGTAGGTCTCGACGTCGGAATCGAGCTGCGCGATCTTTTCCTCGGCGGCGGCGATGCGTTTTTCGAGCGTCGCCATGCGCTTTTCGCGCGAGGGGCCCGCCGCCTTCTTCGCCTCACGGCGTTTTTCCGTCTTTACGGCCTGCTCGACCGAGGTCTGACGCGCCTTGCGCTCGCGGTATTCCTCGAAGGTGCAGGGCCAGTCGGTCAGCTTCCCGTTTTCTATCTCCCAGATACGGGTGGCAAATCTGTTTATGAAATATCTGTCGTGCGACACGAAGAGCAGAGCCTCGTCATAGTCCGCGAGCGCCTCCTCCATCCACTCGCGCGAGTCGATGTCGAGGTGGTTCGTGGGCTCGTCGAGCACGAGCAGGTTGATATCGTCCTTCATGAGTATGCAGAGCCGGAGCCTGCTCTGCTCGCCGCCGGAGAGGGCGGACACGGGCTTGAACACGTCGTCGCCCGAGAATTTGAATGCTCCGAGCCTGTTGCGCGCGGTCTGCGGGGTCCATTTGGCCTCCCGGATGGCGGTATCGAGCACGCTCATCGACGGATCTGCAAAGCGTACTATCTGCGGCAGATACGCCGCTTTTACCGACGGGCCGAGCTTCACGAGCCCGTCGTCGGGGTCGGTAAGTCCGAGCAGGCAGCCGATGAGCGTCGACTTCCCCGTCCCGTTGTCACCGATGACGGCGATGCGCTCGCCGCCCTGCACGAGGAGCTCAACGCCCGAAAACAGCGTGCGCTCGCCGAACGATTTCGTGAGTCCGCGCACCACCATGAGCTCGTCGCCGAGAAACTCCTTCGAGCTTATCGAGCCGTGCATCTTCTTCTCCTTCGTTGGTCTGAAGTCGGATCGTAGCCATGTCGTTCTG
>JAZQQE010000032.1:0-4391 GCA_045628845.1 Oscillospiraceae bacterium
TTTTTTTTCGTGTGTAAGCGATTTTTTATTCACTCACGGCGAAGATAGATTGTTGCACACGCATTTTCACGATGGTATAATAGGAACAGAAGAAACGTGCGGGGCGCGTGTCCCGCACCATCAAAACGGATAATGAAAGGAAATGCGCCATGTATACCTTCAAACCCTATACAGAGCGTGTCGCGCGGCTCCGCGACGCGGTCCGCGACAGACTGATGGTCGCCGACTCGGAGAAGGCGCGCCTGCAGCTCGAAGCAAGGAAAAAATATTTCAAGTACCCGCCGCTTCTCCAGAAGCCCTTTATCTCTCTCTACGTCCTTGAACGTATGCCCCTGAATCTCCACGAGGACGAATATTTCTTCGGCAGCCTCGGCACCAAGGGCTGGGGCGCCGCCAACGGTACCGGCTGGATGACCGTCGATATCGAGAACACGTGGCCCATCCTCGAAGACGGACTGCACCACGCGCCCGAGGACGACCCCTTCTACTCTCATCAGCGCATGGCGATAGCGCCGGACGAGCTCAAAAAGCTGCGCGAGATAACCAAGGAAAAAAGCGTGCTCGACGGCGGCTTCGGCGCGCCCTTCTGGGTACCCGACGGCGCGGAAAAGCTCTTCGCCCTGCAGGCCAACCCGTCCGGCAAGAAGGGCGGCTGGCCCATCCTTCTCCCGCCCGGACACCTGACCCCCGGCTACCAGAACATCATCCGTCAGGGCTACGCCGCCATCAGAAAGCAGGCGCAGGACTGGATGGATGAGCGCGAAGGCAACATCATGGGCGACGACATCGGCAAGTATATGTTCTACAAGGCCGCGACGGTCGCCTGCGACGGCGCCATCACGCTGACAAGACGCTACGCCGACCTCGCCCGCGAGCTCGCGGAAAAGGCCTCCGACCCCGCGAAGAAGGCGGAATACCTCAGCCGTGCCGACAGCCTCGACCATATCGCGACCGAGACGCCGCGCACCTTCTGGGAAGCCTGCCAGATGGCGCTCATCTACGACGTATTCCTCAAATCGGACAACGACCCGGGCGTCACGAGCCTCGGGCGCTTCGACCAGTACACGTGGCCGTTCCTCAAGGCCGACCTCGAGGCCGGGCGCATCACGCTCGACGAGGCGCAGGAGCTCGTCGACGGCTTCTTCCTCAAGATAAACACGTTCTACGGCGGCGGCTTCGGCAAGAACGCCCGCACCACCGGCATAGGCGTCTCCTACCAGCACACGACCATCGGCGGCACCGTGCCCGAGACGGGCGAGTGCGCGGTCAATCCCATAACGTACATGGTGCTCGAGACCATGGCGCGCCTCGACCTGCACGATCCGACGATCTCCATGCGCGTGACGAAGGACACTCCCAAGAAGCTGTGGGACTGCGCGATGGCGGCGTCCGCCCGCGTCGGCGGTCTGCCTCTGCTGCAGAACGACGAGGTCATCATCCCCTCGCTCCAGCGCGAGCTCGGCTTCACGCTCGAGGATGCGCGCAACTTCGCCATCATCGGCTGCCAGGAGGTCACGGGCTCCGGCAACGATTACCCCGCGCCCAACGGCTCCGCCATGGGCCACAACGGCATATTCTGGGCCATCGCGCTCGTCATGGCCATCAATAACGGCATCAACCCGATAAACGGCGCGCAGTGCCCGAAAAATCTCTGCTCCGGCAGCCTGACCGAAATGGAGAGCATGGACGACGTACGTGCCGCGTTCGAGAAGATATGCCGCTGGATGCTGACGTGGTCCGCCACGCTCAACAACGTCACCGAGCACGAGTATCCCCGCCTGTACGTCTATCCCAACCTCTCCATCTCCGTCGAGGGCTGCATGGAGAAGGGCAAGGACGTCTCCTCCGGCGGCGCGAAGTACAATTCCTACGGCGGAACGGCGACGGGCCTCGCCACTACGGCCGACTCGCTCACCGCGCTCAAATACATCGTCTTCGACAAGAAGATAGCCACCCGCGAGGAGTTCCTCAACGCCATCCTCGCCAACTGGGAGGGCTACGAGGTGCTCCGTCAGCGCGTGCTCAACGAGGTCCCGCACTACGGCAACGACGACCCCTACGCCGACGTCGAGATGAAGTACGTCATGGACCTCTACTACAACATCACCCGCGGCTTCTCGACCTGCCGCTGCAAGGTCTATAAGTGCGGTACCTTCGGCGCGTCCGACCACGTCGTGCAGGGCGAGATAACCTGGGCGACGCCCGACGGCAGAAAGACCGGCGATCCCATCGCCGACGCCTGCAGCCCCGCGCAGGGCCGCGACACGAACGGACCCACCTCCGTCTTCTCCTCGGCGGTGAACTTCGAGCACGGCCATTACATGGACGGCATGGCGCTCAACCTGAAGATACACCCGTCCTCCCTGCAGGCGGACGAGGGCGTCGACAAGCTCGAGGACATGACGAAGACGTACTTCGAGCAGGGCGGCATGGAGATACAGTACAACGTCGTCAGCGCCGAAACGCTCCGCAAGGCGCAGGCCAACCCCGAGGAATACCACAACCTCGTCGTCCGCATAGCGGGCTTCTCCGCGTACTTCGTCGACATGACGACCGAGATGCAGAACGACATCATCTCCCGCGCCGAGCACCACGTCTGATTCCGATAAGCAAAGCCCCCGCCTTTATCGAAAGGCGGGGGCTTTTTTGCTGTATCTTCCGAAGAGCCCGCACGTCGGCCGAAAACACCGTATGTGAATTGAATTCTCACAGAGATGCTATTATAATGAGTATGTGCCCGAAGCGCACGGAAACCTGCTTCCGGGCGCGTCCGCAGCTTCGTGCGTGCGGACCCTGTTTGTCGGAAATGCCCGCGCCGGGAGCGGAACGCTCACGGCGGAGGGTAAAATATAATGAAACCGGAGGTTATTCTATGACTTTAACGCCGAATCAGTTTACCGGATCGCTTTCCAAATTCCGCCCTCCGCTTGTTTATGAACTGACCGGAAGGCAGTTCACGCTGGAGTTTGATGACGGATATGACCGCATCCTGACCTTCAAAGACCGCAAAACGCTTTCCTTCGGAACTGCGGGCGAGGAAAAAGAGTACCCCTACGAATGCCTCAAGGCCGCCGACCGCTGCTACTACGTCAATTTCGAAGAGCCCACCCAGCGTCCGAGACTCAGCTATACGCTGGTGCTTGACCTTGTGCAGGACCTCGTCACGATGGTCCTCGGCCATCTCTATATAAATCCGAAGATTCCGGGAGTGCCCTCCGTCGATTTCGTGTTCGGCGGCATCAGGCGCGAAGACGGCACCGTGCCGACCGCGCGCCACGGCTTCACCACCGACCTCATGGGTGTGTCCGTCGACTGGAACTACGGAAGCTTCGACATCGCCCATGTTTACGCTACCGAGCACTATTACCGCGTCGCCTTTACGCCGCGCGGCCTCGCCCGTGCGTACAGAGGCAACCCGTCGCTCAGACAGACCCCCTCTGGCTCCGGAGAGCGGAAACCCATGCCGAGGGACCCATACGAGGATTACTGTAGTGTCGTCAAGATACGCGACCGCCTCTATCTCGTGAGCATACTCGAAACAGTCAAGGCCAGGAGAAGCGGCTTCGGCGACAGTATCCTCGTCCTGATAAACTTTGATGAAATGCACGACGTCGGCCGTTCACTCGGGGCTGACGGCGACGGCGGAACTCTCGGCGCGTTCGGAGTCCTCCACGACGCAAGCGATGTGCTCGCGCAGAAGAGCTCGCTCTTCGTCCGCTGAATCAAACGAGGTGAATGAAATGAGCATATTTGATTACGCTTCAAACGAAGGCAGGAACCTCCTCTTCGGACTTCCGAATTCGGAAGAACTCATCGGCAGGACCGCGCTTTTCTCCGACGGCTCCGCCGTCAAGTTCGGAAACGAGCTCGCCGTCAAGTGTGACGACGACCTTTTCCTCGTTGACATGGCGGGCAGGCTGCTCCTCGTGGAGGAGTTGCCAGATGAGAGCCTGAAGGCTCTTGACACCGAAAAGGCCGCGGCGTGCGCGTCTGCGCTCCCCGAGATCCTCGAGGGATGGGAGACCGAGCTCGGCCTCGCCTCCGGCTACATGCTTACGGCAGCCTTCAAAAACGGCGCGGTGACGCTCGCTCCCTCTCCTGAGCCCGACATCCCCAATCCGTTCTCCTCCGGAGAGCCTGCGCGCAAGGCGCCCGAAGCTCCCCTCGCGTCTCCGGTTACGCTTGCTCTGCAGGCCGTCGAGACCGGCGACAAGCGCTTCCTCTTCCGCTTCCCGGAGACGGGCGAGACCGTGTTCTTCGATGCGCGCCGCTTTCTGCTCTACGCAATAGCGCGCGGCCGTATCGTGACGGGCTTCGTTGAGCTGCCCCCGAAGGAGAAATAAGTCTCTTTTAACAAAAATAATAAGGAGCCCGGGGCCGTGCCTGCCCCG
>JAZQQE010000033.1:0-47400 GCA_045628845.1 Oscillospiraceae bacterium
CTGTAGGAACGTTTCCGCAGCGGGATTTTTTCGTTTTCTGGGCGTTTTTTCGTACATCCGATATGGTAGGGTTTATTTTGTGGGGTATGGGTTTACTTTATGGGTACAAAGTAAACCCATACCCCACAAAGTAAACCCTACCATATCGGATGTACGAAAAAACGCCCGGAAAACGAAAAAATCCCGCTGCGGAAATGCTCCTACAGCGGGATAAAGCAAACCCTATGTCTTGAAAAGCCTTGATTTTCAAGTGTTTTTACAAAGAAAAAAGGTAGTAGACTTTCTATCAAAATCTACTGCCTTTTTATTGGTGGACCTGAAGAGACTCGAACTCTCGCCCTCACGGATGCGAACCGTGCGCTCTACCAAACTGAGCTACAAGCCCTCGAACATTGGCGATTATAACACAGCATACCGCAAAATGTCAACAGGAAAAAGGCGCGGCGGAAAAACATAGTTTCCGTCCGCCCCGGCCCTTCGCCCGGATGCGGCGCGGTCCGTTTTTTTCATATTTTTGCTGCAAGGCGCGGGAACGTCGGACGGGCGTATATTTTCCGGCCCGCGCGCAATAATACCAATGTCGTTGACAACGAAAGGAATGGTATCATCATGAATCGCAGAAGTACTGTCGCTCCGGTGCTCGTCTCGCTGCTTGCCGCGGCGATGCTCGCCGGATGCACGACAAAGCCGGCACCCTCGCCCAGTCCCACGATGAAGGTCACGGCAACGCCCGGCGCGACGAATTCTCCGCTGGTAACGCCCAACGTGACTACCTCGCCTACGGCAGACGTGTCCTCCTCACCCATCATCTCCATGCCCGGCACCTCGGACGCTCCCGAAGCCTCCGCGCCCGGAGCCTCCGCTTCGCCGTCTGCCGCACCGTCACCCTCCGGCACGGACAACCTCCCCGGCTGACGGGATAAAAATCTCCGAAACGGCACGGTTTCGGAGATTTTTACTTTCGTTATATGACCTTCGCAAGCGCGAGCGCGAAGAGAACGCAGCTCACGAGGAGCACCGCGCCGAGGATGTATATCCCCGCGCTGAGCTTCTGCTTCCCCCCGGTCTTCGCGGGCTCGCTCCCGTCCGCCATGAGGCGCGATTTGCGAAGCGCCGTCGACAGCGGCTTGTAGACAAGTAGCGTTATCGCCATGTTCACGCCGCCCTTGATCGCGTTGAACGGCAGGAACACCGGCACGAGCAGCTTCGCCACGACGGGGCGCGGAACGCCCTGATACATCGGCGTCACTATGTAGTTCCAAAGTATCATCGCGATCACCATGACCGCCACGCCACAGAGCAGCGATATGACCGCGCCGTTTTTCGTGTGGATCTTCTTATACAGGAACGACGCCGTGCAGGCGAACGCGCAGGTCGACAGCACATTCATGAGCAGGCCTATCGGGCCCGTGCTGCTTATCGTCAGCATCTCGATGAACGACACTATGACGCTTATGCACAGCGCGGGGACGGGCCCGAGCATGAAGCCCGCCATAACGACGACCGCATCCTTCAGATCGAGCTTCAACGGCGGCTGCTCGACGAGCGGCGGCATCACGAAGTGGCAAATGAACACGACGATGTACGCTATCGCTATCATCATTGCCATGACGGTGAGCTGCTTCGTTCCGAATTTCTTTTTGTTCATTCCGATCTTCCTTTCCCGGGCAACAAAAAATGCCCGGATCAAAATGATCTCGGGCAGCGGCCCCGCCGAATAAATAAAGCGGGACACGTCTTCTTCCATCCAGACTTTAACTGTCGGTACCGGAATCGCACCGGTTCGGTCGCGCGGGAACGCGATTAGCGGACTTTACCGCCGGTGGGGACTTTCACCCCGCCCTGAAGACATATATACAGTACCATCTCTGCGTTCCTTTGTCAAGAGCCGCGGCAGACCCTGCCCTTTTTCGACTTTTTCCGCTTTTATCCTTGCATAACTCCCGGGGTTTTGATACTATTTAAGAGCAACTGGCATTCATCCTGCCTCACGCCCGCCGCGGCGGAGGTCATCGGTTGACATAAATCATTGGAGGCCTCGTCTTGCGCCGTAAAGATATTCTTGCGCGGCTCATTCCCGCCGTGCTTCTCTTAGCCGTATTCCTTGTCGGCTTCTGCGTTTTTTCAAGCTCGGTCTACGCCGCGCCCGCCGCCGTGCAGACTCCGGAGCCCACGCCCGAGCCTACGCCGGAGCCTACCCCGACTCCGACACCGACGCCTGCACCCACTCCGACTCCTACCCCGACCCCGACACCGGAGCCCACCCCGACTCCCACGCCGGAGCCCGAATACGACTACGAAACAGGTCTCGGCGAGCCGCTTATCGACTACGCCTGCGGCATGGCCGTGCCAGAAAGCGAAGCCGTTGACGACGAATTCTTCTCCGACACGGTATTCATAGGCAATTCGCGCACGCAGGGCTTCCAGATGTACAGCGGCCTGCGTACTGCGACTATACTCGCCGGGCGCTCCATCAGCGTCGGCAACATCTACTCCGAGCCCGTCATCGGCGTAGGAGACGGCGAGTACGTCTCCATCATGCAGGCTCTCACGTGGAAGCAGTACAAAAAGGTTTACATAATGCTCGGCATCAATGAGATCGGCATTCCCTACGAGAATTACCACGACCAGTATTCCCAGGTCATAGATTCCGTCCGGATGAGGCAGTATAACGCCGAGATATACGTTCAGGCGATAATGCCGGTCACGAAGGCGAAGTCCGACGACGAGAGCGTATTCACGAATTACCGCATCCGCGCCTTCAACGAGGAGCTCATGAAGATCTGCGAGGAGAAGGGCGCGCACTACATCAACACCTACGAGGCCGTCGCCGACGGTGAGGGCAACCTGCCCGAGGGTGCCGCTTCCGACGGCGTGCACTTCGGCAAATACTACTGCGAGCTGTGGCTCGACTATCTCAAGACGCATACCGCAGTTCCCCGCGCGAACGACGCGGAATGACACTAACGGAGGACCCATGAAATGAAAAGGACTATCGCCATTACATGTGCGCTGCTGCTCATCCTCGCGCTTGCCGCAGGCTGTGCGCCGGCTGCGGCCAAGGACGTCGACATCGCCGCGCTCGACGCCGCGCTTGCCGAAAAGTCGCCCTTCATCGAGGTGCTCGAGCCCGTCGATGCCGAGCTCGGCTGCATGATATTCATGCTCGACCCCGCCGACTGTGAGGACGCGTACTTCCGCTTCTCGAGCGGCGCGACCGCCGAGGAGACGGCGGTCATCAAGGCAAAGGACAAGGACGCGCTCGACCGCATAGAGAAGACCGTCCGCGACCGTCTCACCTTCCAGAAGGAGAGCTTCCCCGACTATATCCCGACGGAGGTCCCCAAGATTGAAGCCGCGATACTCAAAACGAGCGGGAACTATCTCGTCTACTGCGTTGCCGACGACGCCGCCGCGGCGCAGGCAGTCATCGATCTTTACGTGAAATAACGGATAAGGGCCGGAGCTCCGGCCCTTATTTTTGTGTCCTCTGCATGGACGCGCGCTTGATTTTGCGGGCGCGCGGGGGTATGATATCTGCATATTACGGAGGTGTCATCATGGATAAAAAGCTTTCCTGCGTGGACTGCCACTCGCACCACTGCCATTACGAAGAGGGCGTCTACCCCGAGTTCTGCCCCACTACCGCCGCCGACAGGAGCACCTACGAGTGCGCCATGGCGGAGCTCCGTGAGCCGGAGAACAACCGCATCGCCATCGCCGCAGCGGAGGTCGAGTACGAGGGCTACGGACGGCGTACCCGCGTCGAGGAGGTCATCCAGTTCGCGCACAAGATAGGCGCGAAGAAGATAGGCATCGCCACCTGCCTCGGGCTCGCGGAGGAGTCGCGCATACTGACGAAGATACTGCGCATCAACGGCTTCGAGGTCATAGGCGCCGTCTGCAAGGCGGGCGCGACACCGAAGGTGGAGATAGGCATCCCCGAGGAGTGCAACGCCGTCGGCGTGAATATGTGCAACCCCATCCTTCAGGCCGAGATACTCAACGACGCGGGGACGGACCTCAACCTCATCGTGGGCCTCTGCGTCGGGCACGACAGCCTTTTCATCAAGCATTCGAAGGCGCTCTGCACGAGCGTCATCACGAAGGACCGCGTTCTCGGGCACAACCCCGCCGCCGCGCTTTACATGGCGGACGGGTACTACAAGCGCATCATGGAGCCGCAGTTCTGAACGGGCAGAAAGCAAAGCGGAGGAAGCATCGCTTCCACCACTTTTGGGACAGACATCCAAGGATGGCTGTCGCTTTTTATATGCTTATTTATCTGTGTATCTGGGCCTTTCTCGCCTCGTAGCGCAGGCGGCCCTCCTCCCAGTTGCGTTTCTCCTCCTCCGTCTCGGGTACGAAGGGCTCGATGGGGCAGGCGTTCCCGTCGTCGTCGAGCGCGACCTCAATGAGGTGCGCTATGTTGATGAGGACGCGGCTGCCGTCGAGCTTCTCGGAATAGGTATGTACCGTGACCTCCATGGACGTTCTGCCCACGTAGGTCACGGTCGCGTACAGCACTATCGTCTCGTTGACGAACGCACCGGCGAGGAAGTCGAGATTGTCGACACAGGCGGTGGTGATGTTTTTCCCGCAATAGCGCCTTGCGGCGACTCCGGCGGCATCGTCTATCCACATCATCATGTGACCGCCGAAAAGCCTGTTATTGCAGTTCATGTGCTCCGGGCGCAGGATATAGCTCTGCTCACATACCCACGGGCGAATCTTCTCCATGAAGCTCTCTCCTTCCCTCCCGCAGCGCGGGGCAAGTCTTATTTCGTGTAAAACAGCACGCCCATGCAGCGCGGGCCGCAGTGGTTGGATATAGTGCAGCCGGCGCGCGTCTCGATTATCTCCTCAAAGGGCGCGATGCCCGCGACGAGCTCGCGGAGCTCTGCAAGGAGCTCGGGTTCGAGACCGGAATGGGTTATGAAAATGCGGCGCAGGTCGAGGTCATCTCTTCCCGCGAGCCTTTCCTCGATGTACTTTTTGATGCACACGGAGGACTTGCCGCGGTATTTCTTGCCGACGGTCATGCGTCCGTCCTTCACCTCGATGCACGGGCGCAGGGACAGCAGATTCGCGCCGAGCGCCGCGACGCCGGAGCAGCGCCCGCCGAGGTGCAGGTATTTGAGCGTATCGAGGATGAAGCTGACGTCGAGCTTCGCCGTCATCTCACGGAGCTTCGCGGCGGCGGCCTCCGCCCCCATGCCCTCCGCCGCCATGATAGCGGCGTCGATGGCGAGGTGCCCGCTTCCGGTCGAGAGATTGCGCGAGTCGACCGGGTACACATTCCCGAGGTCTTCGGCGGCGATGCAGGCGTTCTGATAGCAGGTCGAGAATTCGCTGCTGATGTTTATATGCACGACGGCGTCGTAATCCTTCAGATACCCGGAGAAAAACTCCGTATATTCTTCGACGTTCACCGCGGCGGTCGAGCACATGGCGCCGCCCGCCTCGACATGGGCGAATATGTCGTCGGGCGTGATGTCCACGCCGTCGGAAAGGGACACACCGTCCTTGATGATGTGGAGAGGCAGCACGCCGATGTCATAGCGTTCATACAGCTCCGCGGAGAGGTCGCAGGTGCTGTCACAGGTTATCTTGATCTTCATTTTTCCTCCTTGGTCAGTTCCGTCAGTTCCAAAAGCGCGGATACCGCCGCGTCGTATCTTCCGCTGTCGAGCGCGTCCGCGTAGACGCTCGGATAGCGCCCGCTGTCAAGCCAGACGAGCTTCTTTTCGCCGCCCCACGCATCGTACACCGTCGTCGTCATGTCACCGCCGACGACCTTTTCGTCAGCCGCGAGGAATACCGCCGGCACGTCCGTCACGACGGCCTTTGCGCGGATGTTTATCTCCTCCGGCTCGAAGCCGAAGCCGCGCTTGCAGAGCGTGTCGAGGATCTCGCCGACGAAGATGTTGCCGAGGTTGAACTGATGGCGCAGGCAGCGGAGCTCATACGTCTTCATGTCTGTATACACGGTCTCGGCGACGATGAGGTCTATCCCTCCGCGGCCGAGCTCCTCGTTCTCCGCAAGCAGCAGCGCGGCGTCGCCGCCTATGCTGCGTCCGCAGACTATCAGGCGCGTATCGGGACTGTCAAGCCCTTCGGCGCATATCATATCGTAAAGGTCGAGACTCTCCCAGACGCCGAAGGTCGTCGGCTCCATATCGTCCCCGCGGTGGCCGCGGAGCTCCGGGATCATGACGTTGAAGCCCTTGTCCCACCAGTACGGGGCGAATATCTCCGCCTCGGCGGTGCTCTCGTCGTATCCGTGAAGGATGATGACGGTCGTGTCCGAGCCCTGATCGTATACGTCGTAGGCAAGCTCAAGGGTCGGCACGCCGTTTTCCTCGTCGCCGACGGTCACGGCGGAGAAGGTGCGCCTCTCGCCGCCCGCGGCGCTCTTCCACTCGACGGCCTCGCCGAGCAGCTCGTCGCGCCTCGCCTGCTCCTCCTCGGTCAGCTGCCAGGCGGCATCGGCATTTCTCACCTTGGCAAGGTCATAGCGGAAAAAGCCCGCGTTGAACACCTGATAGGCGCCGTTGTACTGTCCCCAGAGGAACAGTCCTGCCCCGACTATCAAGACTATGATCAGGAATATCGCGAAAAAGCGCTTTTCCTTTTTGGCGTCACTTTTGCTGTTTATCATCGCTGTCCTCCGCAAGCACGACGGATTTCGCATAATCGAACTCCGAACGGCTCTTGCTCGCATCGTATATCGTCGCCGCGCCGCGCTCGAGCGCTATCATGCCCGTGCGCGCGAGCTCGAGGATGCCGAAATCATTCAGCAGCGCGAGCATCGCCTCCGTCTTCGCCTGATCGCCCGTTATGGCTATCATGAGCGAGGTGCGGGATATATCCACTATCGAGGCACGGAACACGTTGACGATGGAGATTATCTCATCGCGGCTGTCCTTGTCCTCGGCGCGCACCTTGACGAGCACGAACTCGCGGTGGATGCTCAAATCCTCGTCGAGCACGCGCACGCTGATGACCGGCAGGAGCTTGCCGAGCTGTGCCTCTACCTGACGGAGCCTCTGCTCGGAGCCCTCGACCATGACGGTGATGCGCGAGACGGAGGGGTCCTGCGTCTCGCCGACGGCGAGCGAATCTATGTTCCAGTTTTTGCGGGAAAACAGCCGCGTCACCTGACTGAGCACGCCGGCGCTGTTTTCAACGAGGATGGAAAGTGTTCTCTTCATTTTCTGCCTCCGTTATCCTGCCGTGACTTCTTCGTCGATGCCTACCCTGCAATCTATGACTCCGCCGGAATCCTTCAGCGCGAGGACGGCTCCATACAGCCCGTCCGCGTCCGAAACGCGCATCCCGGGGAGCCCGTACGCCGCGCAGACAGCCATGAGATCCGGCCCTCTGTCGAGCGTCGTCTGCCAGTAGTGCGAGCGCATGAGCAGGCGTTGGTTCTGCCGCACCATGCCGAGCGCTCCGTTATTGAATACCACCGTTACCACGGGCAGTCCGTACGCCTTCTCCGTCGAGAGCTCCGTCAGATTCATGCGGAAGCTCCCGTCGCCCGTTATATGCACGACCGTGCGGGACGGGTCGCCCGCCTTCGCGCCTATCGCCGCGCCGAGCCCGAAGCCCATGGCGCCGAAGCCGCCGCTCGTAATGAGCGCTCCGGGCCGCTCGAAGCCGAAGGAGCGGCAGGTCCATAGCTGGTGCTGGCCGACATCCGTGACGACGACCGCGTCCGGCCCGACGGCGCGCTTGATTGCCCTGACGAGAGCGCCCGGCGCCCCCGTATCCGCCTCCGGAGTCTCCGCGAGGAGCGTGCGCCACTCGGGTCTGCGCTGAGCTTCAAGCTCTCCGCACAAAGCGGCGAGGACGCTTCCCGCGTCGCCTACTATGTGGAGGTCCGTCATGACGTTTTTGTCTATCTCGGAGCGGTCTATATCCACGTGGGCTATCCTCGCCTTCGGCGCGAAGCCGCCGTCCGTCCCCGTGATGCGGTCTGAAAATCTCACGCCCACGGCGACGAGGAGGTCACATTCGGCGACGGCGCGGCGCGCGCGGGAATCCCCGTAGACGCCTGCCATGCCCATATAGAGCGGATGCTCCGAGCTGATGGCTCCGAGGCCCATCATCGTGCAGCAGACGGGCACGTCCGCCTTTTCCGCGACGGCGAGGAGCTCAGCCGCGCAGCCCGAGCGCACCGTGCCGCCGCCCGCCATGATGAGCGGGCGCTCGGCGTTTTTTATCGCCCCTGCAAGGGCCCTCACTCCCTCGGCGTCCGTCTGCACGGGGGCAAGGAGACGCGCCGCGCGCCGCGCGGTCACTGTATGGCTGCCGGGCGCGGGCGGAGCGTATTCCACCGTTTCCGTCACGGCGTTTCCCATGACGTCTATAAGCACGGGGCCCGGCCTTCCGGATGACGCGAGCGCGAACGCCTCGCGGACCGTATCCGCTATCTCGGACGCCGAGCGCACGAGGTAGCAGCACTTGGTTATCGGCATGGCTATGCCGGTTATATCGACTTCCTGGAATGCATCGCGCCCGAGAAGGGACTCGGGGACGTTGCAGGTTATGAACACGACGGGCGAGGAATCCATGAACGCCGCGGCGATGCCCGTGACGAGGTTCGTCGCCCCCGGGCCGGACGTCGCGATGCACACGCCCGTCCTTCCCGTAGCGCGCGCGTATCCGTCGGCGGCGTGCGCCGCGCCCTGCTCGTGGGAGGTCAGGATGTGGCGGATGTGCTTCCTGTTTTTATAGAGCTCGTCGTATATTTTCAGCACGCTGACGCCGGGATAGCCGAACACGGTATCCACGCCCTGCTCGAGCAGACACGCCGCGATGACGGCCGCTCCGCTTTTTTTCATCCGACTCACTCCTTTCCCTTCGTCTGAACTGATAGTGTATCATATTTTCGCCGCGTTGGCAACTGCGTTGAGCGCCTCCCGCGGCGTGATATATCCGATTCTGTGTATTCATATCCAAACGCAGATAAATTCCCCCCGCTTCGTTAATATCTTGTTAATATTGTATATGGACATCATTCGAGCGTTGTGCTATTGTAAATTAAGCGCATATTATTCAAAAACCACCGCAAGTCATTGCAAGACAGGAGGAGAACGAATTGACACACAGATTCAGGGGCGGAGTCCACCCCGCAGACGGCAAGGCGCTCAGCTCCGGCTGCGCGGTAGAGCCGCTTGCCGCCCCCTCTCTGGTCACAATTCCGCTTTCCATGCACGTTGGCGCTCCCTGCTCCCCGTTGGTGGCAGTCGGCGACACGGTCTGCATGGGTCAGAAGATAGCAGACAACCAGGCTCCGATCTCCGCTCCGATACATTCGAGCGTCTCCGGCGTCGTCAAGGCCATCGAGCCCCGCCTCCACCCCAACGGCGGTCAGGTCATGACCGTCGTCATCGAGAACGACGGACTCGATACCCCTGCCGACACCATCCGCTCCCACAAGGACGAGTTTGAGGCGGACCCGAAGTGTTTGGTTGACATAATGCACGAGGCCGGTCTCGTCGGAGCCGGCGGCGCGGCATTCCCCGCGTACTTCAAGCTGAAGGGCGCGATGGGCGTCGCAGATACCCTGATCATAAACGCCTCCGAGTGCGAGCCCTTCATCACCGCCGACCACCGCCTCCTTCTCGAGGACGCGGAGCATGTCGTCGCCGGCGCGAAGATGCTGCGTGACGCGCTCGGACTCGACAAGGTCTACATAGGCACCGAGGCCAACAAGAAGGACGCCATCAAGCACGTCCGCGAGGTCATAGCCGGAGACAGCGGCGTCGAGCTGCTCGTCTTCCACACCCGCTACCCGCAGGGCGCCGAGAAGCAGCTCATTAGGTCCGTGACGGGCCGCGAGGTCCCGCCCGGAGGGCTGCCCGCAGACGTCGGCTGCGCCGTCTTCAACTCCTACACCGCGTGGGGAGTCTGGCGCGCCGTCGAGCAGGGCATCCCCGCCATCGACCGCATCGTGACTGTTTCCGGCCCGGGCGTCGCCAGGCCGCGTAACCTCCGCGTCCGCGTCGGTACTCCGGTACGTATGCTCATCGACGCCGCAGGAGGCCTCAAGGAGGGCTACAACAAGGTCGTCATGGGCGGCCCGATGATGGGCAACGCCATATTCGACCTCGACGTGCCCGTTCTGAAAGCGACCGGCGCCATCACGGTGCCCGAAGAGCCTCCCGCCGCGAAAAAGCCCACCTGCATCCGCTGCGGCAGATGCGTCGGCGTTTGCCCGATGCACCTGAGCCCCCTCTATCTCTATCTGTACGAGCGTGCCGGTGACCTCGACATGCTCAATAAGCTCAACGTGCGTGACTGCATGGAGTGCGGAAGCTGCGCCTATATCTGCCCGGGCAGGCTGCCGCTCGTCCAGTCGGTCCGCTCGGCAAAGCAGAAGCTCAACGCTGCGGGAAAGAAGTGATGCGAAATGGATGAAATAAAGCTGAAAGTTACATCGTCGCCCCATCTGAGGGCGCCTGACGGGACGCGCTCGATCATGCTCGACGTGATAATCGCGCTCATTCCCGCTCTCATTGCCGGATGCTGGATGTTCGGCTTCCGTGCGCTGCTCGTCACGCTCATAAGCGTCGCCGCCTGCGTGCTGTTCGAGTTCCTCTACTGCAAGATAATGAAGAAGGACAATCCCATCGGTGACCTCTCCGCGGTCGTGACCGGAATGCTCCTCGCCTTCACCCTGCCCCCGACGGCCCCGTGGTGGATCCCCGTCGTCGGCGCGTTCTTCGCGATAGTCATAGTCAAGCAGCTCTTCGGCGGACTCGGAAAGAACTTCGTCAACCCCGCTCTTGCAGGGCGCGCTTTCCTCTTCTCCTGGCCCGTCATCATGACGACGTGGATGGCTCCGCAGTCATACGAGGGCTTCTTCGATCTCTCCGACGCCGTCACCGCCGCGACCCCGCTCGCCTCCCTGCACACCTCCACTCTTCCCGAAAGCATCACCCTTCTCGGTGCGTTCTTCGGCAACTGCGGCGGCTGCATCGGTGAGATAAGCGTCGTCGCCCTCCTGCTCGGCGGCATCTACCTCGTCATCCGCAAGGTCATCAGCCTGCGTATCCCCCTCGCCTTCATCCTCACGGTCGCCGTGCTGAGCTTCATCTTCCCGCGCGGCAACGACCGCCTCACCTGGATGCTCTGGAACCTCTGCTCCGGCGGCGTGATGCTCGGCGCCATCTTCATGGCCACCGACTACACCACCTCCCCCGTCAACAGCATCGCGCAGGTCATCTTCGGCATAGGCTGCGGCCTCATAACGATCTTCATCCGCTACTTCGGCTCCTACGTCGAGGGCGTCAGCTACGCGATACTGATCATGAACATCTGCGTATGGCTGCTCGACAAGGCCTTCAGAGGCCGCCGCTTCGGCGTCACCCGCGAATACAAGAAGAAGCTCAAGGCCGAAGCGGGAAAGGAGGATAAATAATGGACCAGGCAAAGAAAAAGCCCGTATCCATCGGGATCCTCGTTCTCACGCTCTTCCTCGTGACCCTCATAATGTCGGGTCTCCTCGGCGTAGTCAACTACGTCACCAAGGACCGCATCGCCGACCTCAAGAGCGAGGCGATGGATTCCGCCATGCAGGAGGTCCTCCCCGCCTCCGCGTACAATGAGGCCATCTACGACGGCGGCGACGCGCTCGTTGCCTCCGTGTGGACCGCTGACGGCGGCTACGTCGTCGAGGTCAAGCCCTCCGGCTTCGGCGGAGAGATCGACATGATGGTCGGTATCGACGCCTCCGGCGCCGTCGCGGGCGTCTCCATAGTGAGCATGTCCGAGACCTCCGGACTCGGCAACAACGCCTCCAAGCCCGAATTCCGCGCCCAGTACGTCGGCAAGAGCGAGGCCGCTCTTACCAAGGACGGCGGAGATATAGATGCTCTCACGGGAGCTACCGTTACCTCGCGCGCAGTCACCCGCGGTGTCAACGCCGCGCTCGCTGCCGCAGAATACATGAGAGGAGGCGCCGGTAAATGAGCGTAAAAAAGCTTTTCGTTGACGGCGTTGTCAGACAGAACCCGGTCCTCGTGCAGCTGCTCGGTATGTGCTCCTGCATGGCCATCACCACGTCGCTCTTCAACGGCGTCGGCATGGGTCTCTCCGTCCTGATAATCCTCACCTGCTGCAACATCGTCATCTCCCTGCTCCGCAAGATCATCCCCTCCAACATCCGCATCGCGGTGTTCGTCGTCATCATCGCGGCGTTCGTCACGATAGTCGACCTGCTCCTGCAGGCATACGTCCCCGCGCTGAGCAAGTCTCTCGGCGTCTTCATCCCGCTGATAGTCGTCAACTGCATCATCATCGGCCGTGCCGAATCCTTCGCCTCGAAAAACGGCGTCGGCGCCTCCGCGCTCGACGGCATCTTCCAGGGCCTCGGCTACACGCTCGTGCTGATAGTGATGTGCATAATCCGTGAGTTCATCGGAAGCGGCACCTTCGGCGGCGGCCTCATAGACGTCGGCGAGGCGGGTCTGCGCATCGTCACCGACGGCTCCGGAAGCGGCATCCGCATCTTCCCCGCCGAGTACGGCGCGCTGCTTATGATACTCCCGTTCGGCGGCTTCCTCACGCTCGGCACTCTCATCGCGATAGTCCAGGGCATCACCAACAGAAAGCGCAACAAGGAGCTTGCCGCGGGCAAGATGAGCGTCATCGCTTCGCTTGAAGCGGCACATGCAGAGGAGGCGGTCGTCAATGAGTAACGGTCTCGACTTCACCTCCATCTTCTCGATCGCGCTCGGCGCCATCCTCATCGAGAACTTCATCCTCGTCAAGTTCATGGGCATCTGCCCGTTCATGGGCGTCTCTAAGAAGATAGACACCGCGCTCGGCATGGGCCTCGCCGTCATCTTCGTAATGGGTCTGGCCAGCGCGATATGCTGGGTCGTCAACGAGTACCTGCTCGTAAAGCTCAACCTCGAGTATATGCAGACTCTCGCGTACATCCTCGTCATTGCCGCCCTCGTGCAGTTCGTCGAGATGTTCCTGCGCAAGTCCGTGCCCTCGCTGTACACCGCGCTCGGCATTTACCTCCCCCTCATCACCACCAACTGCGCCGTCCTCGGTGTCGCGCTGCTCAACACCCAGAACGGTTACGGCTTCCTCGAATCCGTCATCTACGGCATCACCGGCGGCGTCGGCTTCCTCATGGCGATCCTCCTCTTCGCGAGCGTCCGCGAGCGCAACCAGCACGCCGACTATCCGAAGGCCTTCGAGGGCTTCCCCATCGCTCTCATCTCGGCAGGCCTCATCGCACTTGCTTTCATGGGCTTCTCCGGCCTGAAAGTATTTTAAGGAGGGCTGACTGATGAATCCCGATATTCTCAACATCATCTACGCTCTCGCCGTGCTCGGCATCCTCGGAGCCCTGTTCGGACTCATCCTCGGCATCGCGTCCAAGATCTTCGCCGTCGACGTAGACGAGCGCGTCGAAGCCATCACCGAGACTCTCCCCGGCGCCAACTGCGGCGGCTGCGGCTTCGCCGGCTGCGCGGCCTACGCCGAGGCGATAGTCAAGGACGGCGCACCCACCAACCTCTGCAACTCCGGCGGACAGAAGGCAGCCAAGGCCATCGCCGAGATAATGGGCGTCGAGGCCGCGGAGGTCGTTCCCATGATAGCCTACGTCCGCTGCTCCGGCGGCAACAACGCCGAGAAGAAATACGAGTACAGCGGCCTGACCGACTGCTTCTCCGTCTCCAACTCCATGGCGGGCGGCCCGCTGACCTGCCACTACGGCTGCCTCGGCTACGGCTCCTGCGTCGCCGCGTGCAAGTTCGACGCTCTGCATATCGTCAACGGCGTCGCGAAGGTCGACAGGAACAAGTGCACCGGCTGCGGCATGTGTTCAAGGACCTGCCCGAAGCATATAATAGAAATGGTACCCGTCACGGCGCACATCCTCGTGCCCTGCCTCAACCAGGATAAGGGCGGCGTCATCCGCAAGTTCTGCATGTCCGGCTGCATAGGCTGCCGCTCCTGCGAACGCAAGTGCCCCAACGGCGCCATCATCGTCGAGAACAACGTCGCGCACGTCGATACCACGAAGTGCAAGCACTGCATGACCTGCGTGCTCAATTGCCCGAGAAAACTCGTTAAGGACATCTGAACGTATGATTTATGACAGTATTCTCGATGCCATGGGTTCTACCCCGCTCGTCAGGCTTCACCGTATGGTGGGGCCCGACTCGGCGCAGATACTCGTCAAATTCGAAGCGATGAACGTCGGCGGCTCCGTAAAGACCCGCACGGCGTACAACATGATACTCGACGCCGAACGCCGCGGCATCATCGGCCCCGACAGCGTCATCGTCGAGCCGACAAGCGGGAACCAGGGCGTGGGCCTTGCTCTCGTCGCCGCCGTGCGCGGTTACAGGGCCGTGATAATCATGCCCGACAGCGTCTCCCCCGAGCGCCGCAAGCTCGTTGAGCTCTACGGCGCGGAGGTCATCTCCATTCACGACGCCGGCAACATCGGCGAGTGCATGGACGAATGTGTGAAGACCGCCATGCGCATGCAGGAGTCCGACCCGAAGATCTGGGTGCCGCAGCAGTTCGTCAATCCCGCCAACCCCGAGGTACAGCGTCTGACGACTGCCCGCGAGATAATCGAGCAGGCGGGGATCAGGATAGACGGCTTCTGCTCCGGCATAGGCACGGGCGGTACTCTCTCCGGCATAGGCGAGGCGCTCCGCGAGGCAAATCCCGATACCGTCATCTGGGCCGTCGAGCCGAGCAGCGCCGCGATACTCTCCGGCGGGCAGGTAGGCTCGCACCTGCAGATGGGCATAGGCGACGGGCTCATCCCCGACAACCTCAACACCCGCATCTATAACAGCACCTTCATCGTCACGGACGAAGACGCCATAGACGCCGCTAAAAAGCTCGCGAGGCTCGAGGGCCTCGCTTGCGGCATCACCGGCGGCTCGAACATGGTCGCCGCGCTCGCGATGGCGAAGCTGCTCGGACCGGGCAAAACAGTCGTCACGCTGCTCCCCGACACGGCGGAGCGCTACTACTCGACCCCGCTCTTCTCATAAGCTCAATACACACGAAGACCCGCCCAAGAGGATATCCTCTTGGGCTTCTTCAATTAGGGAGAAACAGGTTTTGAGCGGATAAAAACGGTCATAGCTTCACGAAAAAACTTGAAATACGAAAGTATTACTGCGTTTCTTCATTTTGCTCTGACACATGTTTTCTCACGCTCAAAACTGCAAAGCATCCGAAAACGGATGATTTTCGTCCGTGGCGATGAACAAAAAGTCCGCCAATGCTGACGCATGGCGGACTTTTTTGAAGAAGCTACGGGCCAAAAGAGCCGGTTTCGGACTATTTTCCCCTAATCGAAGAAGCCCCTTGGCGGGTCCTTTTTTCTGTTTTTGCTCTGTGGGGATGCCGGCCAACGGCTCCGCGTCAGACGATGAATTTCACGGTCGCCTTTCCGTCGAGCACGGTGACGCCGTTCTGATTGGTGCAGTAGGCCTTGAAGTGCATGTTTTTCTTCTCATAGTTGATGTCCGCTATCTCCATCGTCGCGGTGATCGTGTCGCCGACGTATACGGGCGCGGCGAAGAAATACTCACACTTGACGAATATGGAGCCCTGACCCGTGAGCTGCGCGCCTGCGGCGCTGAGGAGGCCGACGCAGATACCGCCGTGGGCGATGGGGCCGTTGAACATGGTCGTCTTCGCGTACTCGTGGTCGAAGTGGACCGGGTTCAGGTCGCCGGAGACGGCGCCGAAGAGGAGCACGTCCGCCTGCGTTATGGTCTTTGTGAAGGTGCCCTTCTGCCCGACCTCGAATTCGGTTATGTATTTGAGCTCGTATGCCATATCTTTCTTCCTTTCTTATTGAAAAGGGGCAGACCGGCCGGTCTGCCCCCATGACTTACTCTGCAAGTCTCTCGCCGACGCGGAAAATGTCGCCCGCTCCGACGGTGAGGATGATGTCGCCCGGCGCGGCGATACCGCGCAGGGTGCTTTCAAGGCTGTCGAAGTCAGCGCAGCATACAGCGCCCGGCACCTTCGCGCCGATGTCGCGCGAGGAGATACCGAAGGTGTTCGTCTCCCTCGCGGCGTATATCTCCGCGAGCACGAGCACGTCGGGCTTGGCAAGCTGCTTTGCGAAATCTTCAAGCAGCAGCTTCGTGCGGCTGTAGGTGTGGGGCTGGAAAGCGCAGATGACGCGCTTGTAGCCCATTTTGTCCACCGCGGCGAAAAGTGCGTCGAGCTCGCCGGGATTGTGGGCATAATCATCGTAGATGTCCGCGCCGTTTACTCTGCCCTTGAACTGGAGCCTGCGCTCGGCGCCGGAGAAGGATGAGAGTCCCTTCACGACGGCATCCGCACCGATGCCGCCCGCTATCGCGGCGGCGACGGCGGCAAGAGCGTTCTTCACGTTGTGCAGGCCGGTCAGATGGAGCTTCAGCTTCGCGAACTCCTCGCCCTTATACAGGACGGTGAACGACGTCTCGCGGCCGAGCTCGATGTTCTCCGCGCGCACGTCCGCCCCCTCGGAGAGGCCGAAGGTCAGCTTGCGGCGGTCTATATCCGCGATGGCGGCGACGGAATTTTCGTCGTCGGCATTGTAGATCACGGTACCGTCGGGCGGGGTCAGCTCGCAGAATTTACGGAAGGAACGCTTGATATCCTCTATGTCGGAGAAGAAGTCGAGATGGTCCTCGTCTATGTTCAGCACGACCGCGACGGTCGGGAAAAAGCTGTGAAATGAGTTGTAATATTCACACGATTCAAGTACAATGGTGTCACCGTGGCCGACGCGGTAGCACGACTGCAAAAGGGGCAGAGTTCCGCCTATCATGACGGTCGGGTCGCTCTCGGCGGCCATGAGGATATGCGTGACCATGCTCGTCGTGGTCGTCTTCCCGTGAGTGCCGGAGATGCACACGGCGTTTTTATACTCGCGCATGATGGCGCCCCACGCCTCGGCACGCTCGAAAACGGGGATGCCGCGCTCCCTCGCGGCGGCGATCTCGGGGTTGTCGTCACGGGCGGCGGCGGTGCGCACGACGAACTCCGCTCCGTCCAGATTATCCGGGGAGTGACCTATCGCGACACGGATGCCGAGCCCCGCGAGGTGCCGCGTTGTCTCGCTTTGGCGCATATCGGAGCCGGATATGATGAGCCCGCGGCGGGAAAGCACCTCCGCCAGAGGCGACATCGAAACGCCGCCGATGCCTACCAGATGGCCTCTGGCGCCGGCGGTCATGTATCTGACAAATCCATTGGAAGATGACATTCTCATCCCTCCCGTAACAATCGATATATTATATAACAATATACAGCTCTTTTCAATATTTTATTCGGAGCTTTCACATGAACGTCACGATCGTTACCGCCACGACGGGCGGCGGCCACAACTGCACATCGAAGGCGCTCGCGGAGCGCTTCGCCGAGCTCGGAGTCGGGACGCAGGTGCTCGACATGTACCGCTGCTGCGGGCAGGGCACATCTCTCTTCATGGAGCGCGGCTACCTCCTCGCGGCGCGGCGCATGAAGCGCGGCTACCGTCTCGTTTACGGCATGCTCGAGCGTTCCAGGGGAGTGCGCAGGGTCGCCGCGACGGCCGTCCGCCAGCCGCACGCCGCAGACTGCCTGCTCGCCGCGATAGACGGCGCCGACGTCATCGTCTCGGCGCATCCCTTCGCCGCGCAGGCGCTCGACCTGCTGAAAAAGCGCGGCGATCTCGACGTGCCCGTCCTCGCGCTCGTCACGGACTACTGCGTACAGCCCTTCATCGAGGATTCTACCTCGCTCGAGGCCGTCTGCTTCGCCTCTCCCCTGCTCCTCGGCGACGCCGTGGAAAAGGGCGTGGGACACGCCTGCGCGCTCGGGCTCCCCGTGCGCCGCGAATTCCTCGAAAAGCGCCCGAAGGCCGAGGCGCGCCGCGCGCTCGGACTCGCGGAGGAGCTGCCCACCGTCCTCGTCATGGGCGGCTCGATGGGCTACGGCAATATGTGCGGCACCGTCGAAGGTCTCCTCGGCGAGGGCGTGCAGGTGATCTGCATCTGCGGGAACAACGAGGCCCTGCGCCGGCGCATGGAAAGGCTCGGCGGAGCGCTGCTCACCCTCGGCTACACGGAGGACGTCGCTCTGTGCATGGACGCGGCGGACCTCATAGTCACGAAGCCCGGAGGCCTCACAGTCACCGAGCTCATAGTCAAGGGGCTGCCCGCCGTGCTCTCGGCGTCCATCCCCGGTCAGGAGGAGCGCAACGGCGACTTTCTCGTAAAAAGCGGCGGCGCGGTGCGCCCTGTCCCGTCGGAGCTCGTGCGGGAGGCCGCGGCGCTGCTCGCCGACCCCGCGAGGCTCTCGGAAATGTCCCGCTCGCTCTCCGCTCTCGCCATGCCGGACGCCTGCCGCGATATCTGCGCGCTCGCCCTCGAGCTCGCGCGGGGGCGCAGTGCACAAACGCAGGGGCTCGACTGACACATTATTATATCTTTTCATACTATTGACATTCCCCTGCAATATGATAAAATAAAATCACCAAGTCAGAGTAGGCTTAGCGCATCAAGTGCCGCCGGGATGGGAAGTCGCCCACGGACGAAAAACGCAGATGCGTTTGTGTTGCTAAGCCGCGTCCGCTGACACAAAACAGTTACGCGATTTAGGCGTCTTTTCTTGTGTCGGTGCGGGAAAAGGCGCTTTTGTTTTTTCCCGCGGCTTCGAATACGCAGACGAAAAGAAGGGCATCACTATGAATTACGATGAATCCCTGCACTTCATCCTCGACACCCCGAATCCCGGCGCAGTTTTCGAGCGCAACGTCAACGAGGCCCTGCTCAAAAGGCTCGGCAATCCCGAGACGAAGATCCCGCATTTCGTTCACGTTGCAGGCACCAACGGAAAAGGCTCCGCCTCCGCCTTCATGGCTTCCGTTCTCCGCAAGGCCGGCTACCGCACCGGTCTCTACACCTCCCCGTTCATCCAGAGATTCAACGAGCGCATCCAGGTCGACGGCGTACAGATACCCGACGATGTGCTCGCCGAGATAACGACCGAGATCGCCGCCGCGACCGAGGACGTCATGGCGAGTGGCCTGCGCCGTCCCACGATATTCGAGCTCATCACCGCGCTCGGCTTCATGTACTTCGCCCGCACCGAATGTGACGTCGTAGTGCTTGAGGTCGGCATGGGCGGCAGGCTCGACGCGACGAACGTTATCAAGGTCCCCGACGTGGCGATGATAATGAACATCGGCTACGACCACATGGAATTCCTCGGCGATACGCTCGAGCTCATCGCCGGAGAAAAGGCCGGCATCATCAAGCCCGGCGGAGACGTCGTCGTCTACGGTCAGACCCCCGGCGTCGAAAAGGTCTTCGAGGACGTATGCCGCGAGAGAGGCTGCTCCATGCGCATAGCCGACTCCTCGCTCGCCGAGGTCGTCTCCTCCGGCGTCGAGGGCACCCGCTTCAACTACAAGGACCGCTCCGACCTCTTCATCTCCCTGCTCGGCAAATATCAGGTCAGCAACGTCACCGTCGCCATCGAGGCCTGCGACGTACTGCGCGAGAAGGGCTTCCACATCACCGAGGAAAATCTGCGCGACGGTCTGCGCGATGCGTACTGGCCCGGCAGGATGGAGCTCCTGCGCCGCGACCCCGTCGTCATAGTCGACGGAGCGCACAATCCGCAGGGCGTTCAGGCTCTCTGCGATAGTCTCGAAGTCCTCTTCCCCGGTGAGAAGTTCACCTTCGTCATAGGCGTCCTCGCCGACAAGGACTACTCCGGCGATATAGCCATCGCCGCGCCCTTTGCCAACAGATTCTATACCGTCACTCCCCCGAGCTACCGCGCTCTCAACGGCGAGTCCCTCGCCGATGAGATAAGGAAAAACACCGACGTGCCCGTTATCCCCTGCGCCGCCATCCCCGCCGCACTCGACACGGTTCTCGCCGACTCCTCGGCAGACGACAGAATAGTTGTCTTCGGCTCCCTCTATCAGGAGTGCGAAGTCCGCGCCTACTTTGGGAGGAACGTATTTTGAAAAAACGGATGACCTTAGCAGAAGCCGCCGCCGTGCTGAAAAAGCCGAAGACTCTCGTCATTTGCGCCATGCTCGCCGCCCTCTCCGTCGTTTTCGCCCGTCTGATAGTCCCCATGCCCAACGCGTTCACCCGCTTCTCCATAGAGGCTGTTCCCATCGTGATCTCAGGACTCCTCTTCGGGCCTATTGCAGGCGGTATCGTCGGCTTCGTGGCGGACCTCGTCGGATGTCTGTTTTCCGGCTTCGGCTACAACCCGCTCTTCTGCATCCCGCCCATCCTCTACGGAGTGCTGCCCGCCCTCATCCGCTTCATTCTGTTTAAAAAGACCGACCCCCTGCGCTTCGGGCTCATATATCTGCCGCCGGTAGTTATCGGCTCCATCCTCTATCAGAGCATAACTCTCGCGCTTGTCTATAACAGCAAGGGCAGCTTCTCGGCAAGCATAGTGTATTTCCTCACTACGCGCGGCATCCAGTTTGCGATCACGCTCGTCATCGACGCGCTGCTGACCTGGCTACTCTTCCGCACGAAGCTCTTTGAACGCACCGGACTCTGGCAGACTCCGAAGGAGGAGACCGAGCAAAATGACCCCGCTTGAATACATCACCCAGGATAAATTCCAGGGCTTCAAGCCCGGCTTCGACCGGATGAACGCCCTGCTCGACGGACTCGGACACCCGGAGAAAAAGCTCCGCTACGTCCATGTCGCGGGCACCAACGGCAAGGGCAGCGTCTGCTCCTGCCTGGCTTCCATTCTGCACGAGTCCGGATACCTCACGGGACTGTACACCTCGCCCTACGTCATCTGCTGGAACGAACGCGTGCAGGTCGGACGTGAGTACATATCCGACGGGGACTTCGCGCGCGCTGTCGACGTCATACGTCCCGTCGCGGACGCGATGGACGACCCTCCCAGCCAGTTCGAGCTCGAGACTGCGCTCGCGCTGTGGTACTTCGCGGAGCGAGGATGCGACTTCGCGGTGCTCGAGGTCGGCATGGGCGGAGCGTGGGACGCGACGAACGTCATCCCCGCCCCCGAGGCAGCGGTGCTCTGCGCCATCGCGCTCGACCACACCGCCGTGCTCGGAAAGACCGTCGCCGAGATAGCTTCCGTCAAGTCCGGCATCATCAAGCCCGGCTGTGACGTCGTGAGCTACGGCAACGAGCCGGACGCCGACGCCGTATTCGAGCGCGTATGCAGCGAAAACGGCTGCCGCCTGACCCGCCCCGACTTCTCCTCGCTCACCGTACACGGGATGGGACTCGACGGTATCCGCTTCGGCTACAAAGCGTACGATGACCTCTTTCTGCCGCTCGCGGGCTCCTATCAGCCGCGCAACGCGGCGCTCGCAGTCGAGACCGCGCTCGTCCTCCGCTCGCGCGGCATCTCCATTCCCGACGAGGCGATATTCACCGGTCTGCGCCTCGTGCGCTGGCCCGGGCGCTTCGAGCTCCTGCGCCGCGACCCCGTCTTCATCCTCGACGGAAGCCACAACCCGCAGGGCATGGACGCGACTGTCGACAGCATAAAGCTCCACTTCCCCGGCAGAAAGCTCTGGTTCCTGCTCGGCGTCATGGCCGACAAGGACGTCGCCGGCATCGCAAGGCTGCTCGGGCCGCTCGCCGCGGGCTTCGCCGCAGTCGAGCCTCCCAATCCCCGCGCCATGAAGCCCCGTGCGCTCGCCGACCTGCTCCGTGAGCAGACGGGCGTGACCGCCGTCCCCTTTGACACGATAGACGAGGGCGCCGCGTGGGTCGTCGAACAGGCGGGAAGAGACGGCGTGTGTGCCGCGCTCGGCTCGCTGTACTTCTCCGGCGAGGTGCGCGCCGCCGTCGAAAAGCTCGCGTAAGCTCCTCCTGAATAAATCTTCTCTCCGCTGTCAATAATGACTATCGTGCAAAGTCAAATCGCTTGCGATTTTCCTTTGCATAAGCCTCAAATGAGGCTTATTGAAACGCCATAAGGCGTTTCAATATCCGATGATCATTATAATGGCAGCGGAGAGTTTTTTTGCATAAAGGAGCTTTAAAATGAACGACAATCAGGATAAAAAGGAGCGCGTAAAGCGCTTCATGAGCGGCAAGGGCCCGCTCTTCATACTGCTCGGCTGTGCTCTGACGATAGCCCTCACCTCGTGGATAGTCTCGGCCTCGCTCGAGGACCCCGGTGAGAGCGTCAGCGCGTCCGTCGTGCTTACGCCGCGCGTGCAGGCGACCTCGCCCGCTCCCTCCTCCGTCCCCTCCGCAGTGCCCTCGCCGCACCCGTCCGCCGTGCCTCCCGTGACCGCCGCGCCGCAGACGCCCGAGGTCTCCCCGATGCCCGCGCCGGAGGCGACGGACAAGCCCGCAGTCTCCCTGCCGGAGACGGCGGAAACAGTCTCCGCCCTGCCTGCGGCCCTCGTGCGTCCCGTCGCAGGTGAACTCGAGACGCCCTTCTCCGTCGAGGAGCTCGTTTACAGCCGCACCATGGCCGACTGGCGCATACACACGGGCGCGGACTACGCCGCGCAGCTCGGCACGAAGGTCATCGCCGCGGCGGACGGCACCGTGAGCGCGATATACGATGACGTCATGCTCGGCACCACGGTAGTCATCGACCACGGCGGCAGCCTCACCGGCATCTATTCCAATCTCGCCGCGGCGCCCGCCGTCTCCGTCGGCGACCACGTCAGGCTCGGCGATACGATAGGCTCCGTCGGCTGTACCTCGATGGCGGAGGCCGCCGACGTCTGCCACCTGCACTTCGAGCTGATGCTCGCAGGCGAGCGCGTCGACCCCGAAGACTATTTCTCCGTCTCGGCGAGATGACCGGTTTTCCTCATTATCATATACAGCGGCACACCCGAAAGGCGCGGTACGAACGGGACAGTCAGATAAGGAGAGAGGCATAGCCGGAATTTTCGTTTTCGAACGAAGGCGTATGCCGATACGTCGAGTGAGAAAACGGAAATAGGCAAAAACCTATGAAATCCCTTGCGAAGCAAGCCCATACTCATAGAAACAGCAAACCCGGGATAGAAGTATTCGCTTCTGTCCCGGGCTTTTTATCTTGTTTTTTTCTGTTCCGGCAAGAAAAAATCCTTAGATGGCTGTCCCAAAAACGCTTCGGCTGTTTTTATGTAAGCAAAGACAGTGAATGAACTATCGCAAACGGGCACAAAAAAGAGCACCGCATTTCTGCGGTGCTCTTTAAGTTTGAGCTTAGCCCTTGATGGAGCCGATCATAACGCCCTTGACAAAGTACTTCTGCACGAACGGATAGATAGCAAGGATAGGCAGAGTGGCGTAGATGATGACGGAGTACTGAAGAAGCTTTTTGAAGTCTTCGTTGTAGGTCGTCGCGTCACCGGACATCTGGATCTCCTGGTTACCGGAGCTGTCAACGAGCATCTCACGGAGGTAGCACTGGAGGGGATACAGGTCACGGTCGTTGAGGTAGATGATAGCGGTCAGATATTCGTTCCACTTACCGACTGCGAAGAACAGCGCGATAACGGCGATGGTCGCCTTGGAAAGCGGAAGGATTATCTTGAGGAGTATGGTCATGTGGCCCGCGCCGTCGAGCTGAGCGGATTCTTCAAGAGACGCCGGCAGCTGCTGGAACGAGGTCTTGATTATGATGACGTAGAAGACACCGATGAGGCCCATCGCTATCATGACCCAGCGGGTGTCAACGATGCCGAGCATTTTGTTGACGGTGTAGGTCGGGATAAGACCGCCGTTGAAGAACATCGTGACGGTGAGGATTATGGTGAGGTACTTCATCCAGAGGGTCTTTCTTCTGGACATGCAGTACGCGGCGACGGAGCAGAGGGTAACGCAAAGGGTGGTACCGACGGCAACGTAGAAGATGGTGTTCGCGTAGCCGCGGGCAAGGCCGGCGTTTTTCAGAACGAGCTCATAGCCCTTGAGCGTAGCGGGGTGACCGGGCGAAGAGAGCGGCCAGAAGACTATGCCGGTATTCTGCGCGAGGACGGTCGGGTTACTGAAGGATGCCATCAGAACGTGCCACAGAGGAATGAGGCAGATGACAGCGAGGATGATCATCAGGATGCAGTTGATGATTCGGAATATGATTCTCGACGGGGATTCTTTAATTTTCATTTTCTGTCACTCCTTCCCGATCAGAACAGGCTGGTCTCAGAATACTTCGCACTGATCGCGTTCGTGGTGAACATGAGGATCATATTGACGATCGAGTTGAAGATACTGACTGCCGTAGCGTAACCGTAGTCGCCTTCCTGCAGGCCGCGTCTGTAAACGAACGAGGAGATAACGTCGGCGGTGTCATATGTAACCGGGCGATACAGAAGGATGATCTTTTCCATGGACACGTTCAGCAGGGAGCCCATGATAAGGATGAACATGATGATGACGGTCGGCGCGATGCTGGGGAGCGTGATGTGGATCGTCTGTCTCCAGCGGCCGGCACCGTCGATCTTGGCGGCCTCGTAGAGCTCCTGGTCAACACCGGACAGAGCAGCGAGGTAGATGATGGAGCCGTAGCCGACGCCCTGCCACGTACCGGACAGGACGAATATCGGTCGGAAGGCTGCTTTCGATGCCAGCAGGTCTTGTCTCTCGATAAGGCCCATGTTGGTGAGGATGTTGGTGAAAGCGCCGTCGTAGCCGAGGAAGTCGATGACGATACCGCAGATAACAACGGTGGAAATGAAGTAGGGCAGGTAGCTGATGGTCTGAATGACCTTCTTGAAGATCTGATTCTCGAGCTCATTGAGCAGAAGAGCGAGAATGATAGGCGCGGGGAAGTTGACTATGATGTGGAGCACACTCAGGATGATGGTGTTCTTTATCAGTCGTCCGAAGTAGTAGCTCTTGAAGAAGTCAACGAAGTTCTTTACGCCGATCCACTCACTTCCGAGAACACCGCCGCGAGGCGTGTAATCTTCGAAGCCGAGCAGAATGCCCACCATCGGCAAATAATGCCAGATGAGGAAGTAGATCACAATCGGAATAGCGAGGAAATATACCGATTTGTTCTTTTTCCAGTCTTTCTTGATGTCGATTAGTCGCATAAAAGCCGTCTCCTTTACCTGCCGAATTTCAAAGGAACATTGTGGTTATTGTTGGTATTTATGCTAAAACCACATAAAACCGTTCAACTTATTGTCAATTATAACACACTCTTACGAAAATTCAAGCAAAAATTCCGATTCTTATTAATATTTTTTGAGCATTTTGACAACGTTTTACTCCTTTGTCATACTATATGCTCCACTAACCATACAAATCAGTATGACTTTTCGGCTTTTGCAGGGGGTTATGCTGATGAACAAGACAAAAAAACTGTGGACGGACGCCGCGGTACTTACGGCCGGCGCGCTCCTCCTGCGCTGCGGCGGACTTCTTTTTCAGGTCATGCTCGCGGAAAGGCTCGAAGCGGAGGGGCTCGGCCTCTTCCAGCTCATTCTCTCCGTTCAGGCTCTTGCGATGGCACTGGCTACCTCCGGCATAAGATACGTCGTGACGCGCCTTGTCAGCGAGGAGCTCGGGATGGACCGCCCGGGCGGCGCCGTGACGATACTGCGGCGATGTTTTCTGCTCGCGCTCGTATTTTCAGTTTCGGCGGGCTTCCTGCTCACTCTGCTCGCGGGCCCGGCCTCGCGCGCGCTGATATGCGACGGGCGCGCCGCAGCGTCCCTGAAGATTCTCGCCTTCTCCCTCCCCTTCTGCTCGCTGACCTCCGTGATGGGAGGCTACTTCACGGCTGTGCGCAGGACGTACCTCTCCGCCGCGGTGCAGGTCTTCGAGCAGGCGGCGGCGCTGGCTTTCACTTTTTTCCTTTTCCCCGCCTCGGCCGCGGGGCGAGGAGCCGCGGAGGCCTGCCGCGTAGTCTGCCTCGCTTCCGTTCTCGCGGACGCCTCCGCCTTCGCAGTTTCCGCCGCCGTGTATGTCATTGACCGCCGCAGGACCGGGACCCACGGCCGGCCCTATCCAACGCGCCGGATCTTTCTTTTCGGAGCGCCCATCGCCGTCACGGCCTGGGCAAGGACGGCTCTCTCGACTCTGAAGCATCTGCTCATTCCCGCGGCGCTGCGCTCCTCCGGGGCAAGCTCGGCGCGAGCCCTCGCGGCATACGGGACTGTCCAGGGAATGACCTTCCCCGTGCTCGCCTTCCCGTCTGCTCTCTTTTATTCGCTCGCGGAGGTCCTGATACCGGAGCTGACGGAGGCGCAGGTGCGCGGCGACCGCGTGAGGGTCAGCGGCGAGGTGACGCGGGCTCTTCGCATCAGCTTCATTATCGCCGTGTGCATCGCGGGCGTTTTTCTCGGCTACGGCAGGCAGATAGGTATCGCGCTCTACGGAAGCGGCGAGGCGGGCTCATACATCCGCGTTCTCTCGCCGTACGTAATTTTAATGTATATGGATGCTGTGACGGACGGGATGCTGAAGGGGCTCGGCGAGCAGCTCTATTCAATGGCCGTAAATCTTGCGGACGCGGTGCTGAGTCTCGCGGCGGTACACTTCATAGTCCCCGTCTTCGCCGTTAGGGGCTACCTCGCCATCATATTTCTGTCGGAGCTCTTCAATTTCTCGCTGTCGCTCCTGCGTCTTGTCAAAAAGGCGGACATCGGCATACGCTTCGCGGAGCTTTTCATCCCGCCGCTCTGTGCCGTCGGCGGCATCAGCTTCTCCTCCCTGCTCCTGCATCTCGCGGGGCTCGGCCTCTCCCCTGCGCCGCTTTCTCTCTCTGCGCACATACTTCTCGCCTGCGGCATCTATCTCCTGCTGATGCTCATTCTTTCGCATGCCCGGAGAGACGGGCAGAAAAAAAGCCCCGCGCGCCGGACGTGACGCACGGGGCTTATCTTATTTGTTCTTGGCTCGGAGCATCTCGTTTTTGAGCTCCCACAGCTTCTGCGAAAGGTCGACGTAGTATTCATGCGGATTCTCGAAGCGCTTGACCGTATCCCACAGAAGTCCTACCTGCTCGGCGCAGTAGCTTCTTATCTCGTCGATGGACGGGAGGTCGTAGACCCTCTTTCCGTTTTTGAAAATGGGCCTGAGCAGCTCGACCGCCGTGTAATCCGTCTGCGTGCTGCGCTTCCACGGAGCCTTGGGGTCGAAGAGCTCGAGAGGCTGAGTGAAGTCGGGCTCCTCGTCGTGGATGGTGATGTAGTCGGCGAACGCCTGCCCGCTCTCCTTCTCGAATATGCGGTAGACCTTCTTGAAATGCGGAGTCGTTATCTTGCCCGGATTCTCGCTGATCTTTATCTTCGGGATGACTGTGCCGTCTTCATCCTCGACGGCGCAGAGCTTGTACACGCCGCCGAAGACGGGATCGCTCATGGAGGTGATGAGTCTCTCGCCGACACCGAAGGAGTTGATGCTCGCGCCCTGATAGATGACATCGCGGATGAGGTACTCGTCGAGCGAGTTGGAGACGACTATCTTGGCAAAATCCATCCCCTCGGCGTCGAGGCGTTCCCTCACCTTCTTGGTGAGGTAGGCAATGTCGCCGCTGTCGAGCCTTACGCCGAAGTTCTTTATCCCGCGCGGGGCAAGTATCTCCTTGTAGGCGCGGATGGCGTTGGGCAGGCCGGAATGGAGAGTATTGTATGTGTCGATGAGCAGGGTCGCGTTCTCGGGATAGACTTCACAGTAAGCCTTGAAGGCGTCGTACTCGGTCGGGAACATCTGCACCCAGGAGTGTGCCATCGTACCCGTCGCGGGGACGCCGTAGTCACGGTCGGATATGGTGCAGGCGGTACCGGCGCAGCCGGCGATGTACGCTGCGCGCGCGCCGAGGATGGCGGCGTCGGAGCCCTGCGCACGCCTCGAGCCGAATTCGGCAACGGCGCGCCCGTCCGCGGCGCGGACGATGCGGTTGGCCTTGGTCGCGATGAGGGACTGATGGTTTATCGTAAGAAGCAGGAACGTCTCGATGAACTGCGCCTCGGGCGCGGGAGCGCGCACTATGACGACGGGCTCGCCCGGGAAGATCGGCGTTCCCTCGGGAACAGACCAGATATCTCCGGTGAAGCGGAACGTTTTAAGATATTCAAGGAACGCTTCGCTGAATATCTTTTTGGAGCGCAGGTATGCGATGTCCTCCTCGGTGAAATGCAGGTCCTCTATGTACTCGCAGAGCTGTTCGAGACCCGCGGCGATGGCAAAGCCGCCGTCATCGGGCACGTTTCTGAAAAACATATCGAAATAAGAGATCTTGTCGCTCATGCCGCTCTCGAAATAGCCGTTGGCCATAGTCAGCTCGTAGAAGTCGCAGAGCATGGTGAAATTGGGTCTGTTCATAGCTTCAAGTCCTTTCTCGTTCTGTGAGCCTATAATATAATCCAAATCGGATTTTGTAAAGCCTTTTCAGATGCACTTTCTTATGCGCTCTATGGCGGACTTCTCAAGGCGCGACACCTGCGCCTGACTTATTCCCACCTCGGCGGAGACCTCCATCTGCGTCTTCCCCTCGTAAAAACGCAGGGCGAGTATGCGCTTTTCGCGCTCCCCGAGGCGCTCCACGGCCTCGCTGAGCGCAAGGCGCTCGAGCCACTGCTCGTCCGTATTGCGGGTATCCCCTATCTGGTCCATGACGCACACGGAGTCCCCGCCCTCGGAAAAGACGGGCTCGTACAGGCTGATGGGCTCGGTAACGGAATCCATGGCAAGCACTATCTCCTCGCGGCGCACGTCGAGCAGCTTCGAGAGCTCCTCGACGGTCGGCTCGCGCTGGAATTCCGAGAGGAAGCGCTCCTTCGTCTGCAAAATGCGGTATGCGGTGTCCCGCATGCTGCGCGAGACGCGGAGCGTGCTGTTGTCGCGCAGATAACGGCGTATCTCACCTATTATCATCGGCACGCCGTAGGTCGAAAAGCGCACATTCTGCGTCAAGTCAAAGTTGTCTATCGCCTTGATAAGGCCTATGCACCCGACCTGAAAGAGGTCGTCCGCGTTCTCGCCCCTGCCGATGAACTTCTGTATCACGGACAGCACGAGCCGCAGATTGCCGGATATGAGCTTTTCGCGCGCGGCGGCGTCGCCTTCCTTCGCGCTTTTCAGCAGGGCGTTCGTCTCCTCGTTTTTCAGTACCGGCAGACGCGACGTATTAACTCCCGACAGCTCGACCTTGCCCTGCATAAGCCTTCCTCCGCACGCGATAAGTATCGCTACGGTCAGTATTGCCGCGGCCCGGTTTTTTGATACGGCGGACAGACAGGCAATTTTTGCAGAAGAATACCGGGCGGGATGTTTTCCCGCCCGGCGGCTTATTTCAGATATTCCGCGCCATTTCGCGGCGCAGACGGAGTATGATGCGCTTTTCAAGGCGCGATATGTAAGACTGCGATATCCCCATGCTCTCGGCGACCTCCTTCTGCGTCCTCTCGCGGCCGCCTCCTATCCCGAAGCGCATGTGGATGATACGGCGTTCGCGCTCGGAGAGGCATCCGAGAGCCTCGCGCAGTATGGCTTTTTCCGCATCGTCCTCCAAGGGGCGCATTATCATATCCGGGTCCGTGCCGAGTATCTCCGACAGCAGGAGCTCGTTGCCGTCCCAGTCTGTATTCAGCGGCTCGTCGAGGCTGACCTCCGTCCTGCGGCCCGAGGTCTTGCGCAGATACATCAGTATCTCGTTTTCTATGCACCGCGAGGCGTAAGTCGCGAGCTTGATCTTCTTTTCCGTATCGAACGTGTTTATCGCCTTGATGAGGCCTATCGTGCCTATCGAGATGAGGTCCTCGATATTGATGCCGGTATTTTCGAATCTGCGCGCGATATAGACGACAAGACGCAGATTTCTCTCGATGAGCGTGCTTCTCGCCTTCTCGTCCCCCTGCGTCAGTGCCTCGACCATGAGGGTCTCCTCGGGTTTTGACAGCGGTGGCGGAAGTGTGTCGCTCCCGCCTATGTACATGACCGGAGCTCTGCGGCGCGCCCGCAGTCTTGCCAGCAGCATCCGCAGCTTCATGAAGAGGCGTTTCAGAAATTTCAATCTCATCACTCCTATCGGCTTTTATTGTCCGCCCACGAGGGCGGAATATTCCCCTGAATCTGTAAATTTCGTCGGTGACAGCGCTACCCACCCTGCGCGGAGCGGCTTCCCGTCTATCATCACCGCATCGAGACGTACGGCGAGCAGGAGTCCTTTTTCCACGCCCACCGCGCTGTACGGCACGAGGCGGCAGCGCAGGGCCGGCGCGGCTTCATAAAGGCGCTCCATGCTCCCGGCAGCGCCGAGGTCCGCTTCGAGCACCCTGCGCGCCGCTTCCCCGAAAAGGGGCGCCGCCTTCCCCGTCTCCACGACCGGAAGCACCGAGCCGCCGACGGGGTCGCGCAGAGCGTTGCCCGTATCGGCAAGCGCCGTCAGGACGGCTTCTTTTCCCGAGTATTCGAGTTTCAGTTCGTGCAGTCCCCCCTTCGTCAGCCTTTTCCCGAGTCTCCTTATCGCGCCGAGCGCCGCGAGCGACAGCGCGAGCGTGACCGTCAGCGTCCGCAGAGAGAGAGTCCCCGTCTCTCCGAGCGCAGACGATACGCCGAGCGCTATCCCCGCCATCGAGGCGGATACGAGGCAGAACACCGCCGAGACGCGCAGCAGCTTTTCCTCCGCGCCGTACACGCACAGAGCCATGAGCGCGCCGACGGCGAGCCTTACGGGCAGTGAGGAGGCGGACGGCACGACCTCGGCGGTGCAGGCGTAAAGTGCTCCGAGCAGAGTCCCGAGAATGAGCCTCGCCGGGCGTATACGCGCCGCGCAGAGCCTCCCCGCGCCCGCGAGCGCGATGAGATCCGCGGCAAAATTGACTGCGAATACCTCGTCAAGCCATACAGTCCGCATCTTTCGTACCCCCCATGTCCATTATATCCGGGCGTCGGTGTGGATTATGTTGCAACGGGGCGCACACTTTTTCTCATATCTCCGCGGATGCGGGCATAGAAAAAGGACGGTACGGTGTCTTTTCCGTACCGGCCGTGCAGTATTCTTTTTTACAGTACCTTTGCGAGGAAGGATTTCAGGCGTTCGCTCTTCGGAGCCGAGAATATCTCGTCGGGAGTGCCCTCCTCAACGATCTTTCCGCCGTCCATGAATATCACACGCGAGCCGACCTCTCTTGCAAAGCCCATCTCATGCGTGACGACGACCATCGTCATGCCCTCTTCACGCGCGAGGCGCTTCATGACGTCGAGCACTTCGCCGACCATTTCCGGGTCGAGCGCACTCGTCGGCTCGTCGAAGAGCATGACCTCCGGGTCCATGCACAGAGCGCGTACTATCGCGATACGCTGCTTCTGTCCGCCGGAGAGCTGGCTCGGATAGGCGTTCGCCCTGTCGGCGAGGCCCACTCTTTCCAGCAGCAGCATCGCCTTTTCCTCAGCCTCGGCCTTGGTCTTGCCGAGCAGCTTTATCGGGGCTATCGTCATGTTTCCGAGGACGGTCATGTGCGGGAAGAGATTGAAGTGCTGGAACACCATGCCCATCTTGCGGCGGTGCAGGTTTATATCCGTGGCACTGTCGGTTATGTCCGCGCCGTTGAAAAGGACGCAGCCGTCCGTCGGCCGTTCGAGCAGGTTCAGGCAGCGCAGGAACGTGGATTTTCCGCTTCCGGAGGGGCCGATGACGACCACGACCTCGCCGCGCTTTATATCCGCGCTGACGCCGTCGAGAGCCTTTATCTGGCCGCCCTTGAAGTATACGCGAAGGTCGCGCACCTTGATGATCTCATCAGTGTTCATTACTGCGCAGCCTCCTTTCGAGCTTGCCTACAAGCCAGGAGAAGAAGATGACGAGGATGAGGTAAGTCAGCGCGACGGCGATGAGCGGCATGAACGGCAGGAACGTGCTTCCGCGGATGATATCGCCCGCCTTGGTGAGATCGACGACGCCGACATATCCGGCGATGGAGGTCTCTTTGAGCAGGACGATGAATTCATTGGCAAGCGCGGGGATGACGTTTTTCAGAGCCTGCGGGAGGACGATGTGCCGCATCGTCTGCACGTAGTTGAAGCCGAGCGAGCGGCCGGCCTCCGTCTGCCCCTTGTCCACTGACATGATGCCGCCGCGGATGAGCTCCGCGACGTACGCGCCGGAGTTTATTCCGAACGTCAGCGCCGCGACAACGACACCGTTCCTCACGGATATGAGGATGATGAAGTAGCATATCAGGAGCTGGACGACGACAGGCGTACCGCGGATGACCGTCAGATACACCGTACAAATAATGTTGCCTATTTTGAGAAAGACCTTTCCCGGGCCTCTGCGCATCGAGGTGTAGTTCAGGTCATAGGTCGAACGGATTATCGAGACGATGATACCGATCACTATGCCGAGCAAAAGCGCGAAGAACGTAATGATAAGGGTCCTGCCCAGGCCATTCACGAGAAGCCTCCAGCGGTTTTCCCTAATAAAGCAGGTCTCGAACTGATCGACTATGTCAGCTAACCATTCAGGCATTCAGCCCCCTCCTCTCCTCCGTAATACCGAGGCAGGGGCGGTATGATGCCGCCCCTGCGATTATTCGGTAATAAAAGGCTTACTTATTGTTGGTCGCAACGAAGCTCTTGGCGGGCTCGTTGTCGATGATGACGCAGTCGACCTTGCCGGTCAAGAGAGCCTGAACGGCGTCGGCGCCCTTGCTGTACTTGATGACGCGGCTTTCGCCGAAATCGTCGGTGGCGTAGATATCGCCGGTGGTATCCTGCTGAACGCCGACGACGTAGGCCGCACCCTCCGCGTAGAGGTCATCAACGGACTTGATGGCGGAGCCTTCCTTGACGATGACGGACTGGATGCCGGTCGCGTAGGTGGTGGAGAAGTTGACGTTCTGCTTGCGCTCGTCGGTAACGGTCATGCCGGCCATGCCGATGTGGTACTTGCCGGTCTGCACGCCGCCGATGATGGAGCCGAACTCGGTATCAACGATGTTGAGCTTCATGCCGAGCTCGTCGGCGATGGCGGCGGCGATGTCGGCGTCGATGCCGACGATGGCGTTGTTCTCATAGAACTCGTAGGGCGGGAAAGCGGCGTTGGTCGCCATGATGAGCTCGGGCGCATCGGCGGCAACGTTCTGCTGGAAGGTGTAATCCTTCGCGGCGCCGGATATGTAGTGGTCAATGACCTTCTGAACGGTACCGTCGGCGATGAGCGCGCTGAGGGCTCCGTCGATGTCGTTGAGGAGGTCTTCCCTGTCCTTGGAGATGCAGATGGCGTAATCTTCGACGGCATACTCGGTGTCGAGGATGACGAGCTTGGTCTTCTTGCCTGCCTGGCAGCCGCAGAGCACGGCGGCGAGCATGAGCACCGCGAGGACCGCAGTTACTATTCTTTTCATTTCAGTTTTCCTCCGTTTATTTGGCATAAATTGATCTAATGTCGTTTCAAGGTGTTCATTTTACTACTGCTTTGAATAAAATGCAAGTATTTTTAGTTTTTGCCAATTATTTTGATAAAAAATACGAAAGAGGGCTGATTATCAGTCCTCTTTTGCATTATTTCGTATAAACAGCTGTCTGGCGCGGTCAATCCTTCTTCGCGCTCTCGGCGCGCAGCTTGATGATCCTGTCGCGCAGTACTGCGGCGTACTCGAATTCGAGCAGCTTCGAGGCGCGCAGCATCTCCTTTTCGAGCTTGGATATGGACTCCTCGAGCTCGCGGTGCGTCATCTTCACGCCGTCGGAGCGGTGCGCGGAGGTCTTGTCGGACGAGGAAATCTCTATGAGGTCACGCACGCTCTTGACTATCGTCTTGGGCACGATGCCGTGCTCGGCATTGTACGCCATCTGCTTCTCGCGGCGGCGCTCGGTCTCCTCTATCGCGCGGGCCATGGACGGCGTCGTCGTATCGGCGTACATGACGACCTCGCCGGACGCGTTTCTCGCGGCGCGGCCTATCGTCTGTATGAGTGCAGTCTCACTGCGAAGGAAGCCCTCCTTGTCCGCGTCGAGTATCGCGACGAGCGATACCTCCGGCAGGTCAAGACCCTCGCGCAGAAGGTTTATGCCGACGAGCACGTCGAATTCGCCGAGGCGCAGGTCGCGCACTATCTCCATTCTCTCCAGACTCGTGATGTCGTGGTGCATATAGCGGCAGCGTATGCCCGCCTTCTGAAGGTATGCCGTGAGGTCCTCCGCCATCTTCTTGGTAAGCGTCGTGACGAGGGTGCGCTCGCCCTTCGCCGTACGCGAGTTTATCTCTCCGATGAGGTCGTCTATCTGCCCCTCCGTCGGGCGCACGCTGATCTTCGGATCGACGAGACCCGTAGGCCGGATTATCTGCTCGACGATGTTGCCGCTGCGCTCACGCTCGTACTCCGACGGCGTCGCGGAGACGTACACTACCTGTCCTATGCGCTCGTTGAACTCGTCGAATTTCAGCGGACGGTTATCGAACGCGCTCGGCAGGCGGAAGCCGTATTCCACGAGGCTCTCCTTGCGGGAGCGGTCGCCATGGTACATGGCGCGTACCTGCGGGAGCGTGACGTGCGATTCGTCGACGAACATGATGAAGTCCTTCGGGAAATAGTCGAGCAGCGTCATCGGCGCGCTGCCCGGAGCTCTGCCGCTTATGACGCGGGAGTAGTTCTCGATGCCGGAGCAGTAGCCGAGCTCGCGCATCATCTCCATGTCGTACATGGTACGCTGGCGGATGCGCTGGGCCTCGATGAGCTTTTCGTTTTCCTCGAAGAATTTTACGCGCTCGTCGAGCTCCGTCTGTATGTCGCGCAGGGCGCGCTCCATCTTGTCCCTCGTCGTGACGTAGTGCGAGGCGGGATATATAGCGGCGTGCTTGACGCGCACGATGACCTCCCCCGTCACCGGGCGGAACTCAGATATCCTTTCGACCTCGTCGCCGAAAAATTCGACGCGGATGGCCTTGTCGAGCGAATAGACCGGGTATATCTCGAGCGTATCGCCGCGAAGTCTGAACGTGTTGCGCTCGAAAGCGACGTCATTTCTCTCGTAGCGCATCTCGACGAGCTTTTTCAACACGTCGCCGAGCGGCATCTCCTGCCCCTCGCGGAACGAAAGCACCATATTTTTATAGTCTATTGGGTCGCCGAGGCCGTATATGCACGACACGGACGACACGACGATGACGTCGCGGCGCTCGAAGAGCGAGGACGTCGCGCTGTGGCGCAGACGCTCTATCTCGTCATTGATGCCGGCGTCCTTTTCGATGAAAGTATCCGTATGCGGGATGTACGCCTCGGGCTGATAGTAGTCGTAATATGAAACGAAATACTCAACGGCGTTGTCGGGGAAGAATTCCTTGAATTCGCTGCAGAGCTGCGCCGCGAGTATTTTGTTATGGGCGAGGACGAGCGTCGGCCTCTGCACGCGCTCGATGACCTTCGCCATCGTATAGGTCTTGCCCGAGCCGGTGACTCCGAGAAGCGTCTGCTCGGAAAGGCCGTTTTCTATGCCCTCCGCTATTTGGGCGATGGCCTCCGGCTGGTCACCCGAGGGGGCATATTCACTTACAACGTGAAATTCGGGCACCCGGATTCACCTCATTTGTTATCAAGACACGGGGTCTTGCTTCTTGCGAGCGACACGTAATCGTCTCCCGCGACGATGATATGGTCGAGCAGCTTCATGCCCACGCTTTCGAGCGTCTTTGCCGCCTGCTCGGTCGTAAGCATATCGTTATGCGACGGCAGCGCTATGCCGCTCGTGTGATTGTGCGCGAGGATGACGAACGTCGCGTTGTCGCGTATGGCGTTTTCGAGGAATCTGCGCATGTTCAGGCCCACGCTGTTCGTCTCTCCGACGTCGAGCCTGCGCACGTTGATGAGACGGCACTTGTTGTCCATCGTCAGCTCGTACACGAGCTCGTCACGTGCGTTCATGAAGTACGGCGTGATGAACTCTCCCGCCTTCTCACTCGAATCGAGCACGACCTCGCCGCTGTTCAGCCCGTGCGAGATGGTGCCCTTGCGGACTATCGCCGGCACGAGCGCGATGAGCGAGGCTGTACGCTCGCCCACGCCGCTGACTTTGCACAGCTCCTCCGGCGACGCGGTGAGCACCGCTCCCAGATCACCGAAGGTGTCGATGAGACGGTGCGCAAGCTCGTTTACGTCCGAGCGCGGGATGGCGTACGTGAGAAGCAGCTCGAGAGCAGTATGATCGTTGAACGGGTCGAGCCCGTTGGCCGCAAATTGTTTTCTCAGCCGTTCGCGGTGACCTTCGTGCGGATTATCCATTATGTATCATTCCCCGCCGTACTCGGCAAGGTATCCTTCCATAGCCTTCAGACGGTCGGCATCGAGCCTCCCATCCGCAGAGAGATGCGCCATGATGTCGCGCACGGTTACGATGGGGTGCACTTTGATATCAAGGTCCTCGGCGAGCTCATGCAGCGTGCTTCTCGTGCCCGTGCCGCGCTCCATCCTGTCCACCATGACGAAAAGCGACGTAACCTTCACCTGCCCGAGGGCCGCCATGATGGCAAGCGTCTCGCGCACGGCCGTGCCCGCGGTCACTACGTCCTCGACGACGCCCACGCGGTCGCCGTCAGCGGGCACGGAGCCGACTATGCTGCCGCCCTCGCCGTGATCCTTGGCCTCCTTGCGGTTGAAGGAATACGGAACATCGCGCCCGTAGAGCCTCCACAGTGAGGCGGAGGCCGCCGTCACGAGCGGGATCCCCTTGTACGCCGGGCCGAAGAGCTTGTCGAAGCTCTCACCGGATTTCTCGATGTTCTCGGCGTAGAAATCGCCGAGACGGGCGATCTGTGCGCCGGTCCTGAAATTGCCGGCATTGAGGAAATACGGGGTGCGTCGGCCGCTCTTGGTCACGAAATCACCGAAGAGCAGGACGCCCGAATCAAGCATGAAATCTATGAATTTCTCTTTATACTGTTCCATTCGTCACACCATCTGTTTCTTTCTCGAGAGGTTCATCGTGCCCTCCTGCATATCGCCGAGCCACGCGAGCGCCTTGCCCGTGCCGTACGCAACGCAGGACTGCGCGTCGTCCGCCAGTCGCGTCTTGATATTCGTTCTTGCCTCGATTAGCTTGTCGAAGCCCCACAGGAGCGCTCCGCCGCCCGTAAGCGTGATGCCGTTTTTCGACACGTCGGCTACGAGCTCGGGAGGCGTCGCCTCGAGGACGGAATGTATCGCGTCGAGTATGCGCTCGCAGGGCTCCTCGTATGCCTGACGTATCTCCTCGGAGCTTATCGTGAAGACTCTCGGCAGGCCCGTGAGCAGGCAGCGGCCCTTGACCTCGCGCGTGACCTCCTCGTCGCGCGTGTAGGCGCAGCCCATGGTTATTTTGAGTTCCTCCGCGGTGCGTTCGCCGATGAGGATATTATGCTTTTTGCGCACATAGCGGATGAGGGCCTGGTCGAGCTCGTCTCCCGCTATCTTGATGGACTCGGACTGAACGACTCCGAGCAGGGATATGACGGCTATGTCCGTCGTTCCGCCGCCGATATCCACGACCATGTGGCCGGTGGGCTCGGCGATGTCTATGCCCGCTCCGAGAGCTGCCGCGACGGGCTCCTCGATGAGGTACACCTTGCGCGCGCCCGCCTGCATTCCGGCGTCTATGACGGCGCGTTCCTCGACCTCGGTTATCCCGCTCGGGATACAGATGAGGAGGCGGGGCTTGAGCAGGCTGAAGCTCGTCACCTTGCGAAGCAGCTCCTTGAGCATGCGCTCGGTCATCTCATAGTCGGATATGACTCCGTCCTTGAGCGGTCTGATGGCGACGATGTTGCCCGGAGTGCGGCCGAGCATGCGTTCGGCTTCCTCGCCGACGGCGAGAAGGCGCCCGGTATTCTTGTCCATCGCGACGACGGAGGGCTCGCGGAGGACGATGCCCTTGTCCTTGACGAAGACGAGCACGGTCGCCGTGCCGAGATCTATTCCTATGTCTTTTCCGAATATCATATTTATCCTCTCCCAGTACGGGCAGTTTTTCCGTTTCGTGCGGTACAGAGCGTCGCGGCGGTCACGCGGCGCGCTCCGCTGAGCCTGAGGACGAGCGCACATTCCGAGAGCGTCGCTCCCGTCGTTGTCACGTCGTCGACTAAAAGTACGTTTTTCCCCGTGTGTGCCGTGCCCGCTGCCGAAAAAGCGCCGGACACGTTCGCTCTTCTCGCGGCCTCGCCCTTTATTCCCGACTGCTTCGGCGTGTCGTGCTTCTTTGCGAGCATCCTCGCGCACGGCAGACCGAGCTCCTTTGCGAGCGCGGAGGCGAGCAGCTTCGCCTGACTGTATCCCCTGCGCAGATAGCGCACCGGCGCGAGCGGGACCCACGTCACGGCGTCGAAATCCAGGTCCGAGTATTCCCGCAGGCAGTCCGCCATGAGCTTGGCAAAAGATCGCGCATATACGGTCTTGCCGCCGAACTTAAAGCGCAGCAGTGCGGCCGCGGCATTGTCCCTGTATTCGAGCGGCGCGTAGCAGGCGTCGCAGCTGCCGCCCGTCATCCTGCACCGGCTGAACGTCCACGGCAGCTCCTTCACGCATTCGCCGCAGACCGGACCCTCGTCCTTTTTCAGCAGCTCGCGGCAGAACACGCAGCGTGCCGGGTAAATTATATCCAGAATCGGAGAATTATTCATCTCGTCAGTCTGGTTTTGAGCCCGCTGTACCGCCTCTGCGGCTTGTCGTTGCCCACCATGACCTCGACCGTCTCTCCCTCGCCGACGATGATGAGGAGTTCTCTGGCCCTCGTCACGGCGGTATAGAGTATCGCGCGTGAGAGCAGAGTCGGCGCGCATCTTCCGAGCGAGAGTATCACGGCCCGGTACTCGCTTCCCTGCGACTTGTGGACAGTCATCGCGTAGGCGAGCTCGAGGTCGGACAGCATATCAAACGTATACGTCACGAGGCGCTCGTCGAAGTCCACCGTCATCATCTGCTCGGAGAGGCTGACGGAGACGATGTGCCCGACGTCACCGTTGAACACGCCCATCCCGCTCTCGCCGGACGGTTTTCTCCAAATTATATCATAGTTATTTCGTATTTGCATCACTCTGTCGCCCGTACGGAAGACAATTTCACCGAATTCTTTCTCGGCCTTGCCCTCGCACGGAGGATTGAGTGCCTGCTGCAAACGTTTATTGAGGTTCACAGTGCCCGTTTCGTATCTGCGCGTGGGCGCGAGCACCTGTATCTGCGTGGGCGGTATGCCCATGTTGTCCGGCAGGCGCTTCGAGGCGAGCTCTATCACCGTCTCGACGGCGCGGGCGCTGTCTCTTCTCGAGAGGAAGAAGAAGTCGCCCTTGTTCACGCCGAGGTCCGGACGGACGCCGGCGTTTATCATGTGCGCGTTGCGGACTATCGCGCTCTCCCCTGCCTGCCTGAATACCTCGGTCAGTCTCACGGTCTCGACGCTGCCGCTGCGCAGAATGTCCATGAAAAGATTGCCCGGCCCGACGGACGGGAGCTGGTCGCAGTCGCCGACGAGGATGAGTCGGCAGGATGGCCTGAGCGCGCGCAGGAGGCTGTCCATGAGCGATATGTCTATCATCGAGGCCTCGTCGAGGATGACGACGTCGGCCTTGAGCGGGTCTCTCTCGTCGTGCTTGAAGACGAGCTCGGAGGAGAATTCATCGAAGCCCGCCTCGAGCAGTCTGTGGATGGTCGAGGCCTCTTTGCCGGAGAGCTCGCTCATGCGCTTGGCTGCGCGCCCGGTCGGCGCGGCGAGCGCGGTATCGAGCTTCAGCTTGTCGAAGAGGCGCAGTATGGCGCGCACGGTCGTGGTCTTGCCGGTGCCCGGCCCGCCCGTCAGCGCCATGACGCCGAAGAGAGCAGCGGAGCGCACGGCGGTACGCTGGCCCTCGGCGAGCGAGATGCCCATCTCGGCCTCACATTCCTTTATGAGCCTCGCGGTATCGACGCCGCTTGAATTCACGGCGGGCCTGCTCATGGCGAGCAGGCGCTCGGCGACGTACGTCTCGGCCTCGTGGAGCCTTGCGAGATAGACGGCGTCGCGCCCCGCGATAGTGTCGCGCACGATTGCGCCGGACTGAGTGAGCTCGTCCATCGCGGAGTCGACAGCGGCGCTGTCTACTCCTATGAGCTGCATCACCGCGGCGGCAAGATGCTCGCGCGGGATGAAGGTATGTCCGTTATTTGAGTTGAAAAGGAGCTCGTAGGTCACGGCAGCCTGAACGCGCTCCGGCGAATCGCCGTCGAAGCCGAGCGAGAGGGCGAATTCATCGGCCTCGGAAAACTCCGCGCCTATGTATTCGTCCGTGAGTATATACGGGTTATCGAGCAGGGCGGCGCGCGAGTCCTCGCCGTAGAGTCTGTAAAGACGCAGGGCGTAGCGCAGCTTTATCCCGTTTTCCGTGAAAAACTCCATCAGGCGGCGAAGAGCTGCGCTCCGCTTGAAGGACTTGCCTATCTCCTTGGCGCGCTTTTCGCCTATACCCTTTATGCCGGCTATGCGCTCGGGCTCCGATTCGAGGACGTTCAGGACGTCCTTGCCGAATTTGTCGATGAGCTCTCGCGCCGTCGCGGGGCCGACGCCGTGGACAGCTCCTGAGGAGAGATACGCGAACACGTCGTCCTCCGTCTCGGGCATGAAGCGCTCCACGGTCTCCGCCTTGAACTGATCGCCGTGCACGGGATGCTTCGCCCAGCGTCCCGTAAGCTCGAGATGCTCGCCTGCCACGGCGCACGGTATCGTCCCGATGACGGTCACGAGCGTACCGTCTCCGTTTCTCAGGCGCAGGACCGTATATCCGTTTTCTTCGTTCTGATAAACTACGCTTTCAACGCTGCCCGAAAGCATCTCCAGCTCTCTGTCCATCGTCACCCTCCGAAAGAGTTATCTCCCCGTACCGCCGCGCGAGGATGCGCGCGGTCGCAAGAGCCTCGGGACTCATGCCGTCATCCACGACCTCGAGCGACATAGGGAGCCGTCCGCTCGAATTCAGGTACATGAGGCCCTTCACCGTGCCCTCGAGCTTCGGCACTTCGCCGCTTGCAACGAGACGCACGAATATCCGCTCGCCCTTTCCCGGTCTGACCGGGAGCACGAGCCTGTCATAGATAAAGGTCAATGCGAAGACGACCGCTCCGGCCGTCAGTATCACGGCTATCGCCGACAAAAAGTCCATACCGTTCCCCTCCCGCACATACTATGAGCGGAAGGCGCGCCGCGTTAAGAAAAAATGCCGAGGAAGCCGTACGTCAGAGACGTTATTATCACGGCGGCTATAATGACGCCGCAGAGGATACTCAGAAGCGCGTTTTTCAGGCGGATGTTCAGGAGCGCGGCGAGGAGCGACCCCGTCCACGCGCCGGTGCCCGGCAGGGGTATGGCGACGAAGAGGATAAGGCCGAGTATCTCGGAGTTGTAAATGACCTTGCGGCGCTTCATCGTCTTTTCTATGCGTTTGTCCACCCACCTCGAAAGGCGCTCGCTTTTCGACTTCATCCACTCGAAAACGCGCCTTATGAACAGCACGATGAACGGCGCGGGGACCATGTTCCCTATCGCGGCGACTATCATGCTGTACCACGGCGGAAGGCCGAGGCCTACGCCGAGCGGGATGGCGCCGCGGAGCTCGACGACGGGTATCATCGAGACGAAGAAGGTCGCGAGCGTCCTGCCGAGGAACGTCTCGGTAAGCCATATATAAGTGTCGCTGCCTGTCAGCCACTCCATACTATTTCTTCTCCAACAGCTTTTTCAGATACTGCCCGGTATAGCTCTCCGGGACCTGCGCGATCTCCTCGGGAGTGCCGCAGCAGACTACCGTACCGCCCTTGTCGCCGCCCTCGGGGCCGAGGTCGATGATGTAGTCGGCGGTCTTGATGACGTTCAGATTATGCTCGATTATCATGACGCTGTTGCCCGCGTCGACGAGCTTTCCGAGCACATCGAGCAGCTTGTGCACGTCTGCGGTATGCAGACCCGTCGTGGGCTCGTCGAGCACGTACATCGTGCTGCCCGTCGCCTGACGCGCGAGCTCCGTCGCGAGCTTGACGCGCTGCGCCTCGCCGCCGGAAAGCGTCGTCGAGGGCTGACCGAGCTTGATATATCCGAGGCCGACGTCGGACAGAGCCTTGATGCGGGAATATATCTTCGGCATGTTCTCGAAGAATACGAGCGCCTCATCCACCGTCATGTCGAGGACCTCGTATATGTTCGCGCCCTTGTAGCGCACCTCGAGCGTCTCGCGGTTATAGCGCTTTCCCTTGCATACGTCGCACGGGACGTATATATCCGGGAGGAAGTGCATCTCGACCTTGACGAGACCGTCGCCGGAGCAGGCCTCGCACCTGCCGCCGCGCACGTTGAAGGAGAAGTGGCCCGGCGCGTAGCCTCTCGACTTAGCGTCGGGAGTGGCGGCGAAGAGCTCTCTTATCTCATTGAAGACACCGGTATACGTCGCGGGATTGGAGCGCGGCGTGCGCCCTATCGGCGACTGGTCGATGTCGATGACCTTGTTCAGATTGTTCATGCCGAGTATCTCATCGAACTTGCCCGGCTTTATCTTCATGCGCGACAGCTCCGCCGCGAGCGCGCGGTATACCACCATGTTCACGAGCGAGGATTTGCCGCTCCCGGAAACGCCCGTCACGCAGGTCATGACGCCGAGCGGGATCTTCACGTCGATGCCCTTGAGGTTGTTTTCCGCGGCACCGCGCACCTCAAGGAATTTCCCGCTGCCCTTCCTGCGCTTTTTCGGGACGGGTATCTCAAGCTCTCCGCTGAGGTACTTGCCCGTCAGCGAGCGTTCACACTTCATTATCTCCTCGGGAGTGCCCTCGGCGACTACCTCGCCGCCGTGGACACCCGCTCCCGGGCCGATGTCGACGATATGGTCTGCCGCGAGCATCGTCTCCTCGTCATGCTCGACGACGATAAGGGAATTGCCGAGGTCGCGCAGCTTTTTCAGCGTATCGAGGAGCTTGAGATTGTCGCGCTGATGAAGCCCTATCGAGGGCTCGTCGAGAATATACAGGACACCCATGAGCGAGCTGCCTATCTGCGTAGCGAGGCGTATCCTCTGGCTCTCGCCGCCCGACAGCGTCCCCGCGCGGCGGGACAGCGTCAGGTAGTCGAGGCCGACGCTGCAAAGGAAGCCGAGGCGGGACTTAATCTCCTTGATTATTCTGTCGGCTATCATGGCCTGCTGACCCGTCAATTCGAGGGAATCGATGAATTCGAGCTCCTGCTTTACGGGGAGATCCGTGAACTCCGTGATGCTCAGCCCGCCGACGGTCACGGCAAGGACCTCGTCCTTGAGCCTGCGGCCGCCGCATTTTTCGCAGGGATGCTCGTTCATGTACTGCTCGAGCTCGTCGCGCATGGCGGGGCTCTGCGTCTCGTGATATCTGCGCTCGAGGTTTCTCACTATGCCCTCGAAAGCCTGATTCAGCGTCCCCACTCCGCGGTCGCGCTCATAGCGCAGGACGAGCTTTTCGCCCTTCGTGCCATAAAGTATGGCGTCCACCGCCTCGGGCGGCAGGTCGCGGATGGGGTCGGTGAGCTTGAAATGATAGCGCTTGGCAAGCGCCTCGAAGTACATGCGGGATATGCTGTCAGTCTTGACGTTGCCCCAGTTCGAGGCGCATATCGCTCCGTCCATGATGGAGAGCGCGGTATTCGGGATGACGAGGTCCGGGTCGACGGAGAGCTGGGTGCCTATGCCGCCGCACTCCGGGCACGCGCCGTAGGGGTTATTGAAGGAAAACGTGCGCGGAGTCAGTTCCTCCATGGAGATGCCGCACTCGTCGCAGGCGTAATTCTGCGAGAACAGGAGCTCCCGCTCGTCGCCCACGACGTCAATTATCACTATGCCCTTGGCAAGCGCGAGCGCAGTCTCCACGCTGTCCGTCATGCGGCGGATGACGTCCGGCTTGACGACGAGGCGGTCGACGACTATCTCGATGCTGTGCTTGGTGTTCTTATTGAGCTTGATGTCCTCGGAGAGGTCGTAATTGATGCCGTCTACCCTCGCGCGGACGTAGCCGCTTTTGCGCGCGTCCTCGAACACCTTCGCGTACTCGCCCTTGCGCGCGCGGACGACGGGCGCGAGGATCTGTACCCTCGTCCCCTCTTCGAGCTTCATGGCCTGATCAATTATCTGGTCGACCGTCTGCTGCTTTATCTCACGGCCGCACTTCGGGCAGTGAGGCTGGCCTATGCGCGCCCACAGAAGGCGCAGATAGTCGTATATCTCGGTCACGGTGCCGACGGTCGAGCGTGGGTTCTTGGACGTGGTCTTCTGATCTATGGATATGGCGGGCGAAAGTCCGTCTATATAGTCCACGTCCGGTTTTTCCATCTGCCCGAGGAACTGACGGGCATACGAGGACAGAGACTCCACGTAGCGGCGCTGACCCTCGGCGTAGATGGTGTCGAACGCGAGGGAGGATTTGCCGCTGCCGGAGAGTCCGGTCAGTACGACGAGCTTGTCGCGCGGTATCTCGAGGTCTATATTTTTCAGGTTGTTCGTGCGCGCGCCCTTGATAAAGATATTGTCACGCATTTTGTTCTTCCCCTGTTCAGTTCGCGGTCGAGTGCTCGCGTCTGCGTTCGGACGAGGCGTTGGAAAGCATAAGCTTGATGCGGTTCTCCTGGTTTATGCGCGTCGCGCCCGAGTCGTAGTCCACGGCGACGATGTTGCTCTGCGGGTAGTCGTCCTTGAGAGCTCGGAGCATGCCCTTTCCGACGATGTGGTTCGGCAGGCAGCCGAACGGCTGCGCGCAGACGATGTTGGTCGTGCCCTCGCCGATGAGCTCGAGCATCTCCGCGGTAAGCAGCCAGCCCTCGCCCATCTTGTTGCCCTCGCCGAGATAGTCCGCGGCGAGGCGGCGCAGATGCTGGAAATCGCCCGGGACGCGGAAGCCTGCGCCCTTTACCGCCGCGAGCATGGCGTGCTGGCACTTCTCGACGTACTCGCGCAGCCATTTCACGACGAGGCGCTTGAGTGCGCTCCCGCCGTAGAGGTCTATGTCCGCTTCTCTGTTGAAAATTTTGAATATGACGAAGTCCGTAAGGCCCGGAACGACGGGCTCGGCACCCTCGTCGAGCAGGAGCTTTTCAAGCTCATTATTGCCAAGCGGCGAGTATTTGATATATATCTCGCCGACGACGCCGACTCTCGGCTTCGTGACTTCCCTGCGCTCTATGCGAGCAAAGTCCGCGGCGATGGCGGCGCAGTTTTCCTTCATGGCCTTATAGGTAAGGCTTCCGGACTTCGCAAAGCCCTCGACGAGGCGCGTCTCCCACGCTTTGACGAGCGCGTCCGTCTCGCCCTCGCGCACCTCGTACGGACGGCACTGGTTTGCGAGCATGCAGATTATATCGCCGTACATGATGCAGTAGATGAACCGCAGGATGAGGCGGAGCGTGAATTTGAAGCCCGGATTCTTTTCAAGTCCCGAGAGGTTTATGGACACGACCGGTACCTGCTCGAGCCCGGCTTTTTTCAGCGCCTTGCGCAGAAGGTGGATATAGTTCGACGCACGGCAGCCGCCGCCCGTCTGAGTTATGAAGAGGCCGACCTTGTCCTTGTCGTATTTGCCGCTGTTTATGGCCTCGATGAGCTGCCCTATGACGAGCAGAGCCGGGTAGCACGTGTCGTTATGTACGTATTTGAGGCCCGTGTCGACTATGGCGCGGTGCTTCGTCATGAGCATCTCGCACCTGTATCCCTCCTTGCGCAGGCACTCGGCCATCATGCCGAAGTGCACCGGCAGCATCTGCGGGATCAGCAGAGTATATTCCTTTTTCATCTCTTTCGTGAAGAGCAGACGTCCGTTGGCGTCGTATTCGAGCTTTGCCATCAGTTCGCCCTCCCTTCACGGGATTCGCACGCGGCTATCATGCTGCGCAGTCTGATGCGCACCGCGCCGAGGTTGGAAATGTCGTCTATCTTGATGGGCGTGTAGAGCTTGCCGGCGCTCTCCATGATGTCCCTCGCCTCGTCGGAGGTGATGGCGTCCGTGCCGCAGCCGAAGGAGATGAGCTGGATGAATTCCGCGTCCTTCTGCTGAGCCGTCCACCTTGCGGCGTCGTACATGCGCGCCTGATACGTCCACTGATTGAGGACGCGGCGCGGCGCCTTCTCCACGAGGCCGGAAACGCCGTCTTCGCTGACGACGACCATGTCGAGAGAGCTGATGAGCTCGTCTATGCCGTGATTTATCTCCGGGTCGATGTGATACGGTCTGCCTGCGACGACGGCGATCCTCTTGCCGTTGGCGCGGGCATATTCGATATATTCCGCGGCGAGGGCCCGCACCTTGTCCCTATATTTTGCGTAGGCGGCGTATGCCCTGCGCACGGCGGCGCGCGTCTCCTTTTCGGGGACGCCCATCGTCTTTTCCATATAGGCCGAGAAACGCTTTTCGAAGTCCTTCGGTCGGTGGAGGCCGACGTAGAGGTCAAGAAAGCGCACGGAGCGCAGCTCCGTCACGTTCGCGGCGAGAAGCTCCGGATAGTACGCGACGACCGGGCAGTTGTAGTGGTTATCACCCTTGCCCTCGTCGAAATTATAGGACATGCAGGGATAGAAAACAGTCTCCGCGCCGTCGCGCACGAGCGACAGCACGTGTCCGTGCATGAGCTTGGCGGGATAGCAGACGGTGTCGGACGGGATGGTGCTCTGACCGAGCTTGAAGAGCTCGCGCGAGGACGTCGGCGAGAGCATGACCTCGAAGTTCAGAGCCGTGAAAAGCTCGAACCAGAACGGCAGGTTTTCAAACATATTCAGGCCCATCGGGATGCCGATACGGCCTCTCTCGCCCGTGCCGGAGCCCTTTCCGTGAAGCTCCGCGAGCATTTCACGCTTGGCCCGGTAAAGATTCGGGAGCTGCGATTTTTCGCCGCCGAGCGGCTTCGAGCAGCGGTTTCCGGATATGTATCTGCGCCCACCCTCGAAAGTGTTGACGGTGAGGCTGCATCTGTTCGTGCAGCCGCCGCAGGTCGTCGGGCGCGCGGTATGCGTGAAGCGGGCAAGCTCCTCGCCGGTCAGCACCGTGCTCTCCGTCATGCCGGTGTCGGCGGCGTAGAGCGCCGCGCCGTAGGCTCCCATGAGGCCCGCGATGACAGGACGGGTCACGTTTCTCCCGAGCTCTTTTTCAAAGCCGCGGAGCACGGCATCATTCAGAAACGTTCCGCCCTGAACGACGATGTTCTTTCCGAGATCGTCCGCCGACGCGGCACGGATGACCTTGTAGATGGCGTTTTTAACGACGGAGACGGAGAGTCCCGCGGATATGTCCGCGACGCTCTTGCCCTCCTTCTGCGCCTGCTTGACCGAGGAATTCATGAATACCGTACAGCGCGAGCCGAGGTCGGCGGGGCTCCTGTCCATCACGCCGAGCTCCGCGAATTCCTTTATTTCATAGCCGAGCGCGCGGGCGAAGGATTCCACGAAGCTCCCGCACCCCGAGGAGCACGCCTCGTTGAGCATGATGCTGTCAAC
>JAZQQE010000034.1:0-27111 GCA_045628845.1 Oscillospiraceae bacterium
TCCATCGTGAATTCCGGCGCGGAGGGCTGAGCGCCCGCTATTATCAGCACGAACTCGCCGCGCGGCGGAGTCTGCTCAAAACGGTCGAGCGCGCCCTTTATCGTCGTGCGGATGACCTCCTCGTTGAGCTTCGTGAGCTCACGTGCAAGGCAGAGCGTCCTGTCGCCCCACGCCTCGAGCATATCCGTCAGCGTGGTGACGAGCTTGTGCGGCGCTTCATAGAATATCATGGTGCGCTGTTCGTTTTTCAGCTCGTCGAGCCTCTCGAAGCGGCTCTTGCGCGCGACGGAGAGGAAGCCCTCGAATACGAAGCGCCCCGTCGGCATCCCGGAGACGGCGAGCGCGGTTATCGCGGCGCACGGACCGGGGATGGAGATGACGTTTATTCCGTGCTCGGCGCACAGCCGCACGAGGTCCTCGCCGGGGTCGCTTATGGCCGGCGTGCCCGCGTCCGTCACGAGAGCACAGCTTTCGCCCTCGAGGAGCCTTTCGAGTATGCGCTGACCTCCGCCCGTCTTGTTGTGCTCATGGTAGCTGACGAGCGGCTTTTTTATTTCAAGATAGTTCAGGAGCTTGATGCTGACGCGGGTATCCTCCGCCGCGATGAAATCGACGGACCCGAGCGTCTCCGCATGGCGCCGGCTGATATCGCCGAGATTGCCGAGCGGGGTGGGAACGAGATAGAGAGTACCTGCCATGTCATCCTCCGTGAGGTCAAGTAATAAGCTGCGGCTTTTCGACAGAAAGCCCCGGCGCACCGCCGCGTACGCCCTCGACGAGAACGAGGGAGGGGGCGGCGTCGTATGATGCGGCGCAGGTCCGGAGCCTCTTCGGCTCTATCCCGGCGGCCGTCATCGCGCAGAGGAGCTCGCTCAGCCGCTCCGGCCTGTATACGGCGCAGAAGCGCCCGCCGAAGCGCAGGATATACGCGGTGCAGGCGCACAGCTCGCCGAGCGTAAGGGAGGCCTCGTCCCTCGCGATGAGCTCGGCTCCGTCAGACGGAACGCGCCCTCTTCCGGGAACGAAATAGGGAGGATTGCTTACGGCGAGGTCAAATGAGCCCGCGCTGAAAAGCTCGCGGTAGGCGCGGACGTCGCCGCATATTACGTCGCCGGTCATGCCGTTGAGCGCGAGATTCTGCCTGCACAGCTCCGCCGCCGCAGCGGAAATATCGACGGCGCAGGCGTAAGCGCGCGGCGCGCGGTGCAGCAGCATGAGCGTAATAATACCGCCGCCGCAGCCAAGCTCGCAGAAACGCCTGACACGCCCCATACGGGCGAAATCGCCCAGAAGCATCGAATCGGCGCCCGGCTTGAAAACTCCGTCGGCGTGTGAATAGAGCGGACCGCCCTTGAATATCTCCTCAGCCAAATTGGTCCTCCGGTAAGTATAAAAAGGCAATTTGCGGGTATAAAGATAAAAGTTCGGAAAAGCTCCGAACTTTTATCTCTCATTGTACCCTTATTCGGCAGCAGCGGCTCCGACGGGGCAGTTGGATTCGCAGGTACCGCACTCGACGCAAGCATCGGCGTCGATCACGTACGCGCCGCCATTTTCGCTGATGCAATCAACGGGGCAATTAGCCTGGCAAGCGCCGCACTGCACGCACTTCTCAGGATCGATTTTGTAAGCCATTTTACAACCTCCGTAAATTGTATTTACAAGTCATTTTAACATACATTTAAGAAAATGCAAATGAAATATTATTTGAAAAGAGCATTTTTCGCCGGATTCCGCGCTCTTTCGCGCCTATGCCGCGTTATCCTCAAAGTTGAAGATAAATCTTTGCCCGTGATATTTGCGGGGAAAAACGGAGGCTGCGTTATGAAATACGAGGAAAAACTGACGGAGCCGGCGCGCCGCGTACTGCGCGAGGCATACAGCGCGGCGGAGGAACTCGGCCACTCGTACGTCGGGAGCGAGCACCTGCTCATCGGGCTGACGCGGGAAAAGCGATCCGCCGCGGCAAAGCTCCTCGCCGAGTACGACGTGGATGCCGAGCGTGTCATGCTGCTCGTAAGGAGCAGCGTCGGAGCGGGCTCGTGCGGAAGGCCGCCCGTTCAGGGCCTGAGCGAGAACGGCCGCAGGATAATCGAGAGGGGAGCGCTCGAGGCGGCGCGACGCGGGCGCATAAGCGTGGGCACGGACCATCTGCTCCTCGGTATGCTCCGCGAATACGGCTGCTCCGCAGTCAGACTGCTGACGGCCGCGGGGGCTGACGTGAATGCCATGTGCAGCCGCCTTGCCCTCGGGGACGCGCAGGAGGTCGCTCCCGCTCCGGCAAAGCCGCGCGTCGAGACCCGTACGCTCGACAGATATGGCACGGACCTCACGCTCAGGGCGCAGAGGGGACTGCTCGACCCCGTCGTCGGACGCGATGAGGAGATAGGCAGGGTCATGCAGATACTCTGCCGCCGCATGAAGAACAATCCCGTGCTGACGGGCGATCCGGGAGTCGGCAAAACTGCGATAGTGGAGGGGCTCGCTCAGCGCCTCGTCTGCGGCGACGCTCCGCGCGAGCTCTCGGAAATGCGCATCGTCTCAGTCGACCTCGCCGCGATGATAGCGGGCACGAAATACCGAGGCGATTTCGAGGAGCGCCTGCGCAGCGCGGTAGAAGACGCCGAGCGTGCTGAAAAAGTCGTCCTCTTCATAGATGAGCTCCATACGCTCATCGGCGCGGGCTCTGCCGAGGGTGCGATAGACGCCGCGAATATCCTCAAGCCTGCGCTCGGGCGCGGCGCGATAAGGCTCATCGGCGCAACGACGGCGCATGAATATTCATCCGGACTCGAACGCGACCCCGCTCTCGCGAGGCGCTTTGCAAAAATAGAGGTGCGCGAGCCCGACAGGGCGACGGCCCTCGAGATACTTCGCGCCCTGCGCCCAAACTACGAGGCGCACCACAGACTCGCCATCGAGGACGATGCGCTCTCTGCCGCGGTCGACTTCTCCGTCCGCTATATGCCGGAGCGCTTTTTGCCCGACAAGGCGATAGACCTCATAGACGAGGCCGCCGCGGCTGTCCGCATACGCGCTCTTTCGGGCGAAAGTGCCGAGAGCATAAGCGGAGCCGATATAGCCGCCGTGACGGAAGCCGTGACCGGCATCCCGGTCAGGCAGAGCGGAGAGCGCGCGTCCGAGAAAGTCAGGGCGGCGCTCGGGAAAAGACTCGTAGGGCAGTCTGCCGCCGCGGAAAGCGTACTGAAAGCGCTCGCAAGGGCTGAATGCGGACTGCGAGACCCGGCGCGTCCCGTGGCTTCGTTCCTGTTTATAGGGCCGAGCGGCGTCGGGAAGACGGAGGCTGCGCGCGCCGTTGCCGAGGGCCTTTTCGGGGATGAAAAGTCTCTCATACGGCTCGATATGTCGGAATATTCGGAAAAGCACTCCGTGTCGCGCCTCATAGGCTCGCCGCCCGGATACGTCGGCTCCGAAAACGGAGGCTGGCTCGTCGAGCAAATACGCCGCAGACCCTACTGCGTAGTGCTCTTCGACGAGCTTGAAAAGGCCTGCACGGAGGTCTTCGACCTGCTCCTCCAGATGCTTGAGGACGGTTGCATCACGGATACGCTCGGCCGCCGCGCCGATTTACGCAACGCCCTTATCATAATGACCTCCAACCTCGGAGCGGATTCGTCGGAGGGCGCGATAGGCTTCAGCGGGACGAGCTCCGCCGAGCGCTCGGAAAAGCTCGCCCGAGAGAGGGAGGAGCGCGCCGTGAAGAGCGCCCTTCGCCCCGAGCTCATCGGCAGGATAGACGAGACCGTGCATTTCAGGCCGCTTTCGGCGGACGACCTTCGCGCCATAGCGCGCCGCATGGCGGAGGCAGTCTCCGCCCGCCTCGCAGAGCGCGGCATCGCGCTTGAGGTACCGGACGAAGTCCTTTCCGCCGCCGCAGAGCGCTGTGCCCGTGAAAAGGGCGCACGCGGACTGCGCACGGAGCTGCGCAGACTCGTTGAGGATCCGGTCTGTGCCGCCATCGCTTCGGGGGAGGCCCGCCCGGGAGAAACTCTGACCGTTCTTCCGGACGGAACGGTAAAAAACGCCGCATTACTTTCGTGATGGGCGTTTTTACATACGGGAGCGGAATTTCACCCGGGTACTGATAATAAATCTTGACATATTCATAACGTGGTATACAATATATATGTATTTTTGTAAGCTGGCCTATTATACGGACTGACGGTAACACACAGCGGGGCCGCAGAAGGAAACTGCGGCCCCTATCGAAAAGACGGAGTGCGCGCCCCGTCTGAACGCTGCCGCAGGTCCGGCGCCGGTCGGCAGCAAGACATTATATGTACCCTGCGGGCGGCCCGCCACAGAAACGGTGCCGCGCGCGGCTCCACGGAGGAACAGAGAAATGATGAAGATCGCCCCGTCCATTCTGTCTGCAGATTTTGCCAGACTCGGAGATGATATAGAGGACGTCCGCCGCGGCGGCGCGGACTACCTGCACTTTGACGTCATGGACGGCGCGTTCGTGCCGAATATCTCGATAGGCATCCCCGTACTCGCCTCCGTCCGCAAGGCGACGGACATGATTCTCGACGTGCACCTCATGATAGAAAAGCCCGTGCGCTACGTCGAGACCTTCGCCGAAAACGGAGCCGATATAATAAACGTACACGTCGAATCCGACACTCCCGATAACATACGTGCCGCGGTCGATAAGATAATAGCCTGCGGTAAGATCCCGGCCGTCACGATAAAGCCGCGCACGCCGGCTGAGGCTGTGCTCCCGTATCTTGACGACGTGAAGCTCGTGCTCGTGATGACGGTCGAGCCCGGCTTCGGCGGGCAGTCCTTCATGGCGGATATGCTCGGCAAGATCAGCACGATCCGTTCCTGGATAGCGGAAAGAGGACTCGACTGCGAGCTCGAGGTCGACGGCGGGATAAATCCGGATACCGTGCGTCTCGCGGCCGAAGCGGGGGCCGACGTCTTCGTCGCCGGGAGCGACGTTTTCAAGGCCGCCGACAGGGGAGAGAGGATAGCTCTTCTCAGAAGGAATGCGGAGGAAGCCGCGCAGACTGCCGCGGCGGTGAAGTGATATGAACGTTTTTCCCAGACCGCTCGAGGTCCTCGTCGAAAAATTCGCCTCTCTGCCCGGAGTAGGCTCGAAGTCTGCGCAGAGAATGGCGTTTTACGTTCTCGGACTGTCCGACGCGGAGGCAACGGCGTTCGCCGACGCCATCCGTGAGGCGAAGCGTACCGTGCACCGCTGCTCCGTGTGTCAGAACCTGACCGACGCCGAGGTCTGCCCCATATGCTCCGGGACACGCCGTGACGAGACGGTAATATGCGTCGTGACTGACCCGAAGGACGTCGTCGCGATGGAGCGCGGCAGGGAATATAACGGGCTTTACCACGTTCTTCACGGCGTGCTTTCACCCATGAACCACGTCGGGCCGGATGACATCACCGTAAAGGAGCTGCTCAGACGCCTTGCCGACGGGACGGTGAAGGAGGTCATCATGGCGACGAACCCGGATACCGAGGGCGAGGCGACTGCGATGTATATCTCGCGCCTCATCAAGCCTCTCGGGGTCAAAGTGACAAGAATAGCCTACGGTATCCCCGTGGGCAGCAACCTCGAATTTGCCGACGATGCGACGCTTTTCCGCGCCATCGAAGGCAGGAGGGAAATGTAAGACTTCAAAAAGGAGAACAAAATGGCAGAAAAATTGAGAGTAACGTCTCTCGGCGGCCTCAATGAGGTCGGAAAAAATCTGACCGTATATGAGTATAAGGGCGACATGATCATCGTCGACTGCGGCCTCGGCTTCCCCGACGGCGAGATGTACGGCGTAGACGTTGTGATCCCCAATACAGCGTATATTTCGCGCAACAGGGAAAAGCTGCGCGCCATAATCCTCACCCATGGGCACGAGGATCACATCGGCGCCCTGCCCTATGTGCTTCAGGATATCAACGCGCCCATCTACGCAACGCCAATGACGGCGGGCCTCGTCAAGCTCAAGCTCGAGGAGGCCAAGCTCATGGATATCGCCGACATCAGGATAATGGAGCCCGGCAAGAGCTTCAAGGCGGGCCTTTTCAATATCGAGCCCATCCACGTAAACCACAGCATATCCGGCGCCGTCGCCCTCGCGATAGGTACTCCGGTCGGAACGGTCATCCACACGGGTGACTTCAAGATAGACACGACGCCCATAAACTCCGAGATGACCGATCTCACGAGATTCGGCGAGCTCGGCAGAAAAGGCGTCCTGCTCATGCTCGCAGACTCCACCAACGCCGAGCACAGCGGTTTTTCGCCCTCGGAGAGGACGGTCGGCCGCAGGCTGAAAAAGCTGTTCGAGGAGTGCGACAAGCGCGTCATCGTGACGACGTTTGCGTCCAACGTGCCGAGGATACAGCAGATAATCGAGGCGGCCGCCGCATGCGGGCGCAAGGTCAGCGTGACCGGGCGGAGCATGGAGAACATGCTGAAGGTCGCGCAGGAGCTCGGATATATCGAGATACCGCCCAACACGCTCGTTGAGCTCAGCCAGCTCAAAAACCTCCCGGCGGAAAAGGTCTGCGTCATAACGACGGGCAGTCAGGGCGAGAGCATGTCCGCGCTGTACCGCATGGCGGTCTCCGGGCACAAGTATATCGACATCAACTCCCGCGACCGCGTGATAATTTCCGCGTCCGCCGTCCCGGGAAATGAAAAGACGGTCAGCCGCATAATCAACGAGCTTCTCAGCCGCGGCGCGGAGGTGCTCTACCGCTCCGTGGACAGCGAGCTCCACGTCTCCGGTCACGGCTGTCAGGAGGAGATGAAGATGCTCCTCGCGCTCGTCAAGCCCAAGTTCTTCATGCCCGTGCACGGCGAGCAGCGCCATCTGCGCGCGCACGCCGGCATAGCGGCGGAGATGGGCATCCCGCCGGAGAATATCATCATTTCGGATATAGGGAAGACCGTCGAGGTCACGAAAAAGAGCATCAGATTCGGCCAGACCATCCCCTCCGGCCGCGTCCTCGTGGACGGGACGGGAATGGGAGACGTCGGAAGCGTCGTACTGCGCGACAGGCAGCATCTCGCACAGGACGGCATGATAGCCGTCGTCCTCAGCCTCAACAGCGAGGACAACAGCCTCCTTTCCGGACCCGACATCATCAGTCGCGGCTTCGTCTACGTCAAGGAGTCCGGCGACCTGATGAACGAGATGAAGACCATCGTCGTCGAGACGCTCGACGCGTGCAGCAGAAACGATATAAACGACTGGGCAACCATAAAGACCTCCATAAAGACGGCGCTTTCGTCCTACATCAATAAGACGACGAGGCGAAGCCCGATGATATTGCCCGTTATAATGGAGATATAGGGAGCAGATAAAGATGAGTGATCCGTCCGTAACCTTCGGAAGCAAGGTCTTTGACGATGTCGTCATGCGCGACCGTCTTCCGGCCGAGGCCTACAATTCCATCCATGCAGCCATCGAACTCGGAACGCCCATACCCCGCCGCGATGCGGATATCATCGCCGGCGCGATGAAGGACTGGGCGATAGAGCTCGGGGCGACGCATTTCACGCATTGGTTCCAGCCGATGACGAACGTGACCGCGGAGAAGCATGACAGCTACATCTCCACGCGGCGCGACGGTACGGCGATAATGGAATTCTCGGGCAAGGAGCTCGTCAAGGGCGAGTCCGACGCCTCGAGCTTCCCGTCCGGCGGCCTGCGCGCGACCTTCGAGGCCCGCGGCTATACCTCATGGGACCCGACCTCCCGTGTCTTCGTAAAGGACGACACGCTCTACATCCCGTGCGCCTTCTATTCCTACAGCGGCGTCGCCCTCGATAAGAAGACCCCGCTCATGCGTTCCATCGCCGCGCTCAATACGCAGGCTCTGCGCGTACTGCGCCTCTTCGGGAGCACAGCCCGCAGAGTAACACCGACCGTCGGCGCGGAGCAGGAATACTTCCTCGTCGATAAAAAGAACTTTGACCTCCGCAAGGACCTCGTGTTCACGGGCCGCACGCTCTTCGGCGCCAGACCTCCTCGCGGTCAGGAGCTCGGAGACCACTACTACGGCTCCATAAAGCCGCGCATCAGAGCCTTCATGAAGGATCTCGACAAGGAGCTGTGGGAGCTCGGCATCCCTGCCAAGACGGAGCATAACGAGGCTGCCCCCGCTCAGCACGAGCTCGCTCTGCTTCACTCCGACGCGAATATCGCGACCGACCACAATCAGCTGACAATGGAGCTCATGTGCTCCGTCGCCGCAAGGCACGGCCTCGTCTGCCTTCTCCACGAAAAGCCCTTCAGAGGCGTTAACGGCTCCGGCAAGCACAATAACTGGTCGATGGCGACCGATACGGGCCTCAACCTTCTTGAGCCCGGCACCTCTCCAGAGGAGAACGCGCAGTTCCTCATCTTCCTTTGCGCGCTCATCAAGGCCGTCGACGAATATCCCGAGCTCTACCGTCTCTCCGTCGCGACCGCCGGCAACGACCAGCGTCTCGGCGGCTACGAGGCGCCCCCCGCCGTTATCTCCATGTTCCTCGGCGACGACCTGACAGCGATACTCGAGGCCATAGAGGAGGGCAGGACGTACCACAGCGGAGAGGCCGAGACGATGCGCATAGGCGTTGACGTGCTCCCGACCTTCCCGAAGGATACGACCGACCGCAACCGCACGTCGCCTCTCGCCTTCACAGGCAACAAGATAGAGTTCCGCATGCCCGGCGCGCCCATCTCCACGGCGGGCCCGAACATAATCCTCAATACGACCGTAGCGGAGTCTCTCCGCTGCTTTGCCGACGAGCTCTCCGGAGCCGACAATTTTGAGGCCGCGCTCAACGCACTCATCCGCCGCACCATCAAGGAGCACAAGCGCATCATCTTCAACGGCAACAGCTATTCGAAGGAATGGCTCGATGAGGCCGCGAGAAGGGGACTCGTCAATCTTCCCACGACGGCGGATGCCGTGCCCTGCTACCTGATGGATAAGAACGTCGAGCTCTTCGAGCGCCACGGCGTATTTACCCGTCAGGAGATAGAGTCCCGCTGCTACATAAAGCTCACCGAGTACGGCAAGAAGATAAACATCGAGGCGCAGACCATGATCGAGATGGCCCGCCGCGAGATAATGCCGAGCGTTTTCAGCTACATGAAGGACATTGCCGACCTCGTGCTGACCAAGCGCAGGCTGTTCATGCCCAACGGGCCGGAGCAGGCGGAGCTTACCAAGCTCAGCGAGCTCGTCGAAAAGGTCGGAAACGAAGTCGCGGCGCTTGAAGCGCTCGTACCCGGCATGACCGAAAGGACCGACCCGCGCGAGCGCGCCGTGTTCTGCAAGGAGCAGGTACTCCCGTGCATGGACAAGCTCCGTGCCGCGGCGGACGAGCTCGAAACGCTGACCGGCAAGAGCTACTGGCCGTATCCGACTTACGGACGGCTGCTGTTCGACATATAACGGAGGGAATGTATGCGTAAGGACAAAGTGAACTATTACCTCGACATCGCCGACGCCGTGAGGAGCCGCAGTACGTGTCTTCGCAGGCAGTACGGAGCCATCATCGTCAAGAACGACGAGATAGTAGCGACGGGCTATAACGGTGCGCCCCGGGGCAGGAAAAACTGCAACGAGGTAGGCAGATGCACCCGCGAGATACTTAACATCCCGAGCGGCGAGCGCTACGAGCTCTGCCGCAGCGTCCACGCCGAGGCAAACGCGATAATCTCCGCCCAGCGCTCTGCTATGATCGGCGGTACGCTGTACCTCGCAGGACGCGAGACCGTGAGCGGCGATATCATGGATACGACGACGCCCTGCTCCATGTGCAGAAGGATGATAATCAACGCCGGAATAGAAAAGGTCATCTGCAAAACGGGTGACGACAGCTACACCGTGACCGACGTCTCCGAGTGGATAGAACACGACGATTCCCTGTAAATACATATAAAAGCCGACGGTGCTCGTTCGGGACAGCCGGATAAGGATTTTTTCTTGCCGGAACGGCAAAAAGAATGTGAATAAGCCCGGGACAGAAGTTTTTGCTTCTATCCCGGGTTTACTTTATCTGCTGATAATATGGACTTGCTTCGCAAGAGACTTTGTGTTTTTTGCCTATTTCAGTTTTCTCGCTCGACGTATCGGCATACGCCTTCGTTCGAAAACGAAAATTCCGGCTATGCCTCTCTCCTTATCTGACTGTCCCGTTTGCACCGCCGGCTTTTGCACATGATGCACATATAAAAAGAAGGAGTATGCCGGAGCATACTCCTTCTTCTCGTAAATGGGCTGATTACTGGAGCCAGGGAGGCAGCTGGCCATGACGGCCATAGTCGCAGGCTTCGAGGTCGGCGACGAGCTGAGGATCGGTGTTGTCCTGGCGGGGCAGAGGCACATCCTGCTCGTGAGAGAGAATGTACTGGACCTTCTTGATATCGACGCCGTGAGCGGTCGTTCCGTCCTTGACGGCGACAGCGGCAGCAACGCCGGTAGCCTGACCGGTCTGCACGCACTGCGGGATGAGCTGTACGGCACCGATGGCGAGCGGGTCGGCGGAGATGTGACGGCCGGCGGCGAGCAGGTTCTCGATCTTCTGAGCGAGAAGCGCGCGGTACGGGATCTCGATGGGGGCTTCGCAGTAGCCGGTGGAGGACCACGCGATGACGTCGTCATAAGCCGGGTTCTCGACGAAGTTCTGCTTGGTCATGACGAGCTCACCGTTAAGTCTGCGGGAGCAGCGGGTGCCAAGCTGAGGAGCGATATCCATGAGGTAGGCATCCTTGAAGACGAACGGAAGAGCCCTCTTGCAGAAGGCAAGGATGCGGCGGATGGAGTCGCGGACGATAAGCTGGGTGTTGCGGATGTCGTCGAGGTCGGTGCAGTTCATGCCGTTGAGCCAGTTGTTGAACCAGACGGTCTTGAAGTTGGCGCAGGGGAAGAACAGGGTCTTGTAGCCGGCGACTCTGAAGAGCTCTTCGTTGAAAGCGTTGACGAGAGCGGGATTCTCATCGGCCCACTTCATGTAGGCTTCGTAGTCGACGTTGGTGACACGCCAGACAAGAGCGGTCTGGTTGTCGCGCTGACCCTCGGCGATAATGCCGTCCTTGCCGAAGAACGGAGCACCGGACTGGGCGACGATGTCGAGGTCACCGGTGCAGTCGATGACGATCTTCGCCCAAACGACCTTACGGCCGGCCTTGGACTCGAAGATAACGCCCTTGATGGTGTTGTCCTCGACGACGGGCTTGGTGCCCCAACAGTCGAGAAGCATGGTGATGTTCGGGCACTCTTCGACCATGGCGTCCATTTCGAGCTTGATCTGCTGAGGATCGAAGTTCGGGGAGCGGCTGACGACGGCGTTCTCGCCTCTGCCTCTTACGCAGGAGAAGACGCCCTTCCAGCGGTCGACGATGATCGGGTTGCTGGAACCGGCCTCATCGAGAGTCGGGCTCATGTAAGCGTCGGGCGCGTTTCTGTCAAGACGGGTGAACCACTCTTCCTGAATACCGCGGATGATGGAATACTTGCGCCAGTTGAGAGAGGGGATCATGAGAACGTAGCCTCCGGTGACGTCGCCGCCGAAGTAGCCGTAACGCTCCATAAGGAAGACCTTCGCATCGGGGTTGGCACGGGCCGCCGCGACAGCAGCGGAGTGGCCGGCTGCACCGCCGCCTACGACGAGTATGTCGCAGGAACCGTATACGGGCAGCTCATTCGGAGTTTCTAAATACTTTTCGCTCATGTGCATGGTCCTTTCATTTTATTTTAATTTCTGATGGATATATATTATCAAACAAATTTGGAAAATTCAAGGGTATAAACTGTTGAAAATAAACAAAAAAAGAGGCGGGACACGTTAATCTTGTGTCCCGCCTGCGGGAATGGTCATTCGGTTTCGGCAGGAAGCTCGGTACCGGCAACGTGGACGCAGCCGTAGTAGTGATTTTCGTAGTACCAGTCGCTCATGCTGTTGATGGTCACACAGCCCTTTCCGCTCGAGGAGTGGATGAACTGCCCGTCGCCTATGTAGAGTCCGACGTGCTCGATGGAGGTGCTGTAAGTCGAGGAGAAGAAGACGAGGTCGCCGACCTCGAGCTGGTCGCGGGATATCGAGGGCCCGTTGTTCCACTGGGTGGAAGCGGTGCGGTTGAAGTCGTCAAATCCGAATTTCCTGAAAAGGAAGTAGGTGAAGCCGGAGCAGTCGAAGCCCGATTCGGACGAGCCGCCGTACACGTACGGAGTGCCGAGATAAGCTCGGGATTCCTCGGCCATCTTCATTCCGACCGTGACGGTGTCGATGCTGCGCGTGATGCCGAGATCCTGCTCGACTATCTTCACGTAGTCGCTGCTGACGTAGCCCTGCCTGCCGTTGAACACGACCTTGTACCATTCTCCGTCCACGCCGAGGACCTCGACTGTGTCGGTACGGTACAGATAGTCGAGAACGGAGCTCGTGAGAGACGGAGCGGAGCGGAGGCGGACGCTGTCGCCGGTTATCTCCGCGTCGCCGAAGAGCACTTCTATTTCGGGCTTGAGCTCGACGTAGCTCGTGTGCATGTAGCCCTCGACTCCGTCGACGAGCACCTTATACCAGGAGGAGTTAACCTTCTCCTCGACGATGACCTCGGAGCCGTTTTTGATGACGGCGAGGACGGTCGAATTCGTATTGGGCTCGGCGCGGAAGTTTATCGCGGAGGCGGTGACGACGCCTGCGCCGAGATTGGCGGCAAACGCGCCGGTCGCAAGCGCGAAGACGAGAGTGACTGTCATAAGCGCGACGGCTAATGTTTTTTTCATACTATCTCCATCCCGCAGGAATGTGCGGGAGCCGCATTGACGGTCTGCGGCGTGACCGGGATTCAGCGTCCGGAGAGAGCGCGGGAGAGCCAGACCTCCGCGACGTCCATCGCGTTGTAGAGACCTTCCTTTTCGGTCTTCTTGACGACGCGGTCGCGCGACTTGATGTCCGGATCCGTGAGCTGAAGCTGAACGCTGACTTTCTTGGCAACGGTGATGTCCTTGACGGGAGCGCTGTCAAGTATCTGCATCATGATGATGTATTTGTCGGACATGCGTCCATAGTAAATGATGTTGTCTTTTCTCATAAGGGGAATGCCCTTGTATTCGAGAATGTCCTTTTTAGTTCCTGCCATTGGTATCCTCCATATCACGCTGTTACCGAATTGTAACACATTGTTGTCTGATTGTCAATCATATGCTGACACTCCATAATACGCCATTTCGACGCGGAAAACAAGGGATATGACAGATAAAAAGCTCCGGAGCGCGGGAATTGCGCTCCGGAGAGAGAATTTTTATTTGCCGAGGTAGCTCACGACCAGCTCCTGAAGGAGCTCATCGCGGTCGAGCTGACATATAAGAGTGCGCGCGTTGTTGTAGTTCGTGATATAAGTCGGGTCCTCGGTCACTATATATCCGACCAGCTGATTGATGGGGTTGTAGCCCTTGATAAGAAGAGCGTTGTAAACGGTCGTGAGGATCTCCTTTATCTGCATGCCGGAATCCACAACTTTGAATTTGCGTGTTTCGTCCATCTATTTAGCCTCCCATCATGTCCATAGTGACTATATGCCTTATGATTTAATTATATAACGGCATATATTCGCTGTAAAGTAACAATTATGTTACACAGAAGACTTGTCAGCGGATCTTCGCACCGAGCTTCTCGTCGAGCTTTTTGAGTATCCTGTTCATCGCCGGGTCGATGTCATCATCGCTCAGGCTGCGGGAATCGTCGCGGAATTCGAGCGAGAACGCGACGCTCTTGCTGCCGTCGGGGATGGGCGCGCCCTTGTAGACGTTGAGGAATCCGGCGACCTTGAGGAGCTTCCCGCCGGCCTCCGCGATGCATTTCCCGAGATCGCCGACCGAGACGGCGTCGTCGCAGACGACGGCGAGGTCACGGAACACGGCGGGGAAGCGGGGCACGGGAACGTAGGAGATGTCGCCGCCGCTGCATTCGAAGATCGATGCGAAATCGAGCTGCGCGGCCCAGACGTCCTGACCGATATCGTAGTTCGCGGCGACCTCGGGGTGGACTTGACCGAAGATACCTATCTCACGTCCGTTGCAGGAGACCTTCGCGCAGCGACCGGGATGCCAGCTCGGATCGTCCTTGACGGCCTTGAAATCGAGCGGGGCGACGCGGAAGGCGCCGAGCAGCTGCTCGACACAGCCCTTGAGGGAGAAGAAATCGAAGCCTTCGCCGTATCCGCCGAAGATGAGAGTCTTCGGCTCGTCGGGAAGAACGGAACCCTCGCGCGGGAAGTACATCTTTTTGAGCTCGTAAAGACGCACGTCGCGGTTGCGGAAGCTGTAATTCGTGCGCAGGGAGGTGAGGAGCGAGGGGAGCATCGTCGTGCGCATGACGGAGGTGTCCTCGCCGAGCGGGTTCTGAATGACGAGCATATTGCGCCTCGGGTCGTCCTCGGCCATGCGGATGAGATCGCAGTTGGAGGGACTGATGAAGGCGAAAGTGAGCATTTCGGAGAAGCCCATGCCGCGCAGGAGCGAGCCGATGCGGCGCTCTGCCGCCTGAGTGGGGGAGAGACCGCCCTCGGCCACCTGCCCGTCGGGCAGAGTCGGGACTATCTTGTCAAAGCCGTAGAAGCGTGCGACCTCCTCTGCGACGTCGGAGTAGTGGGCGATGTCGCCGCGCCAGGAGGGAACGGTCATCATGTCGCCGTCGAAGACGAAGCCGAGGTCCTCGAGTATCTTCACCATCTCGCCGCGGGAGAGGCTGAGTCCGAGCAGCCTGTTGACGTGGTCGACCTCGAGCGGGAGCTTCGTGGGCTCAACGGGAGCGGGATAAACGTCTATCATGCCGTCGACGACCTCGCCGGCGCCGAGCAGCTCGACGAGCTCGCAGGCTCTGTTGACTGCGTCGACCGTGGCGGTGACGTCGAGACCCTTTTCAAAGCGGGAGGAGGCCTCCGTGCGCATCGCGAGCGCGAGCGCGGTCTTGCGGACGGAAACTCCGTTGAAGTTCGCGGATTCGAAGACGAGCTCGCGGGTGGAGTCGGTGATCTCGCTGTTGAGACCGCCCATGACGCCGGCGAGACCTATTGCGCGTTCCTTGTCGGCGATGACTATCATGTCGCTCGTGAGGTCACGGGCGCCGCCGTCGAGCGTCTCCATCTTCTCACCGTCCTCGGCGCGCCTGACGACGATCTTGTTTCCGGTGACGCAGGAGTAGTCGAAGGCGTGCATCGGTTGACCGTATTCGAGCATGACGTAGTTGGTGATGTCGACGATATTGTTTATCGGGCGCACACCGGAGGCGCGCAGACGCTCGCGCAGCCATGCGGGAGAGGGCTCGATCTTTATGTTTTTGACGAAGCGCGCGGTGTAGCGCGGGCAGAGAGCCGCGTCGCGTATCTCAACGTCGAGGTAGTCGGCGATGCTGCCGCCGCTGCCCTTGACGACGGGCTTAGCGAGCGTGAGCGGGGTGCCGAAGGTGACGGCCGCCTCGAGCGCGAGGCCGCGCACGGAGAGGCAGTCGGGTCTGTTGTTGGTTATCTCGAATTCGACGACCGTATCGTCAAGTCCGAGGACCTTCTTGATGTCATCGCCGGGAGCGCAGTTCTCCTGCAGGATGAAGATGCCGTCGGCGATGGCGTACGGATAGTCGTTCACGGTGAGACCGAGCTCTCCGAGAGAGCAGAGCATGCCCTCGGAGGCGACTCCGCGGAGCTTGCCCTTCTTTATCGCGGTGCCGCCTGCGATAACGGAGTTATCAAGCGCGGCGGGAACAAGGTCGCCCTGATGCACGTTCTGAGCGCCGGTAACTATCTGAACAGAGCCGTATGAGCCGACGTCGACCTTACACACCCAAAGGTGGTCGGAGTCGGGATGGCGCTCTATCGCAGTGACACGGCCGACGACGACGTTGGATATCTCGCCGCCGGGGATCTCATAGCCCTCGACCTTGGAGCCGGAGAGGGTCATCCTCTCGCAGAACTCGCGGTCGGGAGCATCTATGACAGTGAACTCATTGAGCCATTTTCTCGATAATTTCATCGTTTCGTACCCCCAAAACTAAAACTGGCCGAGGAAGCGCATGTCGTTTTCGTAGAGCAGACGCAGGTCGCTTATGTTGAAGCGGCGCATGGTCATGCGCTCGAGGCCGACGCCGAAGGCGAAGCCCGAGTATACGTCGGGGTCGATGCCGCAGCCGGCGAGCACCTTCGGATGCACCATACCGGCGCCGAGGAGCTCTATCCAACCCTCGCCCTTGCAGACGCGGCAGCCCTCGCCGTGGCACTCGAAACACTGGATATCGACCTCGCAGGAGGGCTCGGTGAACGGGAAGTGATGGGGACGGAAGCGGGTCTCGGCCTCGGGGCCGTACAGACGCTTGACGAGCGTGTTGAGGGTGCCCTTGAGGTCGGCCATGGTGATGCCCTTGTCAACGACGAGACCCTCCATCTGATGGAAGATGGGGGAATGCGTCGCGTCGACCTCGTCCTTGCGGTACACGCCGCCGGGAGAGATTATGCGGATGGGGGGACGGGTGGTCTCCATGACCCTGACCTGCACGGGGGAGGTCTGCGTACGCAGGCAGACGCTGTCGTCGTCGGTCAGATAGAAGGTGTCCTGCCTGTCGCGGGCGGGATGTCCCTCGGGGGTGTTGAGCTTCGTGAAAACGTATTCGGAAAGCTCGACCTCGGGGCCTTCCGCGACGGTAAAGCCCATGCCGGTAAATATATCCACGGCCTCGTCCCAGACGATGGAGAGGGGGTGCTTTTTGCCGAAGGCGTTCTTCGTACCGGGAATGGTGACGTCGACGGCCTCGTCGGCAAACTTTTTCTCCATGAGTCTGACCTTCAGCTCGGCAGACTTAGCGGCTATCGCGTCCTCTATGCGGGCGCGGACCTCGTTGGCAAGCTGGCCCATTACGGGACGTTCAGCGGGGTCGAGGCTGCCCATGCTTTTGAGCACGGCGGTCAGCTCGCCCTTCTTGCCGAGGTATTTTACGCGGAGCGCTTCGAGCGCTTCGGTATCGTTTACGCCTTCGATGGCCTCGATAGAGACGCGGCGTATCTCCTCAAGAGTTGCTCTCATAAGGAATATCATCCTCCGTAGACTTTTTTGCGGGGTTTCTCATCTATTAAAAATAACACGCGAGGCATTTTAATGCAACAAGAAAAATCATAAATTGACGAATGCGGCGGCATGCTTTATAATATAAAAGAATTATACTGCAAAGGCAGGGTGAGCTATGAAAACTTATAACGACACCTTTGTGGAGCATATTATTAGGCGCAAGCGCGGCGGCGCGGAGCTCCTGATGAAGATCGGCGCAGTCATCCTCGCGCTTATCCTCATTGGCCTCGCGTACTGGTTCTTCACGTCCATATTCCCGTTCTTCTTCGCGGTGATATGCATCCTGCTGTTCTTCGCGTTCAAATACACCGTAAAGGAATTCGAATATTCATTCATAAACGGCGACGTCGACGTCGACAGGATCGACGGCAAGCGCAAGAGGAAGACCGTGCTGTCTCTCAACTGTCGAGAGATAACCGAGATGGCCGAGATGACCGAGGGGAAGGACCCCGCCTCGAACGGGAGCTTCCTCAGCGTAAACGATTATTCCGAGGGCAAGGGTCTGCCCGGCCGCTGGTACTTCATCGCCGAGCGCGAGGACGGTACCCGCATACTCGTCTATTTCAGCCCGAACGAGCGTCTGCTCGATGCGTTCAAGCTCTATCTCGGCAGACGCATGGACTACGTCAGGAAGATAGAAGAGCCCGAAGAGGCCTCCGAGGAAGCGTCCGGGAGCTCCGAAGAATGAAGCTGACGACGGGCGCCATGCAGCGCGAGGCGGACAGGCACGCCATCGAGGACCTCGGCGTACCGTCGACGCTGCTGATGGAGCGCGCATCCCGCGCTCTCGCGGCGGAGGCTGTGAAGGTCTCCGCAAACACCCGTGCCGCCGTATTCTGCGGCGGCGGCAACAACGGCGGCGACGGGATAGGCGCCGCGCGCAGGCTCGTCCTGCTCGGGTGGGAGGTCCGCGTATTCCTGCTCAGCGACAGGCTGCGCGGCGACAGCACCGAAATGCTCCGGCGTCTGCGCGAACTCCGCGCCGATGCGGAGCCTTTTGTATGCAGTGAAGAGATCGAGAGCTACGTCCGCAGCTGCGGCGTCGCGATAGACGCCATGCTCGGCACAGGCCTCGGAAGACCCATGCAGGGCGCATACGCCGAGGCGGCGGAGCTTTTGGCGCGCACGGGAGTGACTGTCGTTTCCGCGGACATCGCGAGCGGCGTCGATTCCGATACAGGACTCGTTCCTGGCGCCGCTGTCTGCGCCGACGTGACGGTGACGTTCGCCGCGCCCAAGATAGGGCAGTTCGTCGAGCCCGGATGCGCTTATTCGGGCAGGGTGGTGACGGCCGATATCGGCATAGAGCTCCCGGAGGAGGGCAGCTGCCGCGCCGTAACGAAGCCGTCTCTGCCGGAAAGAGAAAAAATTTCCCACAAGGGAGATTACGGGAAGATAGTCGTCATCGCGGGCAGCCGCGGATATACGGGAGCGCCCGTGCTCGCGGCCTCCGCCGCCGTGCGCAGCGGAGCGGGACTCGTATGGCTCGGCGTGCCCGAATGTGTGTACCCCATAGTCGCGGCGGGCTGCCGCGAGGTCATGCCGTTCCCGCTTCCCTGCGGGGAGGACGGGACGCTTGCCGCCGAAGCCGTGCCGGAGATACTCGAAAGGCTCGGAAAGGCTGACTGCTGCCTTATAGGCCCCGGACTCGGGAATACGGAGGGCACGCGCGCGGTCGTTTACGCGGTGCTTGAAAATGCGAAGATACCCGTCGTTCTCGACGCCGACGGCATAAACGCCGCGTCCGGGAATATAGATATACTGAAAAAAGCTTCGGACCTTGTCGTCACTCCGCACGAGGGCGAATTCGCCCGCCTCGGCGGCGGGACGGAACGCGGCAGAGTCGCGGGCGCGCTCGCGTTCAGCGAAAAATACGGAGCGGCCACCCTCCTGAAGGGGCACCGTACCGTGACTGCGTTCCCGGACGGGGACGTGTTCGTCAACACCACCGGCAACGCGGGTATGGCCTGCGGGGGGAGCGGAGACGTGCTCGCCGGCATGCTCGCCGCCTTCTGCGCGAGATTCGGCATGAAAAAAGCCGTGCCGACGGCCGTATGGCTGCACGGCAGAGCGGGAGACCTTGCCGCGGAAAGGCTCGGCGAGGAGTCCATGAAGCCGACGGACGTCATCGACTTTTTGCCGGAGGCGATAAAGGAGACCGAAAGCGAATAGGGAGCAAAGCGGTGAAAAGGACAGCGGCCTTTTTACTGATGATGACCCTTCTGCTGCTCGGCGGCTGTTCTGCCGCGCAGAGAGCAGAAGACAGAGCGCTTGAAATAAGAGCGAAATATCTGCAGCCTGCGGAATACACGTTCCGCGCGGACATGACCGCCGACTACGGCGACCGCGTATATGAATACACGGTCAGCTATTCGGGCGACGGGACGAGCGGTGTGCTCGACATAGAGAAGCCTCTCGAAATATCCGGCATATCCGTCAGCTATTCGGAGGACGGCATCCGTCTCATGAGCGACGGCGCGATCATAGACACGGGCCCGCTGTGGGCGGACGGACTATCGCCCGCGGAGGCGTTCCCGACGCTTCTCGGATCGTGGCGCTCGGGCTGGATAACGTCGGCGTACCGCGAGACGGTCGGCGGGCGCGGATGTATCGTCCTCGAAATGTGTCTCGGCACGGATGAGGACAGAACGGCGTGCACGTGGTTTTATGAGGATACCCTTCTTCCTGCGGCTGCCGAGCTGTTTTCGGACGGCGTATCGGTTTTGAGATGCGAATTCATCGATAAGGAATGACCTTTTGTGGAAAACGAAAAGATGAGGTGCTGGGCGGAGATATCTCTCGACGGCATTGAGTACAATTACAGGAGCATGCGCGCGAAGCTTCCCGAGGGCTGCCGTTTTCTCGGCGTCGTAAAGGCCGATTCGTACGGGCACGGGGCAGTCCGAGTTGCGCAGAGGCTCGAAAGCGCGGGCGCGGATTACCTCGCCGTCGCTTTTCTGACGGAAGCCGTCCAACTTCGCGAGGCGGGCATAAAGCTCCCGATACTCATCCTCGGGCGCACGTCCGCAGAATATACGTGCGAGCTCATCGAATACGGGATAACGCAGGCCGTACCCGACCTCGACACCGCGAGGGCATATTCCGCTGCGGCTGTGAAGCTCGGCAGAAGCCTTAAATGCCATCTGAAGATCGACAGCGGTATGGGAAGGCTCGGCTTTTCCGCCGTGCGCGCCGCGCAGGAAGCCGCGGCGGCACTCAGCCTGGCCGGCCTTGATTTCGAGGGCGCGTTCACTCATTTCGCCGTGTCCGACATGGGCGACGAGGCGTATACGAGGATGCAGTTCGAGCGCTTTACCGCGGCAGTTTCCGAGGCGGAACGAATTTCCGGTAAAATTCTGAAAATAAAGCATTGTACCAACAGCGGAGCGATGATAAAATATCCGTGGACGTATTCCGACATGGTCCGCCCCGGCATACTGCTGTACGGCTACTATCCCTGCCCGGACAGAGGGGACGTCGACGTCAGGCCGTGCATGACGCTGAAGACCCGCGTCGCGCAGATAAAGGACATGCGTGCCGGCGAGAGCGTCAGCTACGGGCGCAACTGGACCGCGCCGCGCGACTCGCGCGTTGCCGTGCTGACCGTAGGGTACGCCGATGGCCTGCCGCGCTGCGTCTCCGGCAAGGCGAAGGTGAAGATAGGCGGCGCTATTGTGCCGCTCGTCGGGAATATCTGTATGGACATGGTCATGGCGGACGTTACCGACGCTCCCGACGTGAAGGTCGGCGACGAGGTGACTGTATTCGGCGGCGATTTCGAGGGCTCTCTCGATGTTCTCGCAGACCTTGCGGGGACGATAACGTACGAGCTTCTTTGTGCCGTTGCCGCGCGCGTGCCGAGGATATACTGAAAAATCTGTATAAAAAATCTCTCCGTGAGGAAGAATCGTAATACCGGTTACATATTTTGCGGCCGGAATTCATCCTGACGGAGGAAAATATGATCCAAACCAGCGTAAGGAGAGGCGACATCTACTACGCGGACCTCAGTCCCGTGGTAGGCAGCGAGCAGGGCGGCCTGCGTCCGGTGCTCATCGTGCAGAACGACACCGGGAACAAGCACAGCCCGACGGTCATCGCCGCCGCGATAACCTCTCAGATAAACAAGGCAAAGCTGCCGACGCACATCGAGCTCGGCGCGAGGTGCTACGGGCTCTCGCGTGACTCGGTGATTCTGCTCGAGCAGATAGGAACGATAGACAAGCAAAGGCTGAAAGAGCGCATGGGCAAGCTCGACGACCGTCTTATGACGAGAGTGGACAATGCCCTCGCCGTCAGCGTGGGGCTCGGATAAGAGCGGAGTCATTTCATGAAAAAGAAGATCATTTCAGCTTCAATATGCGTTATCGTGGCGCTGACGCTCGTCGTCGGCATATCGGCGCTTGCCGCGACGAATTACGGCACGTCGGCAGACCCGCTCATTACCCTGAGCTATCTCAACGACGTCCTTCGTCCCGACCTCGACGGGAAGTTCAACGCCCTGCTCGATCAGAAGGAGGACGAGCTTCAGGCCAAATTCGATGCGAAGGTCGCCGAGCTCGAACGCAAGTACGCAGGCTCCTCCGGCGGCGGTACGCGCAGTACCTACTCCGTCGTGACCATCGAAAATGGCCAGAAGCTGACGGGCACGGTCGGTACGGAGATAATGCTCCGCGTCGGCGCTGCGAAGGTCTCCGCGACGTCGAGTCCCGGCCTTATCGACACGACGACGGGCGACGTGCTTGAAAACGGAAAATCCCTCGTCAAAAACCACCTTTATATGGTGACGATAGACGGGCGCTCCGTCGTTTCGACGGCACACACCCTCGTGATAGTCCGCGGCAGCTACACCATCTCCTGACGAAGCGAATATTTCTATCTCCGCCCGAATATAATGGGCGGAGATATTTTTTTCGTGAGGTGATCTGCATGGATGGAACGTGCGGCAGCTACGCGCTGCCCTTCGCCGGAGGAGAGTCCGGTAAGGTCTGCGTGAAAAAGGAGGGGATGTTCCTCGTCTTCGAGGCGGAGCTCCCGGAGTGCTCATCCGACGCCGCGGTATACGCGGAATGCGGCGGGCTGAAAAAGGAGATAGGCCGCGTCACGCCGCGAACGGGCGGCTCGGCGCACATGAAGAAGCGTATGAGCCCGGCTGCTCTCAAAGCGGCGGGGATAGAGGGTATAGAGAAGATAGAGAGCTTTTCCGCCTCCTGTGATGCGCCTGCTCCGTACCCCGCTCCGCCGCCAACCGTGGAGGAGAGCATGGATGAAACGTGGCAGCCCTGCGCGGACCCGGGCGCGCTGTTTTCAGACCAGGACGCCCGCGAGAGCTGCCGCGGAGTGCAGGGCGCGCTCACCTCGCGCGATGGGGCGGGGATAGTGAAGCTCGCTCTGCCGCTGGAATTCGGCAAGCCGTTTCTCCCCATGCCGATATTCACCTACGGCTCGTGGAAGAAGATCGACGGCAGGGGATACCTCGTTTTCAGCATTCGCGGCGGCAGACCGGTGATATGAGCGCAGAAAGACCGATCGGGAAGCACTATCCCGATCGGTCTCTCATTTTGAGGCGTATTTGCGCTTCGTGGCCTCACCGCCGCGGATATGGCGGTTTGCCTTATTGACGTCGAGAACCTGCTTGACGAGCAGGTAAAGCCCGGAATTGACGTGCCGCAGCCTCTCCGTGACGTCCTTGTGCACAGTAGACTTGCTCACGCCGAACTGCTTTGCGGCGGCGCGCACGGTCGCCTTGTTTTCCACAATGTATTCCCCGAGGCGGCACGCGCGCTCCTCAATATCGTAATTCATGCGATCACTCCCGAATCTCTGTGCTCTATCTTTATGCCGGGAGCGTGCCGGTTATGTCGGGGAGACGGAATAAAAAACCGTTTCCCGAACCGTGATTTTTCCGTGCTATGCGGAACTTATTGACGGCGTTTTTCGTCTCCTGTATATTGATATAAGCATAGACTCGACGGAGGTGTACGAAATGAATAAGATCATCGCTCTGCTGCTGTGCCTTGTGATCATTTTATCTTTTGCCGGATGCGGAAAAGAAAAGCCCGCCGACACGCCTTCCACAAGGGTGATGCAGGGTACGGTCACGGAAATACAAAGCGGGACGATGCTGGTCACACCGGCGGAGGATTCGTGGGAGTCCTTATCGTCGGATCGTTTCGGTATCCCCATCGGGAACATGCCCTCATCCCCTGAGCCGGAAGTCGGCGATACCGTCGAAGTATTATACGACGGGAATATCTGCGAAACGTACCCGGCGACTCTCGGCCTTATCATTTCCGTCCGCGTTACGGAAAAAGGGCAGGCTCAGAGCGTTTTGAAAAACGCGCCGGAGCTTACCGTAATGACTGACAGCCAAAGCGTGACCGCAGGTCAGGGCACGACCTCGTGGATGTACAGGGTCGAAGGCGACAGGTGGAGCGGCGTTGAAATGGACGCCCTGCACCCTCTGGATATAGACACCGGAGAGGAGGCCCGGGTACTGCGCTTGGATAATGCCACGGCGCAGGGGAGCATGAAGCCTGTTGAAGCACGGCTTCTGCTCGATCCCGCTCCGGATTACGTCAAGGTCCGCTGCTGGGACGAGACACACTGGGGGAAGCCGGAAGATGACGCCCAGGCGGAGACCGTTCCGTGCGACGATCTCTGCATGGAACTGAAAAACGGCAGCTATATCTACGAGGTGACAGCCGTATGGAGCAGTGCTCCCGATTATAACGGAACGGCGCGCTATTACTTCTGCGCGATCTCGTCCGCTGCGGAAGGCGATACCACGGATGACGACTATGCGGGCCCGTATATTCCCTCCGAATCGGACGGCCTGCCAACGATCGTAGAATAAAAAAATCCTCATACGGAACGCTGATCATCAAACATAAAACCCGCCGAAAGGGAGATCCTTTTCGGCGGGTTTTACCATGCTGAAACCTTATGAGATGCGCCGTTTGAACGCGCACATCGATGTCGTCCCGACGGATAAGTATCCGGCAGAGGCTGTTTTGCGGTGTGACGTGCGCTCCGGGTCAGACCTCGGAGTCAGGACTCTGCGTCACACCAGAAACGGGTTTGGGTCCGTCAGAAAATGCTCGAATTTGTCCTCGCCGGTCCTGATCCTGCCGTAGGCACCGAAGAAGAGGTGGAGCGACTGGACGCTGTCTCCGCCGGTCCTTGTTCCAAAGGTCCTGCCGACCTGATACATGCGCTTGTAGTTCTGGAGCATGCACATCGTGTTGCTGCGCAGAGGCATACGGTCGCCGAGCATCTTTTCGGAGTTGGACTCGGTCAGGCTGAACAGGTACAGGCCTTCCTTGATCTTGATGTAAGCGGTCGGCTCATCGGAGGAGGGAAGGGATTCGACGGCCTCGTTGATAGTACGAGTGGCCTCGTTCTCGGGCGGGTAGGTGATGCGGTAGAAGTCGGTGCAATAGTAGATGTGCACCGTGCTCATCATGCCGTAGTTCCACTGCACGACGTTGCCGACCATGTCGGAGGTGAAGCCGTGGCGCGGATAGATGGAGTAGGGGACGCCCTCGCGCTCTATCATGCCGAACTCATATTTGGGCTTGATGACGTAGGCGTAGCGGGGATTCTCGCCGACGATGGACTGGATACGGGTGACGAGCCAGTTCTCGAGGTCGATGACAAAGGTGTGGTTCTCGCGCGGCTCACGTCCGTGCAGCTCGAAGCTGAAAAGATAAGTCGTCTCGTCAGCCTTGGCGCAGAGGTAATCGGTCTCCTGCGCGGTCTCGCCCTTCCAGCTCCACTCGACGGTGTTGTTGTCGATGACCTTCAGGGAGTAGTCGTATCCGTCGTCCATGAGGAAATTGAAGCTCTTTCCCGCGAGCTCATAGGAGAGCGGGGGACGGAACTGAGTAATGGTAGGTTTGCTTTCCTTAACGAATTTGCCAAGATCCATTTGGAAACCCTCTTTCAGTTTGTTTTGTTTTCCTGCCTATATAATACATTGACGACGCGGGTTTTACAATAGGGAAGTAAAAAAGTGCGGACACATCATGCGTCCGCACTTTTTGATTCAAATAAGAAATCTGCCGATGTCCTCGACGGTTTCCGCGATATGATCGGCGCCTGCCTCCTCGAGCTCCTGCCTCGTGCCGAAGCCGAAGAGGACTCCGAGGCAGTCTATGCCGACCTCGTGAGCTCCGATGACGTCCTGGCTTCTGTCGCCTATCATGAGCACGGAGGACTTGTCGGTGATGCCCGCGCCGTCAAGCGCGTAGCGGATGACCTGCGCTTTCGTTATCCTCGTGCTGTCGAAGGTCGCGCCGGCAATGAAATCAAAGTATTTCGCCATATCGAAATAGTCGAGGATCCTGCGCGAGAATTCCTCGGGCTTCGAGGTCGCAAGTATGGGGATCTTTCCCGCCTCGCGAAGCCTGCCGAGCAGCTCGGGAATGCCGTCGTACACCGTGTTTTCGTAGATGCCTTTGACGCGGAACACCTCGCGGTAATATTCGACTGCTTTGTAGGCGTCCTCGTCGGAGAGACCGTAAAACTGCATGAAAGAATCGTGCAGGGGCGGGCCAATAAAGCAGAAGAGGTCGCGCCTGTCTGCGACGGTTATCGAAAACTTGCCGAGCGCGTACTCGACGCTCTTCGTGATACCCTCGCTCGAATCCGTCAGCGTCCCGTCGAGGTCGAAGAACAGATACTTGTAGTCCTTCAACTCTTGCTGAACTCCTCAAGCTCCTTCTTGATGTCGATGCGCGGGAAGATGATGTCGCCCTTGGTAACGGTGACATCCTGCGGCAGAACGCCGAAGACCGCGGCGGCGTCCCATCCGTAATCCTCGGGCTTCGCGCCTATCTGCGCGCGTATCTTCTCGGCGCTTTCGGGCATGAACGGAGTGAGCAGGGAAGCGGCGATGCGGATGGATTCGAGTAGATTGTACATGACGGAGGCGAGCCTTGCCTTTTTGCTCTCGTCCTTGGCAAGGGTCCAGGGCGCGGTCTCGTCTATATACTTGTTGGCGCGGGAGATGACCTTGAAGGCCTCGATGAGCGCCGTCTGCGGAGCGAAGGAATCCATCGCGGATTCATAGAGCCCGCGCAGCGCCTTCGCCATGCCGACGAGCTCGCCATCCTCTTCGGGGACGTCCTCGCGCTCGGCGGGAAGCGTTCCGCCGAAGTATTTGATAACCATCGAGACCGTGCGGGAGACGAGGTTTCCGAGGTCGTTGGCGAGGTCGGTGTTGATGGTCTGTATCAGGGGCTCGTTGGAGAAGGAGCCGTCCGAGCCGAACGGGAAGGTGCGCATGAGGAAGTAGCGCAGGGCGTCCACGCCGTACTTCTCCGCGAGGATGTACGGGTCGACGACGTTGCCCTTGGACTTGGACATCTTACCGCCGTCGAGCAGGAGCCAGCCGTGGCCGTATACCTTCTTGGGGAGGGGAAGACCGAGGCTCATGAGCATGGCGGGCCAGATGATGGAGTGGAAGCGCACTATCTCCTTGCCGACGATATGCACGTCGGCGGGCCAGAATCTGTCGTAGTCGTTGTAGCGGTCATTGTCGTAGCCGAGCGCGGTGATGTAGTTGGAGAGCGCATCGACCCAGACGTACACGACGTGACCGGGGTCGAAGTCGACGGGGATGCCCCAGGTGAAGGTCGTCCTCGAGACGCAGAGGTCCTCGAGTCCGGGCTTGATGAAGTTGTTCACCATCTCGTTGACGCGGGAACGCGGTTCGAGAAAATCGGTGTTTTCAAGAAGATCGCGCACTCTGTCGGCGTACTTGGAGAGGCGGAAGAAGTAGGCCTCCTCCTCGGCGTCCTGCACCTCGCGGCCGCAGTCGGGGCACTTGCCGTCGACGAGCTGGCTGTCAGTCCAGAAGGACTCGCAGGGCTTGCAGTACTTGCCCTTGTAGGTGCCCTTGTAGATGTCGCCGTTTTCATACATCTTTTTGAATATCTTCTGAATGGAGGAGACGTGATAATCGTCGGTGGTGCGGATGAAGCGGTCGTTGGAGATGTTCATCAGCTTCCA
>JAZQQE010000035.1:0-4226 GCA_045628845.1 Oscillospiraceae bacterium
TACAGCGCACCGCGGGCGGCGCGCGCGTCGCCGCCGTATCCGCCGCCGTGCGGTACATACACTCGCCCTCCTGCGTTGCCTGCAAGGAGGACGCGGAAAACATGCTCAGACTGGCAAGACTGTTTATGGAGACGCTGTAAATGGAATTCATCTCTCCCGAAATATACGCCCTCGCGGAGTCCGTCGAGCGTGAATGCGCGGCGGATCTCGCGGAGATAGACAGAATATCGACGCTGAACACCGCGAAGGTCATGGAGGCGTTCCGCGAGGAACGGGTCTCCGACAGCCTTTTCGCCGGCACGACGGGCTACGGCTACAATGACCGCGGCCGCGAGGTGCTCGACGAGGTGTACGCGCGCATATTCGGCGCGGAGGCGGCCCTCGTCCGCACAGGCTTCGTCAACGGTACCCATGCCATAGCCGCGGCGCTCTTCGCCGCCGTGGGACCGGGGGACACCCTGCTTTCAGTGACCGGGGCCCCGTACGATACCCTGCAGGGCGTCGTCGGCATAAAGGACAAGCCGCGCGGCTCGCTCGCGTGGTACGGCGTCAGCTACGCCGAGACGGAGATATCTGACGACGGCGAGCCGGACTGGGACGGCATACGTGCCAAGGCGCCGGCTGCCAAGGCCGTGTTCATCCAGCGCTCGCGCGGATATACCTCGCGCCGCGCTCTCACGACTGACGAGATAGGAAAACTCATCTCGTTCGTGCGGGAGGAAAATCCCGACGTCACGGTCGTCGTCGACAACTGCTACGGCGAATTTACCTGCGAGACGGAGCCGACTCAGGTCGGAGCCGACCTCATGGCCGGCTCCCTCATCAAGAATCCGGGCGGCGGCATAGCTCCCGCAGGCGGCTACGTCGCCGGAAGGGCGGACCTCGTGGAGGCCGCGGCGGAGCGCCTCACCGTGCCCGGCCTCGGCGGCGAGGTCGGCGCGACGCTCGGTCAGTCGAGACTGCTGTTCGAGGGCATCTTCATGGCGCCGCACATCACGGCGCAGGCGATGAAGACGGCCGTATTCGCCGCGGGACTATTTTCAAAGCTCGGCTTCGACGTATCGCCGAAGCCCGGAGAGGCGCGCGGAGACATCATCCAGACCCTGCGCCTCGGCGAGCCGGAAACGCTCAAGCGCTTCTGCCTCGGCATACAGCAGGGAGCTCCCGTCGACAGCTTTGTGACGCCCGAGCCGTGGCCGATGCCCGGCTATGACTGCGACGTCATCATGGCTGCGGGCGCGTTCGTGCAGGGCGCGTCGATAGAGCTTTCGGCGGACGCTCCGATGAGAGACCCGTATATCGCGTATATGCAGGGCGGCCTGACCTATGAGTCGGGCAAGCTCGGCGTCATGCGCGCGGCGACGCTCATCATAGAAAAGTAATATCCAGCCTCCCGCGCACATATAGTGCTGCGGGGGTGTTGACCGTGACGAGGCTGCGATATCACCTGAGAAGACTTGGCGCGGCACGGCGCAGGCGTCCCATGGGACACCGCGGGCTCGTTCCTGCAGCGGTGCTCAGTGCGGCGATCCTGCTTCTTGTGATAGTGCGCCTTACTCCCACGGTGCGCGAGATGGCGGTCTCGGCGGCGCGCAACAGCGTGACCTCCGCCGTGAACGGCGCAATAGGCGCTCTCATGAGCGAGGGCGAGCTCCGATACGGAGACCTCATCTCCTTTGAAAAGGACGGGGAGGGGCGCGTGACGGCGCTCGTGTGCGACATGGTGCGTGCCAACGCACTCAAAACGCGCATTACCGAAGATATAATCAAATCTCTTTCCGACGGGCGGGGGACGGATATAGGCATCCCGCTCGGCAATCTCATCGGCGGGAGCATACTCTCCGGCAAGGGGCCGGACATTCCCGTCCGCATAATATCCGTATCATCCGTTGAAACTGACTTCAAAAACGCTTTCTCTGCCTCCGGCATAAACCAGACGCGCCACCGCCTGATGATCTCAGTCGACGTGCAGGTGGACGTCATGGTGCCGGGGAGCGTCATGCAGACGGAGGTCTCGACGACCGTCGCCGTCGCCGAGAGCGTGATAGTCGGCAGCGTGCCCGAGAGCTACACGTATTTCGAGGGCGACGACAAATGGGATGAGAACGTGGAAAGATACGATATAATGAGCTGAATTTGAATGGGGGACGAAAGATGACGGCAGAACGGGAGATAGCTCAACTCCGCGAGGAGCTCGAGATGCACAATCACAACTATTACGTTCTCGACGAGCCGACCATATCCGACTTTGAATACGACGCGATGCTGCGCCGCCTTGAGATACTCGAAGCCGAGCGTCCGGAGTTCGCGTCGCCGAACTCGCCCACGCAGAGGGTCGGAGGCAAGCCGCTCGATTCGTTCAGCAGCATGAAGCACGAGGTCCCGCTCGAATCGCTGTCGGACGTGTTCAGCATGGAGGAGCTGCTCGGCTTCCTCGAGCGCACGACGCCGGCCTTGAGTCGAGCGGAGTATACCGTCGAGCCGAAGGTGGACGGGCTCTCGATGGCGCTGATATATGAAAACGGCGAGTTCGTCCGCGGCGCGACACGCGGCGACGGGCTCGTGGGCGAGGACGTGACTGCGAACCTGCGCACGATACGCTCAATCCCCATGCACCTGAAAAACGCGCCCGAGCGCATAATAGTGCGCGGCGAGGTCTATATGCCGGACAGCGTGTTCGAGGAACTGAACGCGCGGCGCGAGGAGCTCGACGAGAAGCCCTTCGCCAATCCGCGCAACGCCGCGGCAGGCACTATGCGCCAGCTCGACCCGCGCATAGTCGCCGAGCGCAAGCTCGATATACGCATCTTCAACGTGCAGACCGTGAGCGGCGACGGCTTCCAGACTCACTCCGAGTCGCTCGACGCGCTCGCGGATATGGGCTTCAAGGTCATCCCGTACAAGCTCTGCCGTACCTCCGACGAATGCCTCGAGGAGGTCAGAAGGATAGGCGAGGAGCGCGACAAATACCCGTTCGGGATAGACGGTGCCGTCATTAAGGCGAATCTGCTATCCGACCGCGCCGTGCTCGGAAGCACCTCGAAGGCGCCGAGATGGGCTGTGGCGTTCAAGTATCCGCCGGAGAAGAAGGAGACGGTATTGCTCGGTATCGACGTGCAGGTCGGGCGCACCGGCGTGCTGACTCCGCGCGCGGTGGTCGCTCCCGTGAGGCTCGCGGGCACTACCGTGACGGCGGCGACCCTGCACAATCAGGATTTCATCGATAAAAAGGATATCCGCATAGGAGACACCGTGGTCGTCCGCAAGGCGGGCGAGATAATCCCCGAGGTTCTCGAGGTAGTGCTCTCCAAGCGGCCAGACGGCGCGGAAAAGTTTTCGCTCCCGTCCGCCTGCCCCGTGTGCGGAGCACCGGTCCTGCGCGATGAGGACGGTGCCGCCGTGCGCTGCACGAATCTCGATTGCCCGGCCCAGCTCCTGCACAACCTCGTGCACTTCGCTTCCAAGAGCGCCATGGACATAGACGGACTCGGCGAGTCCGTGCTCCGCTCGCTCACGGAGAGCGGCATGGTGCGTTCCGCGGCGGACCTGTATTCGCTCGACGCGCAGGAGCTGATGACACTCGAACGCATGGGCGCGAAGTCTGCGCAGAACCTGCTCGACGCGATAGAGAAGAGCAAGACGGCGGGCCTCGCGAGGCTGCTGACGGCGCTCGGCATCCGTCAGGTAGGCGAGGCGGCGGCAAAGACGCTCGCAAGGCGCTTCGGAAGCATGGAAGCCCTTCGCTCGGCGACGGAGGAGGAGCTCTGCTCCATCTTCGACGTCGGCGCGGTGACGGCGAAATATATAGTCGAATGGTTCGCTCAGCCGCAGTCGCAGACCCTGCTCGAAAGGCTCGGGCAGGCGGGCGTGTCCATGGAGGAGGCGGCGGCCGAGGTCACGGACAGACGCTTTGAGGGCATGACCTTCGTCCTGACCGGGACGCTCTCGGACTGGACGCGCGACGAGGTGGGAGCGATAATAGAGAGCTTCGGAGGCCGTGTGTCGTCCTCCGTGTCGAAGAAGACGAGCGTCGTGCTCGCCGGCGAGGAGGCCGGAAGCAAGCTCACCAAGGCCGAGCAGCTCGGCGTACGCATCATAGACGAGGCTGAGTTCCGCTCGATGATAGAGTGATAGGAAAAACAAAAGCTATGGACCGACTGGGCCGGGGCTTTGCTTTTGGAACGGGGTTTATTTGCTCGGATAGCCCTTGCGGGGCTTGGCGGGCT
>JAZQQE010000036.1:0-6578 GCA_045628845.1 Oscillospiraceae bacterium
CTCCTTCGTTGGTCTGTCGACCGTCCTGACGCGCTCGGCGCGCGTCTTGATGGCGAAGGATTTTTTCATCAGGCGCTCGTTGCCCGTGCCCCACTGATAGAGGCGGGCGGCGGCATCTTCAAGCCGCTTGACCTCCTTGCTCTCCTGCTCGTAGCGCTTGAGCTGCTCGGCGTAGCGCGCCTGCTTCTCCTCGACGTAGAAGCTGTAATTCCCGCCGTAGAATTCCGCCTTTCCGGCGTTTATCTCCACTATGCGGCTGACGACGCGGTCGAGGAAATAGCGGTCGTGCGAGATGGCGAGCACCGTCCCGCGGAAATGGTCGAGATACTCCTCGAGCCACTGCGTCGCCTTCATGTCGAGGTGGTTCGTGGGCTCGTCGAGAAGCAGGATGTCCGTCTTTTCAAGGATGAGACGGGCGAGGTTTACGCGCGTCTTTTCGCCGCCGGAAAGGCTCGAAAAGAGCTGGGCGCGCATGGATGCGGGGATCTCGAGGCCGTTGGCGACCTTGTTGCGCTCGACGTCGGCGTTCCACCCGTCAAGCGCCTCGAATTCGGCGGAAAGCGAGTCATAGAGCGCCATGTCCGTCTGCTTCCCCTCGGCCATCGCCTGACGCATGCTCTCGAGCTTTTCCGAGATCTCGAACACACGGCGGTGTGCAGACAGCAGCACATCCTCCGTAGTATACTCCGGAGGATAGACCGGTATCTGCGATATGAGCCCTATGCGGCGGCCCGTGCCGATGACTATCTCGCCCTCGTCGGTCTCCAGCTCGCCCACGATGAGGCGGAACAGCGTCGTCTTGCCCGCTCCGTTTTTGCCGAGCAGGCCGACGCGCTCACCCGAATTGACCTCAAACGAGAGCCCGTCAAGTATTTTTTTGTCGATCTCAAAGGCCTTTACGACGCCTTTGACGGCAATATCTATCATGAAAATCCCGTATCCGTCGTTCGGGCTTCCCCCGCCCCGGTCCCGCCAACGGGCGGAGCCGCCGCAGAGGGAAGCCCGAATCCGATTTATTTCGTGCCGAATATCCTGTCTCCGGCGTCACCGAGGCCGGGGACTATGTAGCCGTGATCATTAAGGTTGGAGTCGACGGCCGCGACGAAGAGGTCGATGTCCGGGTGATCCTTCTTGATGCGCTCGACGCCCTCGGGAGCGGCGATGATGCACATGAGCTTGATGTGCTTGACACCGTAGTTCTTGATGAAGCTGACGGCCGCGGTCGCGCTACCGCCGGTGGCGAGCATCGGATCGAGGACGTATACCTCGCGCTCGGCTATGTCGTTGGGCATCTTGCAGTAATACTCGACGGGCTCGAGGGTCTCGGGGTTTCTGTAAAGACCGATGTGGCCGACCTTCGCGCTCGGGACGAGCTGAAGGATGCCGTCCACCATGCCGAGGCCAGCGCGGAGGATGGGTACTATCGCCATCTTCTTGCCGGCGAGGCGCTTGACCTTCGCCATTCCGACGGGAGTCTCGATCTCGATCTCCTCGACGGGCATATCCCTCGTGGCCTCAAAGCACATGAGGCTTGCTATTTCGGATACGAGCTCGCGGAATTCCTTGACGCTGGTATTCTTATCTCTGAGAACGGAAAGCTTATGCTGGATCAGGGGATGATCCATTACGTGAACACTACCCATATCGCACACTCCTGAAATTTAATTTTCCGGTTTGCCGGCAAGACGGGCCTCGCGCTCCCGCTCCGCCTGCGACTTGCGCAGGTAATTCGGGACGGGGTCGAAGCGCCTGTCCTCCCTCATCGCGGCGAGCGCGACTCCGTACGCCGTCTGCATGCGCAGAGGCTCAGGCGCGAGGGCAAGCTTGTCCGTAATGCCTTTCAGATTATTATAACACAGATTTGCGCCGTCTCCAACTACCAAAACCCTATTTTCGGTATTTTTGAGCTCTTCTCCGAGCTCTTCGAGCGAAACGGCTCTGTCCGGTACGAGTCTGACGAGCTCACCGCCGCGCGCGGCGAAAAGGGCGTTGTAGACCTGACCGCGCCGCGCATCCATCGCGCAGCATATCACGGCGCCTTCCTCGAACGCGAGCGGAAGCGCCATCGCCTCGAGAGTCGACACTCCGCAGCACGGCTTCTCCGCCGCCCACGCGAGCCCGCACGCCGCGGCGACGCCTATCCTTATCCCCGTGAAGGAGCCCGGCCCGCGCGCGACGGCGACGAGGTCGACGTCATTGACGGTAAGACCGCAGTTGGCGAGCATATCCCCGCACATGGGCATGAGCGTACGGCTGTGCGTGAGTCCCGCGGACTGGTACGCCTGCGCGGTGAGCACGCCGTCCGTCAGCAGAGCGGCACTCGCCGCGGCTGCCGAGGATTCAAGTGCAAGTATCCTCATCGGTCCTCTCCCTCTACGGTTATGAGCCGTTCCTGCGGCCCGGTCTTCTCTATCGTGACGGTCACGGCGTTTTCGAAAACGCCGGGCACGTTCTCGCTCCACTCGCAGACGATGACGGCGTTCCTCTCAAGGTAGTCGTCCCACCCGAGGTCGTACAGCTCGTCCTCGCACGAGAGGCGGTACATATCGAAGTGGATGAGCTCCGGCGAGCCCGGGTACTCGTTGACTATGGCGAAGGTCGGGCTCGTGACGCGCGACCTTATGCCGAGGCCCGCGGCCATACCGCGCACGAACGCGGTCTTCCCCGCGCCGAGCTCCCCGCGCATGGCGACTACCGTGCCCGCGCCGAGCCTTTTTGCAAGCTCCGCGCCCGCATGTTCCGTATCCTCTTCACACAGGGAAACCGTCTGCACCGTCATGCCTCCTCCGTCCCGCCGCTCTCGCGGCGGCGCGTACTGTGGACACTATAACACCTCGGGGCCGCAAATTCAAATATTTGTGTTTACTCAGGCGCTCCGAAATGCTATTATATTGTCATCTGGGAGTGGATATTCTTGAAAAAAGTCCTGATAGCCGTCCGTGATTTCTTCAAAACGGCTGACTCCGTGCTCCTGGCGCTCGCTGTGCTCGCCTGTGCATACGGGCTCGTCCTCATTTACAGCGCCACGCTCACGTACGAGACAAATCAATACATGATAATCCAGGGGCTGTCCGTCGTCATCGGCATAGCCCTTTTCGTCGTGCTCAGTATCATCGACATAGACCTCATCGCGGAGCACTGGATCATTCTGCTTCTCTTCGACGTGCTCTTCATCTGCACCATTTTCGTCTGGGGCGTCGAGGGCGGCACCGGCAACAGGAGCTGGCTCCGCTTCGGGCGTATCGGCATACAGCCCGCCGAGGTCGTCAAGGTCACATTCGTCATACTGTACGCAAAGCAGCTCGCGTGGCTGCGCGACACGAAAAACGGCGTTGGCTCGATAGGCTCCGTGCTCCTGCTCGCGGCGCACTTCGCCCTCATGTTCGGTCTCATCCTGCTCACGAGCGCAGACCTCGGCTCGGCGCTGGTGTACTTCGTCATATTCCTCGCCATGACCTTCGCGGCGGGCGTCGGTCTCCACTGGTTCCTCATAGGCGCGGCGCTCCTCGTCGCGGCGTCGCCGTTCGTGTGGAACTCCCTGCTTACGGAGAATCAGAAGTCCCGGATCCTCGCCCCGTACTTCCCCGAGGCCGTCGACCCGACCGGTCTCGGCGTGACGTGGCACGCCTCGCAGAGCAAGCTCGCGCTCGCCTCCGGGCAGCTCACGGGTCAGGGTCTGACGCAGGGCGCGCAGTCGCAGTCCTCGATGCTCCCGTTCAAGCACACGGACTTCATCTTCGCCGTCTGCGGCGAGGAGCTCGGCATGATAGGCTGCGTCGGCGTCATCATCCTGCTCGTTCTGATAATCATCCGCTGCATCTACGTCGGCATACGCTCGAACAGCTACATGAACATGCTCATCTGCGTGGGCTATGCCGCGATGCTGACCTTCCAGACCTTCGAGAACATCGGCATGTGCCTCGGGCTGACCCCCGTCATAGGTCTTACGCTCCCGCTGTTCAGCTACGGCGGCTCGTCCATCGTCACCACCTTTGCAGCGCTCGGCATAGTTTCGGGTATCCGCATGCGGCCGAGCGACGCGCTGCGGCGATACTATTCGTAAGGAGGCGGGCAGATGGACGTAAAGAGTTATTTTGACGGCTTTGCCGGGCACTGGGACGACGACTACGTCCCCGCCGCTCCCGAGCGCATCGCCGCCGCCTTCTTCGCCGACGTCTCCGGCGCGAGGGTGCTCGACGTCGCCTGCGGGACGGGCGCGATGTTCCCTGAGCTTCTTGCGGCCGGTGCGGCCTCCGTCACGGGCGTGGATATTTCCCCCGAGATGGCAAGGCGCGCGGCAGAAAAATTCGCCGCCGACACGAGGATAGAGGTCCTGTGCGGCGACGTTACGGAGCTGCCTCTCGGCGGCTTCGATACTGCGCTCATATATAATGCGTACCCGCATTTTCTCGAAAAGGCTCCGCTCATAGCCGCGATGGCGCGCGCCCTCCGGCCCGGCGGCAGGCTCACCGTCGCGCACGGCGCGGGCCGCGACATCATCAACGCACACCACGCGAACGTCCCTGCGACGGTCACGACGGAGCTTCGCCCCGCCGCCGAGGAGGCCGAGGCGTGGAAGGGTCTTTTCACCGTCGACGTGATCGCCGACACGCCTTATTTCTACGTTATCTCCGGCATTAAGCCATATACGGAGACGTGAGCCAGTCCTCCCCCGCCGTCCTGGCATCCGCGCGCGGTCTTCCGAGGCTCCAAAGGTCCGTCGCGCGCACCTCGAGCATGAATTCCGATACAGCCTCGTCAGACAGCTTTTTTACGTTTGCCGCCTTCGTCACAACGGGAAGGCGGCTTTCGCTTTGTTTGAGCACGGCGCGCCCTTTTTCATTTGCGGCAAGCACGCGGATATACTGCGGGGCCGCCGCACGGCTCTCTGCCGTGATGCCGAGGAAGGCGCTGAACGCCGCGCGGCGTATGCGCGACATGGCGAGCCGCCTGGTCTTCGTCAGCTCGCAGAGCTCTGCGAGAGTCCGCGCGCTGCGCACCGCCCTGAACATTCTCTCTGCAAGTCCGTCGCCCGCGTCCGGCAGAGCTTCAAGCTCGCGGAGAGTCATTCTCCTTATGCACGCGAGCACCGCCGTATCAAGAGCCTCCGCGGACACGGGAGCGCGGCCCGCTGTGACCTCGTCCCCGATCATTTCAGCGCAGGCGGGCGGAGTCATGCCCGCGATGCTCCCGCCGCTCCGAAGAGCCGCACGCAGTACGGACGCGGAGGGGTACTCCGCATCGGCGGCGTCGTGCGCGCCGCTTCTCGGCACGGCAAAGGGCTCCATGGCGCTCCCTATGGCGCGCATGGCCTTGATATATTCTATTGCAAGGATGTCGTTCGGCCTTTCAAGCACCGCGAGAGGACGGCCCGCAAGGCGCTCCGCGGCACGCTGCCTCGCCGCTGCGTAGGACGCCCCGCGTGAGAGCTCCGCGCGTATCTCCGCGCCGAGCTCCGGCGACATGAGCAGCTCCGCAGCCGAGACGAGCTCCGCAGCGTCACCGCACTCACTCCCGAAGCTCACCGCATCCACACAGCCGAGTGCGTCGAGTATCGTCACCGCGCCGAACGCGAAGCGCTCTGCCGACGAGAGCGCGAAATCCGCCGGAAGCTCGAGCACGAGGTCGGCGCCTCCCGCAAGGGCGGCGCGGGCGCGGGCGAATTTGCCCGTACAGGCGGGCTCGCCGCGCTGAGTGAAGCTGCCGGACATGACGCAGACAACGGCGCAGTCCGCGCCGAAGGCGCGGCGCGTCAGCTCTATGTGGCGGGCGTGACCGTTCGTGAACGGATCGTATTCAGCTGTGATACCGATTATCTTGATCTCTCTCACCTTTTTCGCCTTTTTTTGAAGAAAGTGGTTGTCCTTTAAGAAAAAAAGGTATAGTATCTAATATAATGTAATTTTACAATCGTTCCTTATGATATGCAAGCCCGTTTATCCGATATACGGCGGCGCAGAGGAATTAGAAAGGACTGCACGATATGAAAATTTTGGTCATCAATGCCGGAAGCTCCTCTCTGAAATATCAGCTCTTTGATATGGAGACGGAGAAGGTCATCGCCAAGGGCGTCTGCGAGCGCATCGGCGCCGACGGCAGCGTTCTCACCCACAAGGCCAACGGCGAGAGCTACGTCTACGAGGAAGCCATGAAGAACCACGTCGACGCCATCTCCCTCGTCTTCAAGGCCCTCACCGCCGAAAAGGGCGGCGTCATCAAGGACATGAACGAGATAGACGCCGTCGGACACAGAGTCCTCCACGGCGGTGAGAAGCTCTATGAGTCCATGCTCGTCACCCCCGAGGTCGAGGCCGCCATCGAGGAGAACATCCCTCTCGGACCGCTCCACAACCCCGCTAACCTCGCCGGTATCCGCGCCTGCAAGGAAATGATGCCCGGCAAGCCCCAGGTCGCCGTCTTCGACACCGGCTTCCATCACACCATGCCCCCGAAGGCGTACATCTACGCGCTCCCCTATGAGTACTACACCAAGCACGCCGCCCGCCGCTACGGCTTCCACGGCACCTCCCACCGCTACGTCTCCGCCGAGGCCGCGCGTATCCTCGGCCGTGAGAACG
>JAZQQE010000037.1:0-2966 GCA_045628845.1 Oscillospiraceae bacterium
TATCTCGAGCAGAAGCTCGAACGCCGCCGCAGTCTCGGACTGCGCGTGTCCGTCGCCGCACTCGCCGTCGGAATGACCGTGAGCATGGCGGGCTGTGTCCCCGTCGGGGAACAGCTCGAGGGCGACGTGCCGAGCGAGGTGACTCCCGAGCCGACCGAGTACGTCGGAAACGGCGTGAAGCCCGTAAAGCCCGAAAAGCCTCTCAAACCGTGGCAGACTCCCGAGATCGAGCAGCTCGAGGGCGACGTGCCGAACGTGGTGACTCCCGAGCCGCTCGAGGGCGAGCCCGTGGCATACCCCGACGATCCGGACGAGCTCGTCGGCATGATAGAATACTTCCCGCCCGACGACGGGTCCGCTCAGCTCCCGCCGGAGGACAGCTTCCTCGAAGGCGACGTCGCCGACATAAATGACTGAGCCGACCTATCCCCTGCTCTCGCTCTCGCGCCTGAGAGTCGAGACCGACGGCGAGGGCGTGACGACGCTCATCGCGGGCGCGGGCTGCCCTCTGCGCTGCCGCTGGTGCATAAACAAGGAGATACTGACCCGTCCGGGCGAGCCCGTCACGGCGCGGGAGCTCTATGACCGCGTGAAGATAGACGGCCTGTATTTTCTCGCGACGGGCGGCGGCGTGACGTTCGGCGGCGGGGAATCCCTGCTGCACGCGGACTTCATCGCGCGCTTCCGCGAGGTGTGCGGCCCGGAGTGGCGCATCTACGTTGAGACGGGGCTCTCCGTTCCCCGCTCCGCCGTGGAGACGGCGGCGGCGTGCGCCGACGGCTTCATAGTCGACGTCAAGACCTTCGACGACGGCATATACCGCGCCTACACGGGCAGGGACGCCGCCGTCATGAAGGAAAATCTCGCTCTGCTCCTCTCGCTCGCGGGCCCCTCGCGCGTGCGCGTGCGCATCCCGCTCATACCGGAGTACAACGACGACGCCGCCCGCGAGGCGACGCTCGCCGCCGTGCGGGCGCTCGGCGCGGAGCGCACGGAGCTTTTTGACTACGTAATACGATAAAAATGTTGACATCACGCACGGATTCTGCGATAATCCATAGCGTAACGGAGCGCCGGTGACTGACGGATGCGTGGGATACCACGGGGAAGCCGCGCGCGATATTCGATGTCGACCGTCTGGGCAGCTCTGTCCCGCTCCGCGGGTCGGACTGCCTGTATTTTTTATTGGAGGAAACGGACATGAAGCTTGTTTACACGGGAAAGACCAAGAACGTTTTTGCTCTCGACAACGGAAATTACCTGCTCAAATTCAAGGACGACTGCACCGGCAAGGACGGCAAGTTCGACCCCGGTGAGAACTCCGTCGGACTTACGATAGACGGCGTGGGCGACGTCAACCTCCGCATGTCCGTCTACTTCTTCGAGAAGGTCAACGCCGCGGGCATCCGCACCCACTTCGTCAGCGCCAACCTCGACGACACGACCATGGAAGTCCTGCCCGCCAAGGTGTTCGGCAAGGGCCTCGAGGTCATCTGCCGCCACAAGGCCGTCGGCAGCTTCTTCCGCCGCTACCGCGACTACGTGACCGAGGGTCAGGACCTCCCCGCCTACGTTGAGACGACCTTCAAAAACGACGACCTCGGCGATCCCCTCGTCACCGAGGACGGCCTCATCGCTCTCGGCATCATGACCGCCGAGCAGTACGCGGACATCCGCGACATGACGCAGAAGATCACGCAGATAGTCGCCGACGACCTCAAAGAGAAGGGCCTCGTGCTCTATGACATCAAGTTTGAGTACGGCTACGACGCCGACGGCAAGGTCATGCTCATCGACGAGATCGCCTCGGGCAACATGCGCGTCTACAAGGACGGCAAGTATATCGAGCCCATGGCCCTCTCCGAGCTTTTCTTCGCGAAATAAAAGCAAAAGACCCCGCTCTCCGGCGGGGTCTTTTTCGATAACGTCTTATTATACTCTCTGAAAGGAGCTTACATCCATGGCTTATGCAACATTCGGCTTGGGCGTCACGCTCGTTTTATTCATCGTCATCGCGGGGCTCGCGGTCTTCGGCATCATCATGTCGTGCGTCGTCCCGAAGAAAAAGGGCTATAAGGCCAACGTCCCTCTCATCCTGCTGATAGCCGCCCTCGCGGCATATTTCATCGGCTACATCCTCGTGCATAGATTCCTTTACATGGGCATGAGCGGGATGCGCTTCCCGTTCGGTTCGTTCATCATCGGTCTTATCATCTCGCTTATCGTCCCCGTCTTCGTCATCATCGCCCGCAAGGCGCGCGGCGTCCGCGTCCCGTTCGCGATAGTGTCCTTCGCATTCGCCGGGATACAGCTCCTATTCTCCGTCCTGTACGCCATAGCGCTCCGCGGCGGCTGGTCCTACTCCCTCCTCAACGTGTTCGGTTGGTTCAACGGCACGGGGTTCGTCGAGGACCTCATCGAGATCTTCCGGTCTTTCAACCTGCTGGTGTTCTTCATCAACTTCTTTTACCTCATTTCCAACGCTCTTTACATCGTCAAGAATATCGTCGGCGGCATCGCTCTGCTGAAAGACTCCTCACGGACGGCAGCCGCGCCCGCCTACGCCCCGCAGGGCTACGCCCCCGTTCAGCCGCAGTACGCGCCGCAGGCCTACGCCCCCGCACAGCCGCAGTACGCCCCTAACGGTTATGTCCCCGCTCCGGCGGCGACCGTCAAAAACGGCCGCGTCATCGTCAACGGCGTGCCGTACCGTCCCGGCTTCGAGCCGACCGCGCAGCCGCAGTACGCCCCGCAGGCTTACGCCCCCGCTCCGCAGTATCAGCAGCCCGCCGCGCCCGCTCAGCCCTCTGCACCCTCCGGCGACAATACTCCCGGAGCCTGAAAATCAGCGACCTCCGCACCCCACGGTCTGCCGTAAGGCATACTGTGGGGTTTCTTCTTCGCTCCCCGCCGTTTTGCCGTAGGGGAGGGGCTTGCCCCTCCCGAAAAACAGCCGGAGCACGCGG
>JAZQQE010000038.1:0-16560 GCA_045628845.1 Oscillospiraceae bacterium
TTCTGGCGCCAACAGCAGGAAATGAAGGAAGCAAGGCAGAAAGCTGAAGAGGAGGCCCGCCGCGAGGCAGAACGTCTCGAAGCGGAGCGCCTTGAAGCCGAACGTCAGGAGGCCGAGCGCCTCGAAGCCGAGCGTCAGGAGGCTGAACGCAAGGCTCGCGAGGAGCAGGAGCGCCTTGCCGCGTGGCAGAGATACCTTGCCGAGCAGCAGGCTCTCGAAGAGGCGGAGAATACCGAAGGCGAGGAGCAGGAGGGACTGCTCGCTCCCGTGCCGACGTTAGACGATTTCGACGGCGAAAAAGTCATGTGGGTCGAAATAAGCGACGAGGGATATCCCGTTCTCAAAACGGAGCCAGAGCTCGCGCGCACGCTGAGCGCGATACGCGTCATCGTAAGGCAGCTCGAAGCCTCGGCGGATACGACTTCCGCAAGAGTTGACCTCGTGGACTGGGGCCAGAGCGACCTAATAAGCACAGATTGGCGGAGCGGGACGGCGTACTCCTGGTTCAGCGGCTACTGGGCGGCCATCGGCGGCTCGGCGCTGCATACCGAGATATGCTACTCCTCCGATGATTACACGCTCATCAGCGCACCGATACTGCTCAACGGAGAGCCGTGCAACCTCCACATAGCCTTCTCGCGGAAGGTCACGCAGCTCCCGGGCGGCGCCACGCAGACAGACATGGAATGGCACATCCTCGGAGCGAGAAAGGGCCTTGACCCCGTGAGCGGCATGGCCGACAAGTATCTCATCGAGCTTAAGCCCGGCGACGAGATAATCCCCGTCTACTACGTCCGTCAGGACATTACAGATCCGGATTCGGAGTTCATCTACCGGGCTCAGGAGGAAAATGCCGTGATCTATGAAGACGAGGATCAGCTCGACTTGATGGCCGACTTCGGCAACGCAGTATATGAGCTCCGCTTCGAGGTCGTGGATACACGCAACCAGACGAGACTGTCCGAGCCCGTTTTCGTGCAGGTCAGCGGCGACACGGTCTATACACAGCTCTGGAACGAGTACATGGCAGACCTCGACACCGGCGTCGAGCGTTACAGATAAAAAACATATCCGAAAGCCCCGGTCCGACGATGGGGACGGGGGCTTCGTGCTGTTGCAATCGCCGAACGGAAACTGTATAATCGTAGGCGAAAGGAAAGGTGCCGAAGATGAACGGAAACGCCGAAGACTGGAGCCTCCTCACCCCGGAGGAAAAGAAGCGCCGTCTGTATCTGAAACAGAAGGCGACGCTCGACGCATTCCTCGAGCGCAGCGCCATAACGAAGGCGCAGTATGACAAGAGCCTCGGCGACCTTACCAAGAAGATGGGTTTCGCCGGAGAAGCTCCGGAGAACGGAGGAAAAGATGAATAAGATAGGACTTGACGCGTTCTGCTCGCTGAAATTCGTTTCCGCGCCGGAGTTTTCTCCGGAGGGCGGGCATTTCTGCTTCGTAGTTTCAAACGCCGATAAAAAGAAAAACAAGTATTCCTCATACATATACGAGCTCCGCGGCGGAAAGCCCGTTCAGCTCACATCCGGCGGCAAAGAAAAGAGCTTTCAGTTCCTTGACGAGGATACCATCCTCTTTCCGGGTGACCGCGACGGGAGCAAGGACCCGACGATAGAGACGAAGTTTTACAGGCTTTCTCTCTCCGGCGGCGAGGCGACGAAGGCCTTCACGTTCCCGCTTCCCGTCGAGAAGCTGCTTCCTCTGCCGAACGGGGACTTTATCGTCGCCGCAGGCACGGTGCCGGGCTTCGAGGACCTCTGCACAGGGGACAGAAAGCGCACCGCGGAGTATCTGCGCCTCGTCAAGGAAAACGAGGACTACGAGATCGTCGATCAGGTCCCGTGGTGGTGGAACGGCTCCGGCTTTACAAAGAGCACGTACACCGCCCTCTATTACTTCGACGCGAGGCGCGGCAAGGCCGAAATGCTCACCGCGCGCGGTTTTGCCGTCAGCGATCCGAAGCTTACGAAGGACGGGAGCGAGGTCTGGTTCCTCGGGAGCGAGGTGCGGCCTCTGCTGCCCGACGAGGACGGCGTCGCGCTTTACCGCATGAGGCTGTCTGACAGAAAAACAGAGCTCGTCGCCGCAAACAACGCGAGCTTCTCCATAACGGCCTTCGACTTCGCCGACAGCTTCGTGCTCCTTCTCGCGACGGACAGGTCCCACGGCGTCAATACCGACTGCGATTTCCATAAGCTCTCGTATTCCGACCATTCGATAACGCCGTACCTCACGTTCGGGCAGGGGATAGGCTCGAGCGTCGGAAGCGACGTCAGATTCGGCGGCGGAAGGGAGGTCAGGATCGAGGGCGACACGGTCTATTTCATCGCGACGCTCTTTGATTCCGCGTATCTCTTCAAGCTCGAAAACGGCGTGCTGACGAAGCTAACCGAAAAGGAGGGCTCGGCCGACTCCTTCGCCGTCAGAAACGGCGAAGTACGCATAGTCGCCCTGTACGATATGCGCCCGACGGAAATTTACGACGGGAAGCTCCGCAGGCTCACTCACTTCAACGACAGAGCGCTCTCCGGCAGATACGTCGCCGCGCCCGAGCAGTTCAACGTGGACGCGGGCGGCCATGACGTACACGGCTTCGTGCTGTACCCGGCAGATTACGAAAAGGGGAAGAAATACCCCGTCATCATAGATATCCACGGCGGCCCGAAGACGGTCTACGGCCCGGTGTTCTACCACGAGATGCAGTACTGGGCGGGCCTCGGTTACTTCGTCATATACTGCAACCCGACGGGCTCGGACGGACGCGGCGAATTTGCCGACATACGCGGCAAATACGGCACGACCGACTACGAGGACATCATGGCGTTCTGCGACGCCGCGCTCGAAGCCTACCCCGACATGGACAAAGCCAACTTCTTTGAGACGGGCGGCTCCTACGGCGGCTTCATGTCGAACTGGATAATAGGGCATACGGACAGATTCGCCGCCTGCGCGAGCCAGCGCTCCATTTCAAACTGGTTCTCGTTCTACGGAGTCTCCGACATCGGCGTGATGTTCGAAAAGGATCAGTGCGCGGCCGACCCGTGGAGCGACCCCGAAAAGGTCTGGTGGCACAGCCCGCTGAAATATGCGGACAAATGCACCACGCCGACGCTTTTCATCCACTCCTTCGAGGACTACCGATGCCCCATAGATCAGGGCTATCAGATGTATACGGCCCTCGTGGCGCACGGCGTCGAGGCGAAAATGGTGCTCTTCAAGGGCGAAAATCACGAGCTCTCACGCAGCGGCAAGCCTCTCCACAGGATAAAGAGACTCGACGAGATAACCAAATGGTTCGAATCCCATAAGAGGGCATAACGGTTTACATAACACAAGCTCCCGCCTGACTGCGGGTATAGTCGCGGTACGCCTGCGGCGTGCCGCCGTGAAAGAGGTAATGCGGTATGATACTGTATTTCAGCGGAACGGGCAACAGCGAATTTGCCGCGCGCAGGATAGGCGCGGCGCTCGGCGAGGAGCCGGTGTCCCTTTTTGAAAGGATACGCGGAAACGACCGCACTCCCATGGAGTCGGACACCGCGTGGGTCGTCTGCGCTCCGACGTATGCCTGGCAGCTCCCGCATATCGTGCGCGATCTGCTCGCGGAAACGGAGCTGCGCGGCAGCAGGGACATGTACTTCGTCCTCACCTGCGGCGACGGCACGGGAAGGGCGGATAAATACGCCCGCAGTCTCTGCGAGGAGAAAAACATGGCGTTCAAAGGGCTCGCGTCTGTCGTGATGCCGGAAAACTATATCGCCATGTTCAACGCTCCCCGTGAGGAGCGGGCAAAGCAGATAGTTGCCGCCGCGCTTCCCGTCCTCGATGAGACGGCGCGCAGGATAAAAAACGGTGAGGACCTCCCGCCTGTGAAAAAGAATCCGTTTGCGGGGATAATGAGTGCCGTCGTAAACAAAAGCTTTTATTCCGGCAGCATAAAGGATGATAAGTTCACCGTGTCCTCCGCGTGCACCTCCTGCGGCGTCTGTGAGGCGGGCTGCCCGCTCGGAAATATCAGGCTCGAAGAGGGAAGACCCGTGTGGAATGGCCGCTGCACTCATTGTATGGCGTGCATCACGGGCTGCCCGGAGAGCGCGATAGAGTACGGTACGAAGAGCATCGGCAAGCCCCGATACCGTTGCCCGGAAATATGACCAAAATAAAAGAGCTCCCGTCATGCTGACGGGAGCTCTTTTTTGCCTTTTTATGCAAAGAGGTCGGAGAAGCGCATGAAGACGGCGGCGGTCTCGGCGCGGCTCGCGGGAGCCTGCGGGCGGAGCATGCCGTCGCTGCCGCGGAGGATGCGCGAGGCGATACAGAAGCTCATGGCAGGTCCCGCGTACGCGCTTATTTCGGAGACGTCGCCGAAGGAGAGCGTGCCGAAGTCCTCGGTGCAGGCGGCAGTGTCGAGCCCCTTGTACTGCGCGTAGCGGTAAAGGATAGCGGCCGCCTGCTCGCGCGATACGGGGTCGGCCGTGCCGAAGGTCTCGCCGCTATACCCGGTGACGATGCCCTCGGAGGCGGCCCAGAGGACGGCCTCCGTGTACCACTGCCCGTCCTCAACGTCCGCGAACGTGCAGGGATAGTTCACGCACGGCTTGCCCTCGAGCCTCCACAGCATCGTGACGAACTGCGCTCTCGAGGTCGTGCCGGCGGGGTCGAAGAGCCCTCCGCCTATGCCGTCCATTATGCCGTTTTCAAGGCAGAAATGCACTCCGTCATGATACCACGCCGCGGGGTCGAGGTCCGTGAAGGCGGAAAGCGGGCAGCCCGCGCCGTGCGAGCAGTCGATGATCCACGAGGCGTAGACGGTGACGTCCGAGGATAGCTCAACCTCCGTGACCTGGGAGGCGAGCGCGGCGTCGGAGTACCACCCGGCGAAAACCCTGCCGGCCCTCACGGGAGCGTACTCGGAGAGGTCGATCGCAGTCCCTGCGGAGGCCGTCACGGACTCGATCGCGCTCCCGCCGTTAGTGTCGAACGTGAGAACGTACTTCGTCTCCGCAGGCGGCGCAGGAGGCGCGGGCGGCGCGGGCGGGGGAGGCGAGGAGATCTCCGCCTCGACGGAGTACCACAGCCCGCCGTCAAAGTCCGCGGCGCGGACGGTGTAGACGGTGCCCTTGGAGAGAGCCAGCTCATCGAGCACGCCGGAGAAGGAGCCCGACATGACGACGAAGCTCTCCATCGCGAGGAGCTCGTCTCCGTCAAGCACCTGCACTATGACGGCGACGGGGATATTCTCCGCCGTGCCGCTGACGGTCACGGACGCGGAGGTCACGGTGACGTCGAGCGAGGTGACGGTGTTAGCCGGGCCTGCCGCGAGAGCTGAAGCTCCGAAGCCAAGGAGCATCACTGCGGCGAGAAGTGCGGAAAGCAGCTTTTTCATTCGTATTCCCTCCATTTCACGTTACCTCGTGAACCCGGGGCGGAGCCACTCGACGCCCGTCCCGGAGCCGACCTTTACCCCGCCGAATGCCTCGGCGGTGCCCGGGTCGAAAACTATCGCGGAGATGGAGACAAGCCCGGCGTATTCCTCGTCCGTGCCGCTCCAGAGCAGAAAATCGTCGCACCATTCGTCGGCTCCGGCCGTATCGATAAAGGCCGTGTTGATGCGCCGCACGAGCCTTCTCGCCGTGCCGGAGGTCGTTTTGACCGTGACGAAGAGCGAAACTTCGGCCGCGGGCTCGTCCGAGCCGCTATCGTACCGGAACGAGGCGGCGACGGCGCGCTCCGCTCCCTCGGGAAGCGGATAATCCGCGCTGTTTTCCGTGCCGTGCCATACGCGGAAGGAGCCGCCGGAGGCGGGGCAGTCCGCTATGCTGAGTCCGACGCGGTGGATGTCGATATAGCCCGTGCTCCCGTCGGAGAATGTGATGACGACGGGGATGACGTCGTACGCGGAATTGAATTTCAGCGAGTATCTGTCCGTGTATTCGGTTATCTGCACGGCGTGCGCGGAGAGCCTCGCTTCGTCGATCCCGACCGCGGTGATATCCTTCGCTCCGGGCACTCCGGAGGCCTTGAGGATGTTGACGAGGCGGCCCTCCGAGCCATCGTTGCCGTAGTATATCTCCGCGGCGGAGGGGGAGGAGGCGGAGCCCGCGGAGAAGAGCGGGACCTCCGCGGCGCCCCATGCCTCGGCGGCTATATCACCGACTATCCTCGCGCCGGAAAATCCTGCGGGAACGAGGACGAGACGGAAATCGAGCCCGCCTATCACGCTGTCGGCCTCGAGCCCGGAATGCTCCTGCGTGACGCGGAAGGCAAGAACGTCGTCCGTCCCGCCCTCGAGCGTCCCGACCGGGGCGGCGCCGTTGCCGAAGACCGCGGTATCCGTCAGCACGCCGTAGTAGGGGACGCATACGTCGTCGGGCTCGCCCGGAGCCGTACCGACGGAGACGACGCAATAACTGCCATTTGCCATCACTATGATGTCATTCGGGTGTTTGAGCATATAGACCCTTCCCTCGGCGCTCCTGCCTGCGCCGGGGATTTCCATGGTGAACGTATAGTAGGGAAGTCCGCAGAGACCGTCCGCTGCGCCGTAGTCAGTTAGCGTGACGGAGGCTTCAAGCGCGTCAAGAGTGTCAAAGATGCCCGCGAAGCTCCCCGCGGGCTCTCCGGCGGCGCCGAAGCCCTCGTTCCAGAGCTCCGTCACCATGTAGCCTTTGAGCGTGTCGGCATCCTCCGCATAATAGGCAAAGCCCTTGCCCTCAACGTAGTCCGCCGCTCCGGCCGCGTCCGCCTCTTCGCAGAAGAAGACGCCGAGCGTCTTGCCGAAGTCCTCCGCGCTCCATTTGTATGTGCTTCCGGAGACGGTGACGGCGTCGCTGCCGAGTAAAACGGAGTCAAGGACGGAGCCTTCCTCCGGTGTGAACGTGACGGTGACGGAGTCAAGGCTGTTCAGCACGTTCTGCCTGACCCAAAGGCAGCCCTCTTCGTCGGTGTACGAGGTCTGTGCCGTGCCGCACTCTCCCGTGCCGAGCGCTATGCTTCCGCTCCCGCAGACGGAATAACAGAGCTGATATTCGTTTTCGGGGTCATAGCCGAAGGAGTCGAAGACGTCCCGCTCGTTCCACAAGACGGAGACGGAGAAGAAGGCGCCGCTCCCGGGCGTAATGACAAAGGAGTAGCCTCCGCCGTCCAGCGCCGTCAGCGCAAGCGGGCGGACGCCGCCTTCGGACTCTTCTGCCGCAGAATCGTAGAGCGTGTTGGGCGTGTCCCCGTCTCCGTCGAAGACCTCGATGCGCACGACGGGGACGAAGCCTTCCGACACGCCGGAGTCGAGCACGAACGTGAGCTCCGTGCCGGTCTCGAAGGAGCAGCGGGAGCAGGGCTCCGTGACCGTGCCGCCGACGGAAACAGTTGCCTGCGGGAGGGCGGAGGTGTCGTCGGGATAGTCGTTGTAGCATACCTCGAACGTGTTATCCGGGAAGCCGGACCCGTCCCATCCGGAAAACAGGAACGTGATAAAGGCGAAATGGTGCTCGCCGTCTTCCTCGACGTGATCCGTGAGGCTGAACGTGAATTCGTATACCCCGTTGTACTCGGTACAGCGCGGGTCGAGCGCCGCGCTGACGTCGGAGCAGTCCTGCTCGACGCGGATGTATTCGAGCGTACTGCCCTCGTCGGGCACGAGGCGGAAGGTCACGGCGCCGGGGTCGGTGTCCCAGCGGAGCATGGTGACGCTTTCATACCGCGAGGTCTCGGCCTCCTCGCCCGTGCAGATGAAGGGGAGGGCCTCGTCGACGCCGCCGCGCCCCTGAACGCTGAAATCGATACCGTAGAGACGGTCGGGCACGGGCGGCAGAAGCACCCATTTGCGGACGTTCTGCCCAAACTCGTCCCGTTCGATCCGGCAGAAGATCACGTCGCCGAAGAATTCACCGATCTCGCCGCTCCCGGTCTCGTCATAGAGCGTTATCCCGCTGACGGATGCGCCGGAATTCAGGATGAGCTGAGCGTCCTGCGAGGCGGCGAGCGTACCGTCGGCGGAGAGCGAGCCGCTTACGATGAGGCGCGCGGCAGAGCCGAGCGCGAGCGTTTTCCCGGCGGGCACCGTCACGTCGCGTACGGCGATCCACTCCGCGCTTTCCGGGCTGAAGGAGCCCTCTGCGTAAAGCATCCCCGCGCCGGAGGTGTATGCGGAGAAGACGCCGTCGGCGTCCGTGCCATCAGCTATGGCGGGGCTGTCGGAGGTGAAGACGAGTTCTCCGACCGTCAGACTCCCGCCGCCGAATATCCATACCCTCTCGGGCGGGAGGAAGCCGCCCTCGCCGACGGTGACGTCTGCGCCGTTGATGATGACGTCGGCATCGGAGAGGTCGTCCGTGACCTCGCAGTCAGATGTGACGTAGCGGAATGCGACAGTCGGCGCGCCGCCGGAGCAGTCCGCTTCGGAGACGTCGAAGGTGAACGACGCGGGAGTCCCGCCCGCGTCCCGCTCGGCGACGTAGGCAGGCGTGAGCGACGCGCCGTCGAGTGCGAGCGAGGGAGCGGGAAGGATCAGCGCCAGCGTGCACAGAACGAGTAGGAGGGAAAGAGCTTTTCGCTTCATAAACAGTCCTCCATGTATCTTTTTTCCTGTCATTATACGGTATTGACCGTGCCCTGACAATAAAAAGAAACTGAAAAGCAGTTGACCGATCCGCAGAAAGTCTTATACTGTAAGTATGAAATAAGCTCCGCCGAAAGGAAATGACGTCATGACAAGACAGGAATTGACTGAAAGGATCATCGAAAAGGAATGGGCGATGTTCCATAATGTCAACGGAAGCACGCGCGCCGACTGCCAGGAGGACAGAGCGACCTTCGAGCTCATGCGCCGCGCGCAGTACGATGCGTGGGACGAGAGTACCGTCGCCTGCTTTTTCGCGGATATCTGCGCCGCGGAGCGGGAGGGACGCAATCTCTCGCGCGAGAAATATATCCGCATGATGAAGAGTACCGACCCCGTCGGCTACGAGGTCTTCAAGGGGGAACTGCCGCCCGTGAGCGAGGAAAAGGCGGCACTCGTTTCCGAGCTTTGGACGAAATACCTCGCGCAGACCAAGCGCATGAGGGAGAAGTATCCCTGCATAGCCATGGGAGGCCGCCCGACACTGGCGGACGAGGAGGCGGGCTGGGCGTCCATCGAGACGTATCAGACGAGCGAATCTCTGACGTATTCCGAAGAGACGCTCAGGTCCCTGCTCAAACACGTCAACGAGCTCGAGGCGCGTGGCGTCGACCTCGCCTTCGAGATACAGAAGAACAGTGTGCTGTCTCTCGGCTTTTCCTCGATGGACGAGGCAGAGAAGCTCATGTCGGCAAGGCTCGGGCGCGGAGGCGCGCTCTGATATGGAGGCGTCGTCGGCATTTGCCCGCGTGGACGCGGCGTTCTCCTCGCTCCGCGGCGAGGCGCTTGAGGATGCACTCAAAGGCATAGCGGCGGAATGTGCCTCGGAAAACGGGGAGAGGAGCCCTCTCTACGCCGCTCTGTGCAGCGAGCTCGGCGGATATTACCGCGGCAGGGCGAGATACGCGGAGTCCGAGGCGGAATTCCTGAAGGCTGCGGACATCATCCATGAGACCAGGGGCGGGGAGAGCCCCGACTACACGACCGTCCTCAATAACCTTGCCGGAACGTACAGGCTCATGCGCGAATACGGAAAAGCGGAGAGCCTATTTGCCCGATGCATAGAAAATTATGAAAAGACTCTCGGCACTCATCACGTGCTGTATGCCGCGGGTCTCAATAACTATGCTCTCGTCTGTCTCGACGAGGGCGACCTGACGCGCGCCGAGGAATATCTCGGCAGGTCGGCGGAGGTGCTCGCAGGACTCCCGGAGTGCGTCGCGGAGTATGCCTCCGCGCTGAGCAACCAAAGCGCTCTGCTTCTCCGTCTCGGCAGACCGGCTGACGCCGTGCCTCTGCTCGAAACGGTCGTGGAGCTCTTCTCTTCACGCCTCAGCCGCGACACCGCGCACTATCACGCCGCGCTCAACAGCCTCGGCATAGCCCGCATGGCGCTCGGAGACGATGACGCCGCCGCGGAGAGCTTTGCCGCTGCCCTGCGTGCCGCCGAGGACTGGTACGGCGCCGACAATCCCGAAACGCGGGAGGTGCGCCGCAATCTCGAGGAGGCGGAACGCAGACGGAGGGAGCATATATGACGGGACTTGAGCTTGCACGCATATTCTGGGAGGACGTCGGAAAGCCGACCTTCACCTTCGAATGCCCGGAAATACTGGACTGTGCGGCCGTCGGCCTCGCGGGCGAGGGCTCGGAGTGCCTCGGCTTCGACGATGAGATATCGCGTGACCACGACTGGGGTCCGGGCTTCTGCATTTGGCTGACGGACGGCGCGATGGAGCGCCTCGGGGACGAGGCACGGAAAATTTACGCCTCCCTGCCGTCAAGATACATGGGCTATGCGCGCCTGCGCGTATCGGCGGAGACGGCGGGCAGAGTGGGTGTCATCGGCGTAAGAGAATTCTTCGTCCGCTATACGGGGCTTGACCGCGCGCCGCAGACGGTACGTGAATGGCGCATGATACCAGAATCGGGCCTTGCCGTCGTGACCGACGGCGAGGTGTGGCAGGACCCGGAGGGGAGCTTTTCGGAGATACGCAGGGCTCTGCTCGGCTATTATCCGGAGCAGCTCCGCCTGAAAAAGCTCGCCGCGGCGTGCGCGCTCGCTGCGCAGTCGGGGCAGTACAACTTCTCCCGCTGCATGAGAAGGGGAGAGACGGTCGCGGCCTTTTCCGCGCTCGCTGAATTCGTGACGCAGATACAGAGAGCCGTTTTCCTCCTCAACAGACGCTTCATGCCGTATTATAAATGGACGCACCGTGCGCTCTGCGCCCTGCCGCTGCTCGGCGAAGAGCTCGGAGGCGAGCTCCGCGCCCTCGCGGAGGAGAGTGGGGGCCGCGCCGAACGCATCGAAAAGATAAGCGCCGCCGTCATAGTGGAGCTCAAACGGCAGGGCCTGTCCTCCGGCGCGGGGGATTTCCTCCTTGAACATGCCGCCGAGGTGCAGTCACGCATCACCGACCCGGAGCTCGCGCGGCTCCACATCATGGCCGAATAAAAAAACGGGAACTTTCCTCGGAAAGTTCCCGCTTTTTTATTTACGTTTTGGCCTTCTCGATAAGCCGGTGTCTCGTCCATTTCCCTCTGAAAAAGCGGAGAGTGAAGCAGACGGAGCGCGCAGTCCAGTCCGCGAAGTAGCCGCACCATATACCTATCAGTCCGACTCCGAGCACGCGGCAGAGCACCGTAGTCAGCACGACGCGAAGCAGCCACATCGTCGAGAGGGACACTATCATCGTGAATTTGACGTCGCCCGCGCCGCGCATCCCGTCCGCTGGCACGAAGGAGAGCGCCCACAAAAACGGCTTGACTATGCTTATCCACAGCATGACGTGCCGCGCCATGGCGGCGGCCTCGGGGTCGAGCCCTGCGATCGCGGTGATGGGTCCTGTCAGCGCGAAGAATATCCAGTTGCCCGCAAAGAGCACGACCGCCGACCACAGAGTCAGCTTCTTGATATAATACTTTGCCTGCTCCGTCTCGCCCGCGCCTATGCACTGCCCGGACACGGTCATGAGCCCTATGCCTATCGCCTGACTCGGCATGGAGGTCATGAGCTCTATGACGACGACTATGGCGTTGGCGGCTATCGCGGCGGTGCCTAGCGTGGAGACCGTGCTCTGCACTATCAGCTTGCCGAGCTGGAAGGTCGCGTTCTCTATGCCCGTCGGGATGCCGACGCTGAGCACGAGCCATATTACGCGCCAGTCGGGGCGTATCGTCGCGTAGTTCCCGACGTCTATCGCAGGCTTCCTGCGGCGGAGGAGGATGAGTATGGCGACGGCGGAGAGCGCCATCGAGCCCGTCGTGGCGAGAGCCGCGCCCGCGACGCCGAGCCCGAAAACGAACATCAGCACGGCGTTGCCCGCGACGTTCAGCAGGTTCGAGCACACGGAGATGATCATCGGCAGCCGCGAATTGCCGGAGGCGCGGTATATCGCCGAGCCCGCGTTGAAGAGCGCGAGGAAGGGATATGAGAATATCGTAATGAGAAAATACGTCTCCGAAGAGGACATGACGTCGGCCTCGACCGTGCCGAAGATGAGGCGCAGGAGCCCTTTGCGGAATATGAGGCAGAGGGCCATCACTGCGGCGGAGAGTATGAAGGCGCTCAGCAGGACCTGCCGCGCCGCGCCGCCCGCTTTTTTACCCGACTTCATGCCGAGATACTGCGAGCAGATTATCGTGCCTCCGGTGGCGAGCGCCGTAAACAGGAAGATGACGAGCTTGTTTATCGAGTCCACGAGGGAGACGCCGGAGACGGCGGCGGAGCCGACGTTCGAGACCATCATCGTATCAGCTATGCCCATAAGCGAATTGAGCATCTGCTCTATTATGAGGGGGATGAGGAGCTTCCTCAGATCCCTGTTTGAAAACACGGCGCGCACCTCCCTTCGCGTGAAGCTGTCAGCCCGTTGATATTAGCACCTATTTCCGCAAAACACAACATAATATGAGCGCTCCCGGCCTTCGAGGTGAAGTCCGGGAGCGTTTTTATAAAGTGTCCGTCAGAGCGTATGCCAGAGCATGCGGTCGGCCTCGAATATCGTCTCGAGTCTGCCCGCCTCTTTCAAATAGCAGAGGTACGAGCGTATCGTGCAGCCGACGAGCACGTACTGCTGCAGGCTCATGCGCAGCGAGAAGGCCGAGAATACCGCGGCGAGCACTTCCTCGAAGGTCATGGGAGTCCTGCAGAATTCCGCGATGCGGCCCGCTATCTCGGCGCACTTGTCCAGATTGCGCTGTGCGAGCGGAACGATGTCCGTGCACGCCTCCGCGTGGGATGGGACGAAGAGGGAAGCCGTCAGCGTTTTGACATTTTCGAGCGTTTTCAGATAGGTGCCGACGTCGAAAATGAAGCTGACCTGATATTTCGTGAGAGTCGCGTCGCTTACAAGGCTGTCCGCGAGAAACAGCACGTCGTCGCAGGTGCGGAAGCCCACCATGCCGTGGCTGTGACCGGGGAGCGGCACCGCCTCGAGCCCTTCGGGGAGGACGTCCTGCGTGAGCGGGAGCGCGTCGCAGCCCTTGGCGATGAAGAACTTGTTGTGCAGCTCGGCGGGCACTTCTCCGCCCGTGAGGATGGAGGTGCCTATGTCGGGGCACTGCGCGAAAAACTGCTCGAGCGGGGGAACGTACACGGCGCACCCGGTCAGCCCCTGAAGATAGTTGTTGCCGCCGATGTGGTCGACGTGCGCGTGCGTGTTGTATATGGAGCGGAGCTTCCAGCCGTGCGCGTCGAGTATCTGACGCACCTTTTTTCCCGCGTCCTTGTCGTTGCCGGAGTCGATAATGCAGACCTCTCCGCCGCCGAGATCGTATATCCCTATTTTGGCGGGGCACTCGACGTACCACGTGCGTTCTCCCGCCTGTATCAGCTCGTACATTGCATGCACCTCCGTAAGATCAATGCACGACAAGTATAGCAAAGCGGGAGGCACGGTGCAACGGGAGAATTTCCGGCACATAATAAAAAAGTAAAGATTTACAATTCGGCCGCAGTGAGGTATAATAAACACTTGTATAAATATGATCGGCAAAAATCATTTACCCTTATTTTACGTGCGCACGCCGCACTATCGGAGGCAGGTAATAGATGAAAAAAGGCTATGAGATCGATATGAGCAAGGGCAGGCTTTTCACGAAGCTCGTCTCGTTTGCGATACCTCTGCTCATATCGGGTGTACTGCAGCTCGCGTTCAACGCGGCAGACCTTATCGTCGTGGGACGCTTCTGCGGCGAGAACTCGCTCGCGGCCGTCGGCTCTAACGGTGCGCTCGTCTCACTCATAATCAACGTGCTGCTCGGGCTCGGCACCGGAACGAGCGTCATGGTATCGAGATACTTCGGCGCGAAGGACGAGAAGGCGATCCTCAATGCCGTCAGGACGACGGTGATCGTCGCCGTTATCGGCGGCGTCATCTTCGGAGGCGCGGGCATCGCCCTTTCCGGACCGCTGCTCACCGCCATGGGCACGCCGAAGGAGGTACTTCCGCTCGCGGAGATATATCTCCGCATCTACTTCGCGGGCCTGCCCGTCATCATCCTCTATAACTTCTCGAGCGCGGTGCTCCGCGCCGTCGGCGACTCCAGGCGTCCGCTCTTTTTCCTGTCGATAGCGGGCGTGCTGAACGTCGGAATGAACGTCCTGCTCGTCACCGTCGTCAAGCTCGACGTCGCGGGCGTTGCGATAGCTACTGTTTTCAGCCAGTGCGTATCCTGCTTCCTGACGGTGCGCTGCCTCGTCAAGTCGAAGACGATATGCCGTCTCGAGATGCGCCCCTTCACGTTCTCCTGGAAGCAGTTCGGCGAGATAGTCCGCATAGGTCTTCCCGCCGGCATACAAGGCTCGCTGTTTTCAATATCCAACGTGCTCATCCAGTCCTCGATAAACTCCTTCGGTGCGACGTTCATGGCGGGCAACTCCGCGGCGGCGAACATCGAAGCCTTCCTCATGGTCTCGATGGATGCGATGAATCAGGCCGCGGTAGCCTCCGTAAGTCAGAACATGGGCGCGAGAGATTACCCACGTACGCGCAAGGCCGTGCGCATCTGCGTGCTGATGGAATTCTGCGTGAGTGTCGTGCTGAGCATCATCACCATAACGTTCAGGCGCCAGCTCGTCGGTATCTATACGTCGGATCAGGCAGCCATAGACGCGGGCAGCATCCGCCTCGTCGTGCTCGGTGCATTGTACTTTACCAATGGCTTGCAGCACATGCTGACGGGCGTCATGCGAGGGCACGGATACAGTATCCTGCCGACGTGCATAACGCTCGCGGGAATATGCGGCTTCCGCATGATATTCATATTCACGTATTTCGTCACGCACCACACTCCCGAGGTGCTGTACGCGTCCTATCCCATCTCGTGGATATTGACGATAGCGGCACAACTGATATGTTACTTCTCGCTGCGCAATAGGGCATACGCGAAAAACGAACTGAAATATCAACAAGCCCTTGCAGAGGGGCAATAAAATAAAACGAACGGCGGTATACGCCAACGGAGGTAAAAATGCAGAACAGACCAACCGGACGCAAAACTAACGTAACAGGCGTCGGAAAACCCGTCCAGAGGCGCGGCTCCGGGCTCGGGACCGGGCAGGTGGGACATCAGGGCGGCTACGCCGGAAGAAAGCCGACCTATACGCAGACGACGAGCAGCGGCAGCACGGGCTCGAATACGACCCGCGCGGCAGGCGCCAAGCGCAGTCCCATCCTGATAATCATCGCCATCATCGTCATCGCGGCGATAATCTTCGGCGGCAGGAGCTGCCGCAAGAACGATGATACTGACGTCGGCGGAAGCTTCACCCCCGCGACGAACGGCGGCAATTACACCGATTACGATCCGAACTCCGTAAAGCCTGGCTTCGACCTCAGCAGCCTCTTCGGAGCGACGAACTCCGTCGGCAGCTATTCCACCGGCTGGAATCAGACTAACAACACCGGAAGACTCAATGAGACAGTCAGCCCCGCCGCGCGCGAGAAGCGCACGCAGATCCTCGGAAACGGCAGAGATACCGTCACCATCATGATCTATATGTGCGGCTCCGACCTCGAGTCCAACGGCGGCATGGGCACTTATGACATCCAGGAGATGGCGGGCGCCGACATCGGAAGCAACGTCAACGTCATCCTCTTCACCGGCGGCACGACGAAGTGGCACAATAATTTCGCCAGCAACACCACCAACCAGATCTACAAGGTCGAAAAGGGCGGCGTGCGCACCCTCGAGAAGAACGCCGGAAACGGCTCCATGACCGACCCTGCGACCCTCACCAAATTCATCGACTACTGTGCCGAGCACTATCCCGCCAACAGGAACGAGCTCATCCTCTGGGATCACGGCGGCGGCTCGATAAGCGGCTACGGCTACGACGAGAGAAACCCGAAGTCCGGCTCGATGAACCTTCAGCGCGTCAGCAAGGCGCTCTTTGACTGCGACGTCAACTTCGACTTCATCGGCTTCGACGCCTGCCTCATGGGCACGCTCGAGACAGCGCTCACCCTCTCTCCCTATGCCGCCTACCTCATCGCCTCCGAGGAGACGGAGCCGGGCATCGGCTGGTACTACACGAACTGGCTCAGCCAGATCTCGAAGAACACCTCCGCCCGCACGATAGACGTCGGCAAGACCATCATCGACGACTTCGTAAACACCTGCGCGAGCTCCTGCAGAGGTCAGAAGGCGACGCTCTCCATCGTTGACCTCGCCGAGCTCGAGAGGACCATCCCCGCGGACTTCAAGAGCTTCTCCGTCAGCACCTCCGATCTGATGGACGACAACGGCTACAAGACCGTGTCCAACGCGCGCAGCTCCTCCCGCGAATTCGCGACCTCGAGCAAGACCGATCAGGTCGACCTCGTCGACTTCGCCTCCAACCTCGGCACGGCGGAGGGCCGCCAGCTCGCCAACACTATCCTCAGCGCCGTCAAGTACAACAGGACAAGTCGGATCGTAGCCATGTC
>JAZQQE010000039.1:0-6434 GCA_045628845.1 Oscillospiraceae bacterium
GCCGCGGCGGAACGGGGGACGCCCGGGGTCTGCCATTCCCCGCGGGTGTCGGCCAGCCGCAGGAGGCAGAGCTCTGCGGCGAGCCGCCTGTCGGGCGCGCGCTCGAGCTCGGCGAGCGCGGCGGAGATCGTCTCCGCGCCGGAGAGCAGGGCGCCCTTGCCCGCCGCGGCGGCGAAGCGGGATATGTCGGAGCCGTCAAAGCCGCCGCTCATGAGGGCGGGGCCCATTTTCAGCTTTTCAAGCAGTATGTCGCGGTAGAGCGCCGAGAGCTGGCGCAGTACCGAGCCCATGTCCTGACCCGCGGCGTAGAGACGGCCTGCGGTGTCGATGGCGCGGGCGGCGTCGCCGTCGGCAACGGCGGCGTAGAGCCCGGTTATCTCCTCGCCCGATGCGTCTCCGACGACCTCGCGCACGCGGTCGAGCGTGATGACGTCCGGGCCGCAGCACTGGTCGAGCAGGGAAACGGCGTCACGCAGGGCGCCGTCGGCGAGCCTCGCGAGCGCCGCGGCGGCGGCAGGCTCGAGGCCGATGCCCTCGCCCTCGGCGATGTGAGCCAGGCGCGCGGCTATCGCCTCCTGCGGGATGCGGCGGAAGGCGTAGCGCTGGCAGCGGGAGAGTATCGTCGCGGGGACCTTGCGGAGCTCGGTCGTCGCGAGGATGAAGATGAGGTGCTCGGGCGGCTCCTCGAGAATTTTCAGCAGGGCGTTGAATGCCGAGGCCGAGAGCATGTGCACCTCGCCGACGATGTAGACGCGGCGCTTTGCCGCGGTAGGCGCGTAGACGGCCTCCTCGCGCAGGGCGCGGACGTTGTCGACGCCGTTGTTGGAGGCGGGGTCCATCTCCGTGACGTCGAGGACGGAGCCGTTCTCGAGGCCGAGGCAGGTCGGGCAGTGGTTGCAGGGGCTCCCGTTGACGGGGGATTCGCAGTTTACGGCGCGGGCGAGGATCTTCGCGCAGGTGGTCTTGCCCGTCCCGCGCGTACCGGTGAAGAGATAGGCGTGCGAAAGCCTGCCCGTGCTGACCTGCCGGGCAAGCGTAGTCGTTATGTGCTCCTGACCGACCACGTCGTCGAACGTACGCGGCCGCCATTTGCGGTACAGCGCCGTATAAGCCATGTTGAAGCACCTCTGCAAATAAAAAGACCCGACCGACGTGTACGGCAGGACCGTGCACCGGCCTTTGGGGTACACGATACGTCCGCCCGACGCGCAGCCTGCTCGGGATCGGCTGCCTCGCGGCACACGAAAGAAACCGCTTAATGCTGCTCGGTCTCCCGCCTGACATGGTTCACGGGCTTTCGTTGCGCGAGACCGGTCCGTCATCGCCGCTTACGCGCCGGCTGGCGACACATCGCGAGACCGGGGGCCGGGATTCGCCCCTGCTGTAGCGGATTGCAGGTACAGGGCACCGCTGACTCCCCGGATAGCACGGCCCTGCCGTACACGTTCGATAGGGTCAATGGTCATTATATTATATCTTGCCCGGTAAATCAAGACGTAATCTGCGCCCCGCGCGGGAGCGGGAAAAGGCCGCTTATTTCTGTTGACCGCGGCGGAGCGCTGTTATATACTAATTGAATAAAGACGAAATACGTGCTGCGCACGGGGAACAGAGGTCCGTATCATGAAATACGATATTGCCTTCATAGGCGTCGGCAGCATGGGCGGCGCGGTCTGCGCCGGAGCCTGCCGCGCGTTCGGAGCCGACAGGGTCGCGGCGTTCGTCCGCAAGCCGGAGCGCCGGCCCGAGATAGCCGAAAAATACGGCTGCGCCGTTCTCGATTCCGCCGAGGAGGCGGTACGCGAGGCGCACGCGGTCGTGCTTTGCATGAAGCCGCATCAGATCCGCGGCGCGCTCGCGCCTCTCGCGCCCGTGCTCGCGGCGAGGTCCGAGCCCGCCGTGCTCGTCAGCATCGCCGCGGGAGTCACCATAGCGACCCTGCGCGAATGTACCGCGCCGACTCAGCCGACGGCGCGCGTGATGCCGAATCTGCCCGCGCTCATAGGGCGCGGCATGATGCTCTGGACGCCGGACGGGCTCACCGCCGACGACGAGAGCATGATAGAGGCGTGGCTCGCCGCCTGCGGCGAGGTGCGCCGCATCGAGGAACGTCTCATGGACGCCGGAGCCGCGACGGCCTCCTGCTCGCCCGCGTTCGCCGCGATGTTCATCGAGGCGCTCGCCGACGGAGGAGTGCTCGCGGGGCTCTCCCGCGCCGACGCGGTGACGCTCGCCGCCGCCGCCCTTGAGGGCACCGCCGCCATGGTGCTCGCGGGCACGGCCCCCTCGAAGATAAAGGACGACGTCTGCTCGCCCGGCGGCTCGACGATAGAGGGCGTATTGAAGCTCGAACAGGCGGGCATGCGCGGCGCCGTGACGGACGCGCTCGCCGCAAGCTGGCGCAGGAGCGCGAAGCTCGGCTGATAAACGCTTTTTTACAGACAGAGGGATAGAGATAATGAAGAGATACCTGACTGCGCTCGCGATCGCCGCGGCAGTCCTGCTCATATTCGCGGCCTGCGCCTCCGCGCCGGAGCCCGTGCCGACCCCGACTCCGACGGTTGAGGCCGAGCCGCCTTCGGTCAGCTCTGACGGCATCGCCGTCCTGCCCCCGCCGCCGACGCCCGAGCCCACTCCGGAGCCGACGCCCGAGCCCCCGCACGAGCTCTCGCTGCGCGCCGAGGCGTTCACCATGTACGCTAACTCCCGCCGCACCATAAAGGCCGACGTGTTTCCGGCGGAGCTTCCTCTCACGTGGACCTCGAGCGACGAATGCGTCGCGACGGTCGACGAAGAGGGCAACGTCTACGGGCTCACCGCGGGCACCGCGCTCATAACCGCGTGGGCCGATAACGGCGACATATACGACCGCTGCACCGTCACCGTCGAGCTCCCGGAGGACCTGTCGTACCTCCCGCAGAAATATCCGTACCTGATACGCGTCAACAAGCAGGTCAACGTCGTCACGATCTACACCGTCGACGAGGCGGGGGAGTACACCGTTCCCATCCGCTGCTTCTACTGCTCGACCGGCGCGAAGACGCCCGAGGGCACCTGCTACGCGGGCTACAAGAAGGTCTGGCACGCCCTGCTCGGCAACTACTGGGGCCAGTACACGACGTACATAGCGGGCAACTTCCTGTTCCACTCCGTGCCCGCCTTCGCCGAGAGCAAGGACGCTCTCAACATGGAATACTATAACCTGCTCGGCACCGCCGCCTCCGGCGGCTGCGTCCGTCTGCAGGTCGCCAACTGCAAGTGGATATACGACAACTGCCCGATAAACACGCAGATAAGATTCTACTGGGACCCCGATCCCGGTCCGCTCGGCTGGCCGGAATTCGTGAAGATGCCGCTCGAGGGCGGCTGGGACCCGACGGATCCCGACCCGGAGAACCCGTGGAACAACGGTGAGCCGGAGATACACGGCGTGCAGGATATCCACGTCGGCCCGTCGGGCGTCAACTTCACCGACGGCATCACCTGCACCGACTCCATCGGCACCGACATCACCGACCTCCTCGAATGGGAGACCTTCCCCTGCGAGGACGATCCCGGCGTCGTCAACGTTCGGTACAGCGTGACGGACGCATCGTACAAGACCGTGTATAAAAACTGCAAGATGTACCTCGGCAACGGCTGATTTTTCAGAAGGGGAGGCGGGAAACGCATGACAAGAGTAGTGACTACGCTCGGACTTGACGGGATACGCGGCAGCGTAGTCTCCGCCGAGTGCGCCATCATGAACGGCCTGCCCGCCTTCGACGTCGTGGGACTGCCCGACGCCGCCGTCCGCGAGGCGCGCGAGCGCGTGCGCGCGGCGGTCAGAGCGTGCGGGATGAAGTTCCCCGTGTCGCACATAACCGTCAACCTCGCCCCCGCGAACACCCGCAAGGAGGGCACGCTGTACGACCTGCCCATCCTGCTCGGCATCCTCTCCGCGTCCGAGTCAATACGCCCGCTTCCGGAGGACAGCGCCTTTATCGGCGAGCTGTCGCTGACGGGCGAGCTGCGCGCCGTCACGGGAGCGCTCCCGATGGCCGCGGCCGCCGTGCGCGCGGGGATAAAGAAGCTGTACCTGCCCGCGGCGAATGCCGCCGAGGCCGCCTTCGCGGGCGGCATCGAGGCCTATCCCGTGCGCGACGTGAGCCAGCTCCTCGCCTGCCTCGCGGGTGAAGAGGAGATAGCGCCCGCCTCCGCGCCGGACTACCGCAGCAGCGTGGACAGTCTGCCCGACTTCGCGGATGTCAAGGGGCACACGATAATCAAGCGCGCGCTCGAGGTCGCCGCCGCGGGAAGCCACAACGTACTGATGATGGGCCCTCCGGGCTCCGGCAAGAGCATGCTCGCCTCGCGCCTGCCGTCCATCCTTCCCGAGATGAGCCGCGAGGAGGCCCTCGAGGTCACGGAGATACACTCCGTCGCCGGCTGCACCGACGAGCTCGCCCCGATAGTCACGACGCGCCCGTTCCGCGCGCCGCACCACACCATCTCCTCCGCGGGCCTCACCGGCGGAGGCACGTCCCCGCGCCCGGGCGAAATATCGCTGGCGCACGGCGGCGTGCTCTTCCTCGATGAATTCCCGGAGTTTCCGCGCACGGCGATAGAGGCCCTGCGCCAGCCCGTCGAGAACGGCTCCGTGACCATCTCGCGCGCGTCGGGAAGCTGCACATTCCCGAGCCGCTTCATGCTCGTCGCCGCGATGAATCCCTGCCGCTGCGGCTGGTACGGCACGGACAACGACAAATGTCACTGCACTCCCGCCGACGTGCGGCGCTACCGCTCGCGCGTGTCGGGCCCCGTGCTCGACAGGATAGACGTCTTCCTCTGGGTCGAGGCCCTCAGCTACGAGGAGCTCAGCACTCAGGCGGGAGGCGAGACCTCCGCGCAGATACGCGCCCGCGTCAACGCCGCGCGGGAAATACAGCGCCGCCGCTTCGAGGGGACGGGGATACACTCCAACTCCGAGATGGACCAGGCCGCCCTGCGCGAGTACTGCGCGCTCGACGCCGCCGGCAGCGAGCTCATGCGCCGCGCCTACACCGCGCTCGACATGAGCGCCCGCGCCTACGACCGTACCCTGCGCCTGGCGCGCACCATCGCCGACCTCGGCGCGAGCGAGCACATCACCGCCGCTCACCTTGCCGAGGCGATGAGCTACCGTAATCAGAAAAAAGGCCTGGAGGGCTGAGATGTCTGTAATAGCTGCGATAGCGACGGGCGGCGTGCGTGCCGCCCTCTGTGTTATAAGATTGTCCGGCGAGGGCTGCCGTGAGCTCGTCCTTCGCCTGTTCACGCCCGCCGGAGGCTCCGCGCCGAAGACGGGCCGCGCCGTGTACGGGACTCTGCGCTCCCTCTCCGGCGAGGTGCTCGATACCTGCGTCGCCGTCTTCTCTAAGGCTCCGAAGAGCTACACCGGCGAGGATACTGTCGAGCTTTCAATCCACGGCTCGCCCGTAGTCGCCTCCGCCGTACTGCGGGAGCTGTTCGCGCTCGGTGCGCGTCAGGCGGGGCCCGGAGAATTTACGAAACGCGCCTTCCTTAACGGGAAGATGGACCTCACGGGCGCGGAGGCGGTCGTCGACCTCGTCGACGCGAGGACGGAAGCCGCCGCGCGAAACGCCGCCGCCCAGCTCACGGGCGGGCTGCTCGCGAAAATAACCGAAATTTACGATGAACTTACCGTACTGCCCGCGCACTTCTCGGCGCTCGTCGACTTTCCCGACGAGGACGTCGAGCCCGCCGACGAGGCGGAGGTGCTTGCCTCGCTCCGAAGGGCGGAGCGTGAGCTCGCCGCGCTCGAAGCCTCCTGCGAGAGGGGGCGCATCCTGCGCGAGGGCGTGCCTGCGGCGCTCGCCGGGCGCGTCAACGCGGGCAAATCGTCCCTGCTGAACCTGCTGTGCGGGGCTGACAGAGCCATAGTCACCGACGTTCCCGGCACGACGCGCGACACCGTCGAGACAGAGCTGACCCTCGGCGGTGTGCTCCTGCGCCTTGCCGATACCGCGGGCCTGCGCGAGACGGACGATCCCGTGGAAAAGCTCGGCATACAGCGCACCGAGGCCGCCGCCGCGGGCGCTGAGCTCCTGCTCGCCGTGTTCGATTCCTCGCGTCCCGCCTGCGCGGACGACGGGCGCACGGCAGGGCTCGCGGCGCCGAAGCGAATAGCCGTCATCAATAAGTGCGACCTTCCGGAGGACCCGGCGGCGTACCGCCCCGAGGGCTTCGACGCCGTAGTCCGCGTCTCGGCGAAGACGGGTGAGGGCGTGGAGGAGCTTGCCGAGGCCGTAAGGACCGCGTTCGCCGCGGGAGCGCATCCGGACGGCGAGATAATCACGAATCTGCGTCAGGCGGAGGCCGTGGCGAGAGCGCGCGCCTCGATCGCCCGCGCGGCGGAGGCCGCAGTCTCCGGCGTCACGCCGGACGCCGTGCTC
>JAZQQE010000040.1:0-10695 GCA_045628845.1 Oscillospiraceae bacterium
CCCTCCCCTACGACGCTGTCTTTCCGATCTTCAAATCAATCCCCCACCGCCTGCGGCGGAGCCCCCTTTACACAAGGGGGCCTTTGATTTTTCCGCACCATTGGCTCCCCTGTGTAAGGGGAGCTGTCTGCCGTCAGGCAGACTGAGGGGTTGATACGCGGAATATCTCCGGATTTCTATCCCTTCCGCCTCGCAAAGCTCGGCACCTCCCCTTGTGCACAAGGGGAGGCTTTGGTACGCACCACATAGGCTCCCCTTGAAGAAGCAAGGGGAGCTGGCAAAATCGAAGGTTTTGACTGAGGGGATTTGACGCCCGGAATATTCCTGCAAACGTCCCCCTGTTGCGGTGCCCGAAAAATGCTTCGGGAGGGGCAAGCCCCTCCCCTACGACGCTGTCTTTCCGATTTTCAAATCATTCCCCCACCGCCTGCGGCGGAGCCCCCTTTACACAAGGGGGCCTTTGATTTTTCCGTCCCCCGTTGCGGTGCGCAGAAAAACATAACGGCCCGGGGCGCGAAGGCTCCGGGCCGTGTCCGTTCATATCTGTTTTTTTCCCTGCGTCAGATCCTTGCGACGCCGGTGGCGCGCGCCGTTTCGACGACGGCGGCGGCGACGGAGAGCGCGACGCGCTTATCGAGTGCGGGCGCGATGATGTTCTCCTCATTGAGCTCCGATTCGGGGATGAGCGCCGCGAGAGCGCGGGAGGTTGCGACCTTCATCTCCTCGTTTATGCACGTCGCGCGGCAGTCGAGCGCGCCGCGGAAGATGCCGGGGAACGCGAGCACGTTGTTTATCTGGTTTGCAAAGTCCGAGCGGCCCGTGCCGACGATGCGCGCGCCCGCGGCCTTCGCCTCGTCCGGCATGATCTCGGGAGTGGGGTTGGCCATGGGGAAGAGTATCGCGTCCTTCGCCATGCTCTTTACCATCGCGGGAGTCACCGCGTTCGGGACGGACACGCCGATGAACACGTCCGCGCCGACCATCGCGTCGGCGAGAGTGCCCTGCATGAGGCGGCGGTTGGTGACCTTCGCTATCTCCTGCTTGGCGGGATTGTTCGCGTTGCAGCCCTCGCATATTATCCCCGCGCTGTCGCAGAACGTCAGGTCGCGCACGCCGAGGTTCATCAGGTGCTTGCCGACGGCTATGCCCGCCGCGCCCGCGCCGTTGATGACGACCTTCACCTCTCCGATGTCCTTCTTCACGACCTTGAGCGCGTTTATGAGCGCCGCGGCGACGACTATCGCCGTGCCGTGCTGGTCGTCGTGGAAGATGGGGATGTCGCATATCTCCTTGAGGCGGCGCTCTATCTCGAAGCAGCGCGGAGCGGCGATGTCCTCGAGGTTTATGCCGCCGAAGCTGCCCGAGACGAGGTATATCGTCCGGACTATCTCATCGACGTCCTTCGACTTTATGCACAGAGGGAAGGCGTCGACGTCCGCGAATTCCTTGAACAGCGCGCACTTGCCCTCCATGACGGGCATGCCCGCCTCCGGGCCGATGTCGCCGAGGCCGAGCACCGCGGTGCCGTCGGTGATGACGGCGACGAGGTTCGAGCGGCGGGTCAGGTCATAGGACTTCGTGACGTCCTTCTGTATCTCGAGGCACGGCTCGGCGACGCCGGGCGTATACGCGAGGGACAGATCCTCGCGCGAGGCGACCTTCACGCGGGAGACGACCTCTATCTTGCCGTTCCATTCATAGTGCTTTTTCAGCGATTCCTGACGTATGTCCATTTATCTTACTCCTCCCACGGGAAGCTGTACTGCGTCAGTCCGAGCCCGTCGCGCACGGCGATGAGCTCCTTCTGCACGGATTCGTTCACGGGCACGCCGTCGGCGCGCGCGAGGCGCACGAGGTACTCCTTCTCGCCCGCGGTGTAGATGCGCTCGGCGCCCGGCGCCTTCCTCGAGGCGCGCACGGCGCGGATGATGTCGCCCGCCTTTTTGCGGCAGACGTCCTCGCCCATGAAGTGGTCGGTGTCGATGGCGATGAAGAAGTGCCCGAGGTGATAGGGGACCTTTTCGCCGTCGGCGCCCTTGCCGTCGAGGGCCTTGCCGTAATTGCCGTCCTGCAATACCGCGGAGAGGAGCTCCACGGCGAGGGCGTAGCCGTAGCCCTTGTAGCCGCCAAGAGCCTCGCCGATGCCGCCGAGGGTCGTAAGCGCCGCGGTGCCGCCGCGTATCTGCTTGAGCGCCGCGCCCGCGTCGCCCTCGACGGGGCCGCCGTCGAGGCCGATGACCGTGCCGGGATGCACGTTCTCGCCGATGCGCTCATAGTACTCTATTTTGCCGTTTTGCGTGATGCTCGTCGCGCAGTCGATGAGGAAGTCGAATTCCTCGTCGGTCGGGATGCCGATGGTGAGGGGGTTGGTGCCGAACATCCCCTCGACGCCGAAGGTCGGCGCGACGGAGGGACGGGCGTTGGTGCCCGTGATGCCGATGCAGCCCGCCTTGCTCGCCATGGTCGCGTAGTACCCGGCGATGCCGTAGTGGCAGGAGTTGCGCACGGCGACCATGCCCATGCCGTACGCCTTCGCTTTCTTTATGGCAAGCTCCATGGCGGTGTGTCCTATGACCTGACCCATGCCGTCGTGGCCGTCGGCGACGGCGGTCGTCGGCGTCTCGCGGAGTATCTCGAACTCTGTCACGGGGTTCTGTATGCCGTCGCGGATGCGGTCGAGATATATGGGCTTGAAGCGGTTCACGCCGTGGGATTCGATGCCGCGGCGGTCGGCCTCGAGCAGGACGTCGGTGCATATCTCGGCGTCGGCCCTCGGCACGCCGTAGCCGACGAAGGCGTCGGTCACGAAGTCGGTGATGGTCTTCCAGTCAACTGTTCTTGTCATTTAACTGCCTCCCGAAAAAAGAGACGGAAGAAAAGGCCCTCCGTCTCATGGTCTCAACGGTACGCGGCGCGCGCCGCGGCGTTCCGAACTTTCTACCCGTCATTTTAGCACACGGGGTCAAAAAGTCAACCTCTGCACCTGTCGAGAAACCGGCGCAGGACTGCGGCGCCGTCGACGGTATCGGGGCGGGCGAAGCCGAAGCACATGCGCTCCGGGTGCCACTGCACGCTCCACACGGGCAGGGTGCGGTGATACGCCGCCTCCGGCGTCCCGTCCGGCGCCCGGAGGACGGTCTCGAGGCCTTCTCCGGCGCGGCCGGTCGCCTGATGGTGCGAGCTGTTGACGGAGAACTCCGCGCCGTAGAGCTCCGCCATGAAGGACCCCGGCGCGGCGGTCACGCGGTGTACGCGGTCGGGCTCGCCGGGAGCATGCGCGTGGTCCGCGCTCGTCGGAAGATGCTGGACGAGCGAGCCGCCGAAGTACACGTTCACGACCTGATGCCCGCGGCAAATCCCGAAAACGGGCTTGCCCGCCTTCACGAACGCATCGAGCGCGGCAAACTGCACGGCGTCGAGCTCTTCGTTTATGCCGAGGCTGCCCCTCACCTCCTCGCCGTAGCGCGAGGGGGCGACGTCGCCTCCGCCGGGAAGGATGAGCCCGTCCCAGTCCGGCGCGCGCAGAGACGCTCCGACTGCCTCCGCAGCCGCTCCGAGAGCCGTGAGTGCCGCGAGGTAATTTTTCACGCCGCGCGCATCGAGCGCGCTGACTGCTATCTTCATGCTCCGAGCCTCCCTTCCGGATACGCGCATTATAATGATCATCGTATGTTGAAACGCCTTATGGTGTTTCGACTTCCGATCGTCATTATACGCGCGCGGGGCCCCGATTGCAATCGCGGCGCGCGGGTGGTATAGTATGGGCATAAAGCCGAAAGGAGATACGTCTCATGCTGCAAACCTCGAAGACCTTTTTCGCGGACGTCGTCATCTGCGGAGGCGGCCCCGCGGGCTCTGCCGCCGCCATCTCCGCCGCGCGCGAGGGCAGGAGCGTCCTGCTGCTCGAGCTGCGCGAGTCCCTCGGAGGACTGTGCACGAACGGATACATAACGGGCATCGCGGGCGTCGTCAACGGCATCAGCGAGGAGTGGCTCGGAAGGCTCAACGCCGAGGGCCACGCCGTCATGCGCGCACATCTGCCGACCGTCGAGCCCGAATACGGCAAGATAATGCTCGAACAGATGGTGCTGCAGTCCGGCGCGCGCATACTCTACGGAGTGCACGTCGTCGACTGCGAGATGCACGACGGGAAGCTCACCTCCGTCATCTGCTACTGCAAGCAGGGCAGGATAGAGGTCAGAGGCAGCGTCTTCATAGACTGCACGGGCGACGCGGACCTCGCGCTCGCCGCGGGAGTTCCGTACGAGGTCGGCTGCGCCGAGTTCTGCGGGCTCAACCAGTCCGTCACGATGGGCTTCCGCCTCTCCTACGTCGATCTGAAAAAGTATCAGGAGGCGGAATCCGCGTTCCGCACCGGCCCCGACTACGACCTGCGCGACGTCAAGCGCCAGAGGCTCATCGTCTTCAAGGAGCATCAGGCGCTCGCCAACGGCGACCTGCACGAGATACTCAGCCCGGGCAACCTCGTCTACCCGATGCCCGGCGACCCGACCTGCGCCGACGTCACCATAGACGCGACGCACTCCTTCGACTGCCGCTGTGACGACGCGGTCGACCTCACGAGACAGATAGTCGACCAGCACCGCAAGGTGGTCTGGTTCCACGAATTCCTCAAAAAGTACGTGCCCGGCTTCGAGAACTCGAGGCTGACCGGGCTCGCCCCGATGAACGGCATACGCGACAGCCGCCGCGTCATCGGCGAGTACGTCTTCACGGCGCTCGACATCGCCCGCGCCGCGAAATTCGAGGACGGCATCCTCCAGCACACGGAATTTTTCGACGCGCACGTCCCGACCCCCGGCTTCCACACGGCGTCGCGCCACATCACGCACACAGAGCCCGTCGAGCCCGCCGTGTGCCGCCCGACGCAGGATGAAAAGGACTTCATGATGCACCCGTTCGTTCCGCCCCTCGGCTGGGAGATACGCACCAATCCGAGGGAGTGGTGCGAGGTGCCCTTCCGCTCGCTCATCGCGCGCGGGGCGGATAACCTCCTCGTCGCGGGCCGCTGCTTCTCGGCAGACTACCACGCCAACGGCTCTGTGCGCGTCATAGCGCCGTCGATGAGCATGGGTCAGGCGGCGGGCATAGGCGCGAGCCTCTTCATCGCCTCGAAGCTCGGCGCTCTGCGCGAGCTCGACGGCAGGCTCGTCCGCGGCAGGATGATAGAGCTCGGCGTGAAGCTCGACGAGGCGCCCGGCGGCTACTGGAAGCAGATGCGCGAGGCCGAGGGCGAGATAGTCGTCTCCGGCAACGACGTCGCGATGATAGCCAAGAAGACGGGCCGCGAGGCGGTACCGTTCATATAAGTAGACACAAAAAGACCCGCCGAAGAGGATAAACTCCTTTTCGGCGGGTCTTTTCAATTTTGCGTTCAGTGCGCGGTCCCCGAGTCGCCCCGGTGCAGCTCCTCCACCCTGCCGAGAAGACGCTCGCAGTAGTCCTCAAACTGCGCTTCCTCGGTCTCGGTCAGGCAGGACAGCACCTCCGAGAAATACTCATCGTGCCGGCCCGCGATGTCGGAGAGGGTCTTTTCGCCCACGGGGGTCACGCGCAGGCGCTTGCGGCGTGCATCGTCCCCGTCGCGCGCGCGGGTAACGCAGCCCTTATCCTCGAGCGTATGCAGGGCGCGGGCGACCGTCGTCTTGTCGAAGCGCAGTGCCCGCACGACGTCATCCTGCGAGCATTCGGGATGCGCGTATACGAAGGAGCAGATCAGGCACTCGGTAGTGTTGATCCCGCTGCCCTTTATGCGCTTGAGGCCGAATTCCAGACTGCATTTCAGAAACAGATTCAGCTTGCGGAATTCCATTCTTATCCCTCCGGTCGGTTAGTTGCGCTTATCAACCAATTCGGTGCCGTCCGGTCAGCTGCGGTCTTCAACTAATCCGGATCCGGTCGATTAGCTGCAAACCTCAACTGTTCCGCATCCGTCCGAATAGTTGCAGTTATCAACTAATTTATCTTTTTACAGTCATATTTAGTTGCAAAATTCAACTAATTTTAACCATTTTATTCTAATATTCTCCATATACGAATAAATTATACAACGATTTTCCTCAAAATCAAGCTATTCATTATATGCATTTTTACACAAAATAATATCTTTGGATATATAATTTTGTCGATGAATCGAGTATCAGTCGGGCGCGTTCAAGATGTATGTCCGCAGGCGCGGTGAGCCCCCCGGCGCCGCCCCGCCCGGCGGGGACGGCAAGCTCCGCGCAAAAGGGCAAAAAAACTCCCCTCTCAGGGGCGCGCCGCGTGGGCGCCGCCCTCCGAAAGGGGAGGTCTTTTGTTCAGTCAGATGACGCAGCCCGAGGAAAAGAGGCGGAAGCGGTCTCCGAGCTCGCGGGCAAGGAGCGCCGAGGCGGCGTCGCCCGTGCAGTGGCCCGTCACGACGAGGTCTATCCCCGTTTCGCGCACTCTGCGCGCGAGAGCGAGCACCTCCCCGTCCGTCGAGCGGTACAGGTGCAGGCCGCCGACGAGGGCGTACACGCGCTCGCCCGGAAAGGCGGCGAGCGTCTCGCGGATGATGACGTCCGCGCCCGCGTGGGAGCAGCTGCTGAATATGACGAGGCCGCGCGCGTCGCGCACGACGAGGCTCTGCTCGTGGGAGAAGTCGTCCGCCGCGACACCGCCGCGGGTCTCGCGGTACATCCCCGCGTGCTCGCCCGTGAGGGCAAGGCCCTGCGTCGTGTGCGGGAGGAGCCACGCGCCGGGGCAGAGCTCCGTCACGCCGTCGGCGTAAACGATGCGCTCCGCGTATTGCGCGAGCAGTCCCTTTTTTATGCCGATGTATTCATAGCCGCCGTCGGCGCTCTTGACGCAGTCCTCGCCCGCTCCGGCGCGGACATAGAGGCGCGCGCGTTCATTCCGCGCGAAGAACTCCCCGAGGCCGTCGGCGTGGTCGTAGTGCGCGTGGGAGAGGACGGCGAAGTCCGCCTGCGCGAGGTCTATGCCGAGGCGCGCGGCGTTCTCCGCAAAATCGCCCGTCGAGCCCGCGTCGAGCAGTATCCTCCTGCCCTCGTGCTCTATCCAGATGCTCAGTCCCCATTCGCAGAGGAGTCCCTCCGGGGCGGTGTTGTCCATAAGCACGGTCGCTTTCATGTGCCCACCTCCGTTCTTTCACATTATAGGTGCGCTCCGCGCGGCGGTCAAGGGCGCAAAACGGCGCTCCCGCGGCGCGGAAAGGCGGTTTTTTGCAGGATCCGGAGCGCCGCGCCTTGACTTGCTTTACATAATGTAATATACTGTCGATTATAGTTATTATTTTGGAGGAGTCATTGTATGAAGAAATTTTCCAGGGTCCTCTCGCTGGCGCTCGCCGTCGTCCTCGCGTTCGGCCTCGTCAGCGTCGCGGCGCCCCTCTCCGCACGAGCTGACGGAATAGCCTATTTCGAGCTCGTGAACATGGTAGACGACAGCGCAGGCATACCCCTCAATGCCACGAATTCCAGTGACGTTTCGATAACGGTCACCTGCGATGGCAGTAACTACTTCTGGTCAGACACCACGATCGGATACATAACCTCCGGCACCCACAAGCTCGCGTATCTGTTCTTCCCGCTCGACAAGCCCTGCACGATGGTGATCGAGGCGACCTTCGGGACTCATAGGTTCTCCAAAACGCTGAATCTCGCCGCCAACACCTTCGTCGCCGGCACGGCACGCGCCATCAGCCTCACCGAGGCCGATCTTCTGCCCGAGCCCGAGCCCTTCACGGCGTACGTCAAGCTCGTCGACGACGCGGGCGATCCCATGCCCAACTGCGAGATCGGTATTTCCCGCGGCTACGGCATCGCCGAGTTCAAGGCCGTCACGGACGCTAACGGCATCGCCGCCGTCGAGTCGATGGAGTACGATCTCATCGCCGCCGGCAAGACCGCCGAGACCGCGTTCTACTTCGTCGGCCCCCTCAACGGCGTCAACTGGACGATCAGCAACCCCGACCCCTCGATGGCCCAGCTCACCGCCACGACCTACGCCTCGCCGTGGACCGTCACCGCCCCCGCGTCGATGACCGAGAATCCCATCATCTCCGGCATCACGCTCACCGTCGACACCTATCTCGGCAGTGACACCGCGACCGGCACTCTCCTCCAGCACGAGGAGCAGACCGACAACGTCTTCCGCGAAAACACCACGGTCCTCCTCTCCTCCCGCGTCCGCATGGAGGGAGTCGCGGACTGCACGGGTGCGGCCGTCACCGTAAACGGCGAGCCGTACACCTCCGAGCTGCGCTATACCTCCGGCAGCGACTCGGCCTACCTCGCCATGTCCTGCTCCGGACTCTCCGCCAACGACGAGGTCCACATCGACTTCTTCTATGAATACAACGACGCGGACAAGGAATACACCGTAAAGATCTACCACGACTATTACGCCGACAGCACCATGGCCTCCACCTCGTTCATCTACGCGCCTCCCCCGACGACGATAAAGGCCAAGCCCGGCGAGGCTGTGAACGCCTCCGCGCGCACGACCGCCGCGGCGCCCTACTGCACCGAGCCCAACGCCCCCGGCTGCGCAGACGGCGTCTTCATTCTTGCCGGAAAGACCGTCGCGGGCGGCGGCGGACAGATCATCCTCGGCAGCTTCCCCGATACCGACACCGTGCTTACCGCCTACTCCGTCAGCGCGACGATGATACACGCCGACTGCGAGATACACTTCCTCTACTCCTACTCCCCCGACATGATGCTCACCTTCGCCAACCTTGACGGCGACGGAGCTCCGGCGACCGAGGAGCCCTTCACCGAAAGGCGGGTCTCCAAGGGCACCACCGTCACCCTTCCCGAGACCGTGCCCGAGCGTGACGGCTACGTCTTCGTTGGCTGGATCGACCCGAACGGCACGGACGTGCTCGCCCCGGGCGACAGCTTCGAGATGCCCGCCCGTCCCGTCGCGCTCTACGCGCAGTGGTTCACCCAGCGCGTCGAGGTCACGACCGACATCGATGACGACCGTGTCGAGGTCGTGGGTCTCGACGCCGCCGCTCTGAACTTCCTCGAAGCCGAGACGGTGCTCGGACACCACGTCATGGCGCTCGAAATGGACGTCAACATGGCCATCAAGAGCCGTCAGGTCGTCGTCGAGACGTCGCAGATTCCCGTCGAGCAGCGTGAGATCGAGGCGCTCGCCGACGGACGCGAGATACTCTACTACGACGTCACGATAGTCCGTACCGTGACCTACCTCGTCAACAACGGCTCCGGCTGGGTCATCGCCGAGGGCTACTACGAGTACGACCCCGCGACCGGCGCCGAGACCTTCGTGCCCTCCACCGAGGCGCAGCCCGTCACCGACACCGGCGACACGATAGCGGTCACGCTCCCGCTCCCCGAGGGCGATCTCATCGACCTCGAGGTATACCGCTTCCACGCGCCCGACCCCGCCGATCCCGAGACCGGTGACGCGATAACCTTCGAGCTCGACGACGGCGGCGACTACTCCGCGCAGGACGAATACTGGACCGAGAACGACGACAGCATCACCGTTCACGCGAGATACTTCTCCACCTACGGCATAGGCTACCGTCTCTACGTTCCCACTCCCCCGCCTCCCCCGGGTCCCCCGACTCCTCCGCCGCCGACCTACAAGGTCACCTACGAGACCAACGGCGGCACGGAGATTCCCCAGGAGACCCACAACGCCGGCGACATCATCCTCCTCGACCTCGCTCCGACCCGTGAGGGCTTCTCCTTCACAGGCTGGTTTGCCGACGCCGAGCTGACTTCCCCCATAACCGAGATAACCGTCACCGCCGACGTCACCGTCTACGCCGGATGGCAGCATACCGGCGTTCCCGGCGCGCTCGTGGGCGGCACGCACTTCGCGTACATCGTCGGCTACCCCGACGGCCTCGTCCACCCCACCGACTACATCTCCAGATCGCAGGTCGCGGTCATCTTCTACCGTCTGCTCGATCCCGCCGTGCGTGAGCAGTACTACACCACCGAGTGCGCGTTCGAGGACGTCGCCTCCGGCGAATGGTACGCCTCCGCCGTCGCGACACTCGCCGCGATGGGCGCCATCCACGGCTATGATCCGACGCACTTCGCGCCCTCCAACTGCATAACCCGCGCCGAGTTCGCGACCATATGCGCGTTCTTCGCGCCCGAGCCCGCCGCCGAGCTCCGTACCTTCCCCGACGTCGAGGGCCACTGGGCCGAGAGCGCCGTCTGCAAGGCGGCCTCCTGCGGCTGGATACTCGGAAACGACGAGGGTCTCTTCAAGCCCAACGACTACATCACGAGAGCCGAGGTCATGGCGCTTCTCAACCGCGTCCTGCAGAGGCTCCCCGCCGCGCCCGACGATCTGCTCGACGGCATGATCGAGTGGAGCGACAACGCCGACACCGCCGCGTGGTACTACCTGCCCGTGCAGGAGGCCACCAACAGCCACGCCTTCGGCTGGGACGGCGACGGCGAATACTGGACCGCTCTGACCGAGGGTCCCGACTGGTCCGCCATCGGCTGATAAGACCCAAAGACCCATAAAAACCGCATATACACGAAAAGACCCGCCGTTAACGGGACAGTCAGATAAGGAGAGAGGCATAGCCGGAATTTTCGTTTTCGAACGAAGGCGTATGCCGATACGTCGAGCGAGAAAACGGAAATAGGCAAAAAACCTATGAAATCTCTTGCGGAGCAAGTCCTTGCTCATAAA
>JAZQQE010000041.1:0-9086 GCA_045628845.1 Oscillospiraceae bacterium
CTTCCCGGCGACCTGCAGAGCAAGGTTGACCCGTATCTGCGTCCGCTTTACGATGCGCTGTTCGATATGCTCGGCCCGGAGACGGACGGAAAGTATCCCGAGCGCGGCAACATCGAGGTAGCGCCGCTCGCGTATATGCGCGGCCGCACGCTCGATGACAGCTTCATCATCCTCGACGAGGCGCAAAACACCTCGCGCGAGCAGATGAAGATGTTTCTGACGAGGCTTGGCTTCGGCTCGAAGGTCGTCATCACCGGTGACGTGACGCAGATAGACCTGCCGACGGACAAGGTCAGCGGCCTCAAGGAGGCAGTCAAGGTCCTCAGCGGAGTAGAGGACATCGCCATCCATAAGCTGACGGGAGCGGACGTCGTCCGCCACGTACTCGTGCAGAAGATAATCGAGGCCTACGACAAGTATGAAAAGGCCTCGCCGCCGCAGCCGCAGAGGCCACCGAAGAAATACACTTACGACAGGAGATGACGGCGCGGAATGCGTTCTGTCAGGATTACAAGAGATAAAAAGGGCCTCGGGCATCTATCGGCGGAGCGTCTCGTGCGCCGCGCCGTAAAGGCGGCGATGAGGGCAGAAAACGTGAACGTGCCCTATGAGGTCGAGATAATGTTCACTGACGACGAGGGGATCCGCGAGCTCAACAGGACCCAGCGCGATATCGACCGCGCGACGGACGTCCTGTCCTTCCCGGTGAACGTGCTCGTCCCGGGCAGCTTCGACGCGGACTCCTGCGATACCGACATGGACACGGGAGCCGTCATGCTCGGGGATATGGTCATATCTCTTCCGAGGTGTGAAGAACAGGGAAGAGAATACGGAAACGGATTCGACCGCGAGGTAAGCTATCTCGCGGTACACAGCTTGCTCCATCTGCTCGGCTACGACCACGTTGACGAGGGCGAGGATAAAAAACTTATGAGGAGCAGGGAAGAAGCAATAATGGACCTGCTCGGTATGGGATATGCAAAGGAGAAAAACGATGGAGATAAATAAATGCGCGCTCATAACTATCGCGGGCAGGCCGAACGTCGGCAAGTCGACCCTTGCCAATACGCTCGTGGGCGAAAAGATAGCCATCGTCACAAATAAGCCGCAGACGACGCGCAACAGGATATACGCCGTCGTAAACAAAGACGATACCCAGCTCGTTTTCATCGACACGCCGGGCTACCACGACCCGCGCACGAAGCTCGGTGAGTACATGGTGAACGTAGTCCGCGGCTCGATAAGCGGCTCGGACGCGATCCTCATGATGGTCGAGCCGGTCGCCTCCGTCGGAACGCAGGAAAAGGAGCTCATCAAATATTTCCAGGCCTCGAAGATCCCGGTCATCCTTGCCATCAACAAGGTCGATTCCGTGAAAAAAGAGGAGCTTCTCGCGGTTATCGCGGCGTACTCGGAGGAGTATGATTTTGCACACATCGTCCCCATCTCCGCAAAGACGGGCGACGGCGTGGACGAGCTTACGGCGATCCTTTCGTCCTACGCTTCCGAGGGTCCGGCACTCTTTCCCGAGGACATGGTGACGGATCAGTCCGACAGCCAGATAATCGCGGAGCTCATCCGCGAAAAGATGCTCCGCTGTCTCGAACACGAGATACCGCACGGCACCGCCGTCGAGGTAACGAGGTTCTCTCAGCGCGACAACGACGTCATCGACGTCGAGGTCAACATATACTGCGAAAGGGCGAGCCACAAGAGCATCATTATCGGCAAGGGCGGCTCGATGCTCAAAAAGATAGGTGAGCTCTCACGCAAAGACATCGAACGCTACATGGGCAACAAGGTCTATCTGCAGACCTGGGTCAAGGTCAAGGAGAACTGGCGGGACAGGCCTGCTTTCCTCAATGACCTCGGCTTCGGCCGCGACGAGTGACATGGTAAAGACCGTACGCGGGCTTGTCCTGCGCGAGGTACCGTATAAGGAGAGTAGCAGGATACTGACCGTACTTACCGATACCGACGGCAAGCTCACCGTCTCCGCCAACGGGACGAAGCGGAAAAACAGCAGGACCGCCGCCGCCTCCCAGCTTCTCGCTTATTCGGAGATGACGCTGTCGGGCAGCCGCGGCAAATGGTACCTCAACGAAGCGACGGTCATCGAAATGTTCGAGGAGCTGCGCCTCGATATGCGTCAGCTTGCTCTCGGAACTTATTTCGCCGAGCTTTTGGAGACCGTCGGAAACGAGGACATGCCCGACCCGGAGATACTGCGCCTCGGCCTGAACAGTCTGTATCTTCTCAGCAGGCGTAATTATCCCGCCGAATGTATCAAGCCCGCTTTCGAGCTCAAGCTCATGTGCCTTGCGGGCTATGAGCCCATGCTCGAGGCCTGTTCCGTCTGCGGTGAGCCGGAGCCGGAGCGCCCCTTTTTCGATACCGAGGGCGGTGCCGTATGCTGCGAAAGCTGCCGCGGAGCCGTTCCGGGCAGGAAATACGCTCTGTGTCCCGATTCTCTCCGCGCCATGAGACATATCCTTTCGGGAGACGGCGCGGCTTCTTTCCGCTTCTCGATCCCGCCCGAAGCCTCCGCGAGGATCGTGAAGGCCTCCGAGGAGTACGTCTCCTGCTGTGTCGAGCGCCGGTTCAGGTCGCTCGAATATTACTATGATCTGGAGCTTTAAGATGGAGCTATACGAAAAATCCCTTCAGCTTCTCGAACTTGACTCCGTCCTCGCGCTCGTGGCCTCGGAGGCCGTCTGCGACGAGGCCAAGAGCCGTGCGCTTGCGCTTGCCCCCTCGTCGAACAGATACGAGGTCGAGGACCGGCTCCGCGAGACGACGGACGCGAAAAATCTTCTCTCATATAAGGGCTCTCCGGCCATCAGCGCCGTGCGCGACGTCGGTGAGTTCCTCGGCAGAGCGAAGATGGGCGGAATGCTCAATATGCGCGAGCTGCTCGATATCGCGGTCGTCCTGCGCTGCGCGAGGAGCGTAGCGGCGTACGGTGAAGCTGCGGATGCGGGCTCGCTGACTAATCTTTTCAGGTCCCTGCACCCGAACAAATATCTTGAAGAGAAGATAACCGACAGTATTATCAGCGAGGAGGAGATGGCTGATTCCGCAAGCGCGGATCTCGCCGCGATACGCAGGAAGATACGCGCCGCGAACAGCCGCGTGCGCGACATACTCCAGCGTATGATAACCTCCGTGTCCTATCAGAAATCTCTTCAGGAGCCGATAATAACCCAGCGCGGAGACAGATACGTCATCCCCGTCAAGGCCGAGCACCGGGGGTCCATCCCGGGCCTTGTGCATGACGTCTCGTCGAGCGGAGCGACGCTCTTCGTCGAGCCTATGCAGGTCGTCGAGGCAAACAACGAGATACGCGAGCTTGAGGTCAAGGAGCGCAGGGAAATAGAGCGCATCCTCATGGAGCTCTCCGACGAGGCGGCGTCTTTTGAGGACGATATCCGCTCCGATTACGATATAATCGCAAGGCTCGACCTGATCTTTGCCAAGGCTAAGCTCTCCTCGCTGCTCAACTGCTCCGAGCCTGAGATATCGGCAAACGGCAGGGCAGTACTGCACCGCGCGCGTCATCCGCTCCTCCCGAAGGAGAGCGCCGTGCCCATAGACATCGGCGTCGGCGGAGACTTCGACACTCTCATCATCACGGGCCCGAATACCGGCGGCAAGACGGTCAGCATCAAGACGCTCGGACTTCTCTGCGCGATGGCGCAGTGCGGTCTGCACGTCACCGCCGACTACGGCAGCTGCATCCCCGTATACGGAAAGATACTCGCCGATATAGGCGACGAGCAGAGCATAGAGCAGTCGCTCTCGACCTTCTCGTCCCACATGACGAACATCGTCTCGATACTCAAAGAGGCGGGTGAGGACACTCTCATCCTTTTCGATGAGCTCGGAGCGGGAACAGACCCTGCCGAGGGCGCGGCGCTTGCCATATCCATCATCGAATATGCGCGAAGCCGCGGAGCAAAGCTCGCCACGACGACGCATTACGCGGAGCTCAAGGTCTACGCGACGACTGAGCCCGGCGTAATGAACGCCTCCTGCGAATTCGACGTTGAGACGCTCCGCCCGACGTACCGCCTCATCATGGGCATCCCGGGAAAGTCCAACGCTTTTGAGATATCGCGCAGGCTCGGTCTTGACGGCGCGATAATAGAAGATGCCTCCAAACGCATCAAAACGGGTGACGCAGAGCTCGAAAAGGTACTTGAAGTATTGCAGAACGAGCGTCAGACCATGGAGCGCCGCAATGAGGAGGCGCGCGTCCTGCTCGAACAGGCGAGGCGTGACTCGGAGCGCGCGTCGGAGCTTCGCAAGTCCGTTGAAGCCGAAAAGGAAAAGGCCGCCCGACTTGCCAAGCGCGATGCCGAGCGCATACTTGACGGCGCCCGCCGCGCCGCGGATGAGACGTTTGAGGAGCTCAAAGAGCTGCGCAGACTTTCCCTCACAAATGAGAACGTACAGCGAATAAACGAAGCCCGCGCGGGCCTTGCAGGCAAGCTGAACGCCGCTTCCGAATCCTTCGGCGAACCCGAGGAAGAGCCGGAGCCCGTGCGTCCGACGAGAGCCATAGAGCCGGGCGATACCGTTGAGATACGAAAACTCGGAACGAGAGCCGAGGTCATCTCCGTCTCGCAGGACGGGACTCTGAGCCTTCAGGCCGGCATAATGAAGATATCCGCGAAAACGGACGAGGTCATCCTTCTCGAGGGCGTTCAGAGCGAGACGAAAAAGTATATAGAAAAATCCGCCGCAAGGCTGAACTCCATGCCCGTCCCGCCCGAAACGGATCTGCGCGGTCTGCAGTCGGACGAAGCAGTCCTCATGGCGGAGCGGTATATCGACAGCGCCGTCATGGCAAAGCTCAATACCGTCACCATCATCCACGGCAAGGGCACGGGAGCACTGCGCGCGGCCATTCAGGCCATGCTCCGGAAAAATCCGAACGTCAAGAGCTTCCGCCTCGGCAGATACGGAGAGGGCGAAACGGGAGTGACCGTCGTCGAACTGCGTCAATAAATAACAATTATATTGACGATTGGAGTTTTTTTTGATACTATTGCTTTGGTTAAGCATGACACCGTGTTTTCGTATAACTACGGAAAGGATGTGTTTCTTTGTACATCAAAAAAGTCGAGATCGAAAATGAGGTCGGTCTTCACGCCAGGCCCGCGACTTTCTTCATCCAGAAGGCCAATGAATTCAAAAGCAGTATTTGGGTCGAAAAAGAGGAACGCAGAGTCAATGCGAAGAGCCTGCTCGGTCTTCTTTCTCTCGGCATAACCAAGGGCACGGAGATCACCCTTATCGGTGATGGACCGGACGAGGCTTTGGCTGTCGACACGCTCGTGGAGCTTATCACCACGGGTTTCCCCGAATAATCACGAACAAAACGCAAAGCGGCACAGCAAATCGAGCTGTGCCGCTGTTTTTATCGCCTCGAGACGATATCGAGCGCCGACGCGACGAGCGGAGTATTTGCCTCCAATATCCGCGGAAGCTGCGACAGAGGCACGGGACTCGCTCCCGTGCCCGCCTCGACCGTGTAGCCTGGAAGGTCATAGTCCTGTATGAACCAGTCCTTGTATCCGGCACTGCCTGATCCCGAGGGTGTGAGCTCGAGAGAATATCCGCTTACAGAGGCGAAATACTCGCCGTACGCCCGTGAGTCAGCGGGCTCATATCCGTCGTATTTCCAGTATATCACCTCGCCGACGGTGTGATATGACAGTGTCATGCGGAAATCATTAGCCCTCGTGAAATCATATACAGCACGGCTCTCCGGCGCCGTGAGCGGGGCGGGGCCGACGTAGTCGCGCGGACCCGGGCGGGTGTACCCCTGCGCGAACTTTATCCTGCGGGCCGTTTCCCATCCGGCGGGATACTGAAGATTGAGGTCGATGCCCTCGATATTCGCCTTCCACCCAGACGGGAACGGGATGCCGGGCGTATTCATGCTGAGCGCGTTTTTGTAAAAATAGCTGTCTTTTTCAAGATTTCCCGTGACGAGGTCGACGCCGTCCGGATTTACCGTGGGTAAGCAGACAAACGAAGCGGAAGAATAAAGACGCTGTGCGTCGTAGCCTCCTACGGAAGTCTGCCTCGCGATGCTTTTCAGATAATTTTCAAGAAATTTCATCGCAAAAAGGCTCGTTATCCACTCATTGGCGTGATGCGACGCATTCAGGAAAAGCTCCTTTCCCGCAGAGCCGACCGTAATGACTGTGAGATCTCGTCCCATGACGCTTTTGCCTGCGCTCGAAAGAACGATAAAAGGATATCTCGCTTTCAGACCTCTTATGCAGAGATACAGCAGCGTGGAGGTAAAAGCGATTCCGCTCGGCACAACGTCGAACGCGTACGGCACGGTAAGGATTGAGCCTATCCGCAGATTGAGCGGATCTGCGCTCGGATTCGCGCCAACGACCGAAGCGACGTCCGTCCCGAAGCGCTGAGCTATCTTATACATCGAATCGCCCGCGCGTATCGTAACGGAAGTATATCCGAGCAGCCATTGTTCGAGAGCGTTCCACGTCAGAGGACCTGCGACCGCGTCCGGGACGAGCCGCACCGAGCGTTGGAACTCGCGCAGAGACGCTGCCGTACCGCTTCCGAAGATACCGTCCGTACCGCCGCGCGGCGGGAATCCCGCGCGTGTGAGCGCAAGCTGCAGAAGCTGCACCTGAGGGCCGGTATCGCCCTGCCTGAGAGTAGTCAAACATACCACCTCCGAAAATCATTCGTAATCTAATGATATGTTTTTTAGCGGCAAAAAGTCCGTGCACTCCCGCTGCAAGAGCGCAAAACAGCGCGGCAGGGCGACATAGAAAAAGCACCGTGGAAACTCTGCGTCATATTTACACGCCCCGGCGTGTTTTATCACCGCTCTTATGAGCATCATATCAGCGCAGACCACAACGAAGGAGGAGCGGAGATGAAAACAGATAGACCGCCGCGTAAAATAACGGTGATTTTTTCATGAAAATAAGGCGAACGGCGGCCCTGCTTGCCGCGATGCTGCTGATACTGCCCGTTTCGGCAAATGCTGCCGGCGAGCACCTCATACCGGTAGGCAGGACGGTCGGGATAAGGCTCGAAACGGATGGCGTGCTCGTCTCGGGCTTCCGGAGCATACAGACGGGAGAGGGCGAGGTGAGTCCCGCGTCGGATGCGGGCATAAAAGTCGGGGACGTCATCACGTGCGTCGGCGACCGGCGGATATACTCGGCGGAGGACCTGATGAGCGCCCTCGACGGGACTGACGGAAGCATTGACCTTACCGTGAACAGAAAAGGAAATGCCGTTAATCTTACGGTCACGCCCGCCTGCGGCGCAGGCGGAGAGCTCGGCCTCGGCATCCTCGTGCGCGATAAGATATCGGGCATAGGGACTGTGACGTACTACGATGCCGACACGGGGACGTACGGAGCACTCGGGCACAGTGTGAACGACCCGGAGAGCGGGAATATCATTCCCATCCGAGGAGGGAGCATAAGTCCTGCCGAGGTCTCGTCCGTAAAGACCGGTACGTCGGGCGCTCCGGGCGAGCTTATAGGAAGCTTCAGCGCCGCCGCGAACGCGGGAGACGTGACGCTCAATACCGAGCAGGGAGTATTCGGTCATGCGTGCGGAGATTGTGAGATATTCTGCGGTGAAGCGCTTCCCGCGGCCTCGCCCGAGGAGATAAAGACCGGAAAAGCCGAGATAATCGCGACAGTCGAAGGCAATGACGCGCGGCACTACGACGTGAGCATAACGCGCGTATACGGCCACGGAGCGGGACGCGACATGCTCATTGAGGTCACGGACGGGGAGCTAAGCGACCTCACGGGCGGAATCGTGCAGGGGATGAGCGGCTGTCCGATAATCCAGAACGGAAAGCTCGTCGGCGCCGTGACGCACGTTCTTGTGAACGACCCGACTAAGGGCTACGCGATAAGTATCGGCAGGATGCTTGACGCCGCCGCATAATATACTAAAAGGCAGGAACCGAATGGTTCCTGCCTTGCTCTTATACTCCGCCGAGAAGCGTCTGATCGAAGGCGAAAAGCGCCTCGTTTATCCGGAAGATATCATATGTGCCGTTTTCGATAAAGAACTGGATTATCACGTCGGACTTGCTGCTCGTGCTCAGCGCGTAGCCCGCTTTCATAAGAAGCTCGCGGACCTCGTCCGGCGGAAGCTCCAACGCTATCGCAAAGGCGAGCGCCGTGCTTTTGCTCGGCTTGTAGTCAGGGTTTGCGCGTATTTTCGAAAAAAGCTTTCTGTCGATGTTTGCTTTTCGGTAGCACTGCGCGTCCGTCATGCCGCGCTCGTCGATCTTGCGGAGAAGCATCTGCGAAAAGCTCTCGTCGAGCATCTTGATGCGCTCTTCGAGGGACATTCCGAAGCCGTCGCTGTCAGCGCAGATGGAACATTCGGCTTCCTCCGGGGACAGCTTCGCCCGCTTGGCCTTCGGAGCGGCTTTAAGCGGCTCGCGGACAGACGGCATGGACGCATTCGCCGCATACATCTTCCTGCGGAGCTCTTCTTTGGCGTCGGTATGCGTACGGACGTATCTGTCGTCGATATAGGAGCGAAGCTCCGGGAAAAGCTTTCTGCCGAACTCGGAGGCCTCGGCGTTGTAGACGACGAGGTAAACGAGGATATCGGCGTCAAGCAGAAAACTCCCTATCTCATCGATCGCGATATGCAGCGCTTCATCCTTCGGATATCCGAAAGCTCCCGCTGAAATAAGAGGGAAGGCGACGCTCTCGCATCCGTTTCCGACTGCAAGGCCGAGCGAGGTGCGGTAACAGCTCCGGAGAAATTCCTCCTCGCCGTATCCGCCGCCGTGCCACACGGGGCCGACGGTATGGATGACGAATCTGCAAGAGAGTGAGTAACCGCCCGTTATCTTTGCCTGACCCGTCTCACATCCGCCGAGAGTGCGGCACTCCTCGAGCAGCCCGGGGCCTGCCGCGGCGTGAATGGCGCCGTCAACGCCGCCGCCTCCGAGCAGGGAGTTTTTCGCGGCGTTCACTATGGCGTCGCATTTGATCTTCGTTATATCCTGACGGATGATCTCAAGCGGCATTCCGGCACCTCCTTATTGT
>JAZQQE010000042.1:0-9338 GCA_045628845.1 Oscillospiraceae bacterium
CCCGTACCGAGGGTACGGGGCTCCGTGTTTTTTTATACTATTATATATTACGCGCGCGCGTAGACATTGAAGACTATCTCCGCGCGGTCGTCGAGCCGCGCCGTCCCGGCAAGGCGCCCGGCTCCCTCGCGCGAGATGCGCCAGAAGTGCGGCGTCATCGCGAGCAGGGCGGCGACCTCCTCCGCGCTTTCGAGCGAGAAGTCAAAACCCAGCGTCTCGTGCCGCAGGAGAGTGAAGCCCGCGAGGTCGCGCTCCCGGTCCTTTTCGCGGCGCAGTATCTCCGGGTAGATTATGCTTTTCAGGCCCATCAGGTGCTCCGCGCCCGCGAGGACCTGGATGAAGACGCCGCCGGGGCGCATCACGCGCGCGAATTCGTCCTCACAGGTCAGCGCGAACATCGAGAGGAGCGCGTCGAAGCTCCCGTCCGCGAAGGGGAGCGCCGCCGCCGTCGCCGTGAGCCAGCGTGCGCGCTTGTTCCGTGCCGCGGCAAAGCGCACCGCGTCCTTGGATATGTCGAGCCCCCAGAGCTCCGCGGCGGGGAATTCCTCCCCGACCCGCGTCAGGTAGTAGCCCTCGCCGCAGCCCGCGTCGAGCACGGAAGTGAGGTCCGGCCGGAATTCGCGCAGGAGGGCGCAGAGCCTTGACGCTATGGGCGCGTAGTGCCCCGCGCCGAGGAAGCTCCGCCGCGCCGCGACCATCTCCCTCGTGTCGCCGGGGTGGAGCGAGTGCTTGCGGTCGACCGTCAGCAGGTTGACGTAGCCCTGCCGCGCGACGTCGAAGCTGTGTCTGTTTTCGCAGTACCATGCGTGCTCTCCCGCCGTAAGCGGGCCGCCGCACACGGGACAAATCGGCATCATGGCGGTACATCTCCGAATAAAGAGTCTTTTCCGTGATTATAACATACGCAGAGCGGAAAGTAACGCTTGAAATATACCCCCCGGGGGTATATAATGATCGTCGAATGCTGAAACGCCTTATGGCGTTTCAATAAGCCTCATTTGAGGCTTATGCAAAGGAAAATCGCAAGCGATTTGACTTTGCACGATGCTCATTATGATTCGTATGACAAACGAAAATGAGGTGAGGGTAATGGAAAAAACCTGCTGCTGCGAACGCACGAAGGAGCGCTCCGAAGAGGAGGTGCGCGGCCTGCTCAACCGGCTCAGCCGCATCGAGGGTCAGGTGCGCGGCCTGCGCGGCATGGTGGAGAAAAACGCCTACTGCCCCGATATAATGATGCAGGTCGGCGCCGTGACCGCGGCGCTCAGCGCCTTCAACCGCGAGCTGCTCGCCTCGCACGTGCGCACCTGCGTCGCCGACGGCGTCCGCGCGGGCGACGACGGGAAGATAGAGGAGCTCGTGGAGCTGCTTCCGCGGCTGATGAAATGATGAGGCAGTTCAGAGTTACGGGAATGTCCTGCGCCGCGTGTCAGGCGCGGGTGGAAAAGGCCGTGTCGAAGGTCGCGGGCGTTCAGGCCTGCTCGGTCAGCCTGCTCACGGGGAGCATGGGAGTCGAGGGCACGGCGTCCGACGCGGAAGTGATCCGCGCGGTCGAGGCCGCAGGCTACGGAGCCTCCGTGAAGGGCGCGCCCGCCGCGCCGCCGGATGCAGCAGACGAGCTCGCCGACCGCGAGACGCCGGTGCTCCGCCGCAGGCTGCTCGCGAGCATCGGCTTCCTCGCCGTGCTCGTGTACGCCTCGATGGGCCATACGATGTGGGGCTGGCCCGTCCCCGCGTGGTTTGAGGAAGATCCCGCGGCGCTCGGGCTCGTTCAGCTCCTGCTCGCCGCCGCGGTCATGGTCATAAACGGTAAATTTTTCGTCTCGGGCTTCCGGGGCGCAGTCCGCGGCGCGCCGAACATGGATACGCTCGTCGCGCTCGGCTCGTCGGCGTCCTTCGCGTGGAGCGTGTACGCGCTCTTCATGCTGACGGGCGCGCAGGTATCGGAGGGGACGGAGGCCGCGCGCGTGTGGCTGAACGAATTCTACTTCGAGTCCGCCGCCATGATACTGACGCTCATAACCGTCGGCAAGCTCCTCGAAGCAAAGAGCAAGGGGAAGACGACGGACGCTCTGCGCTCGCTCATGAAGCTCGCGCCCGCCGAGGCGGTCGTCGTGCGGGGCGGCGCGGAGGTGACAGTACCCGCATCCGCGGTCGTGCGGGGAGACGTGTTCGTCGTGCGCCCGGGCGAGAGCATACCCGTCGACGGCGTGATCGTTTCCGGCGAGACGTCCGTCAACGAGGCGGCGCTCACGGGCGAGAGCCTGCCCGTCGACAAGGCTCCGGGCGACGCGGTCAGCGCCGCGACAGTCAACCTCACTGGCTTCGTCCGCTGTGAGGCGACGCGCGTCGGCGAGGATACGGCGCTGTCGCAGATAATCAAAATGGTGAGCGACGCCGCCGCGACGAAGGCGCCCATAGCGAAGACGGCGGACCGCGTCGCGGGCGTATTCGTGCCCGCGGTCATCGGCATCGCCGCCGTGACGCTCATAGTCTGGCTGATGATTGGCCGCCCCGCGGGCTTCGCGCTCGCGCGTGCCATATCCGTGCTCGTGATAAGCTGCCCGTGTGCGCTCGGCCTCGCGACCCCCGTCGCCATAATGGTCGGAAACGGCGTCGGCGCGCGCCGCGGCGTTCTTTTCAAGACAGCCGTGTCCCTCGAAAACACGGGCAGGGCGGAGATAGCCGTCCTCGACAAGACGGGGACGATAACCCGCGGCGAGCCCGAGGTGACTGGGATATATCCCGCGGGCGGCGTAACGGAGGAAGAGCTCCTCGCCGCCGCCTGCTCGGCCGAGGCCGGGAGCGAGCACCCGCTCGCCCGCGCCGTAGTCCGCGAGGCGGAAAGCCGCGGCATCGCGCCCGCGGAGCCAACGGGCTTCCGCGCCCTGCCGGGAAACGGAGTCGAGGCGGAGCTCGGCGGCGAGGAGCTCCTCGCGGGCTCCGTGAAGTTCGTGACTTCCCGCACGCATACCGCCGCGCCGGAAAAGGCCGCGGAGCTTGCCGACGCCGGCAATACGCCGCTCATGTTCGCAAAGGGCGGCAGGCCGCTCGGCCTCATCGCCTGCGCCGACGCCGTCAAGGATGACAGTGCCGCCGCGGTCCGCGCCATGCGCGCCATGGGCATGGAGGTCGTCATGCTGACCGGCGACGACCGCCGCACCGCGCTCGCCGTCGCAAAGCGCGCCGGGATAGACCACGTCGTCGCGGGCGTCATGCCGGAAGGCAAGGAGGAGGCGGTGCGCCGCCTGCGCGAGCTCGGAAGGGTCGTCATGGTGGGCGACGGGATAAACGACGCGCCCGCCCTCACCGCCGCGGACACGGGCATCGCCATCGGCGCGGGGACGGACGTCGCCATAGACGCCGCCGACGTCGTGCTGATGAACAGCCGCCTGTCCGACGTGCCCGCCGCCGTGCGCCTGAGCCGCGCGGTACTGCGCAACGTGCGCGAAAATCTTTTCTGGGCGTTCATCTACAACGTCATCGGCATCCCGCTCGCCGCGGGCTGCTGGATAGGCCTGTTCGGATGGGAGCTCAGCCCGATGTTCGGCGCGGCGGCGATGAGCCTTTCGAGCGTCTGCGTCGTGACGAACGCTCTGCGGCTGAACCTTTTCGATATGTATTCAGAGCGCCGCGCGCCGCGGGCGAGGGGTCACGCCGACCCCGCCGCTCTCTCCGCGCTGCTATGCGAAATAAACGCGGGAAAGGAGGAGAAGACCGTGACGAAGACAATGAAGATAGACGGGATGATGTGCGGGCACTGCGAGGCGCGCGTCAAGAAGACCCTCGAGGGCCTTGAGGGCGTAGCCTCCGCCGCCGTCAGCCACACCGAGGGCACCGCCGTCGTCGAGCTGACCGCCGACGTCGCCTGCTGCGAGCTGAAAAACGCAGTCGAGGCCGAGGGCTACACCGTGATCTCCGTCGAATGAGCGTGAAATGAGACCCGGGGAGCTTCTCCCCGGGCCTCGTGCGGAGTGAAAAATCGTATTTACCGTTTGATAAGCGGGAAATTTATGTTAAAATATCCGAAAAGACTGCCGAATGGAGAGATATGAATGCCGAGAAATAAAGTTGCCATAGTGACCGGCGGAACGAGCGGCATAGGCTACGCCATCGCAAAGCTCTTCGTCGATACCGGGACGACCGTCGTCGTCGCGTCCTCGCGTCAGGACGCCGTGGACGAGACGAAGGCCGCCCTCGGGTGCGACGGCTTCGCCGCCGACCTCAGCCGCACGGAGGACTGCCGTGCCCTCGTCGACTACACGCTCGAAAAGCACGGCCGCGTCGACATCCTCGTGAACAACGCGGGCATCCAGCACGTCTGCCCGGTCGACGAGTTCCCAGAGGACAAGTGGAAGTTCATGATAGACCTCATGCTGACCGCGCCCTTCCTGCTGACGAAGTACTGCTGGCCCTCCATGAAGGAGCATCACTGGGGCCGCATCATCAACATCAGCTCCATTCAGGGCCTCGTGTCGAGCCCGTTCAAGTCCTGCTACGTCTCCGCCAAGCACGGCCTCAACGGCCTTACGATGGCGACGGCGATGGAGGGCGGCAAGTTCGGCATAACCGTCAACAGCATATGCCCCGCGTACGTCGATACGCCGCTCGTGCAGAAGCAGATAGCCTCGCAGGCGAAGGTGCACGGCATCAGCGAGGAGGAGGTCATCTCCGAGATAATGCTGACCAATTCCGCCATCAAGAACCTGCTCGACCCGATGGACGTGGCGAAGGTCGCGCGCTTCCTCTGCTCCGACGGAGCCGGCATGATAACCGGAACGTCCATCCCCGTAGACGGCGGCTGGACGGCAAACTGATAAACGCCCGCCCTCCCTTATGCGGGGAGGGCGGTACCACCGCAGGAGAACGTAATGAAAACCGACAATACCGAGCTTTTTGAGCGCATGCCCGTGTCGAAGGCGGTCATCAAGCTCGTCATCCCGACAGTAATAAGCCAGATAATAACCGTCATCTACAACATGGCGGACACCTTCTTCATCGGCCAGCTAAACGACCCCAATCAGGTCGCGGCGGCGACGCTGATAATGCCTCCGTTCGTCATGCTGACGGGCATAGCCAACCTCTTCGGCATAGGCGGCGCGAGCCTCATATCCCGCAGTCTCGGCGCGGGCGACCGCGAGAGGGCGAAAAGGAGCGCCGCGTTCAGTATATGGACGGCGGGCGTCATCGCGCTCGTGTACGGCATAGCGATATACTGCCTGCGCTCCGTGCTGTTCCCCCTGCTCGGGGCGGACGAGCATACATACGGCTACTGCTCCGACTACTTCCTCTGGACGATAGGCATAGGCGGCATGCCGACCGTGCTCAACGCCACCCTCGCGCACCTCGTGCGCGCCGAGGGGTACTCGAAGGAGTCGAGCATAGGCGTCGCGCTTGGCGGCATACTCAACATAGCGCTCGACCCGCTGCTGATATTCGTGTTCAAGATGGACGTATCCGGCGCGGCGCTCGCCACGATGCTCTCGAACGTCGCCGGCGTCGTGTACTTCGTCCTGCTGCTCAATAAAAACCGCGACAAAACGGTCATCAAGTTCGACCCGAGGAACTACACTCTCGGCGGCGGAGTGCCGCGCGAAATACTGCTCGTCGGCTTCCCGAGCTTCCTCATGATGGTCATGGGCGTCTTCTCGAACCTCATCCTCAATAAGATGGTCGTGTCGTACTCCAACCAGTCCATCGCGGGCATGGGCATAGCCAAGAAGATAGACATGCTCGCCTTCGCCATCGCCAACGGCATGACGCAGGGCGTCCTGCCGCTCATAGGCTACAACTTCGCCTCCGGAAACAGGGAGAGGATGCGCTCGTCGATCAAGACGGCGTTCGCATACAGCTTCTGCGTCGCAATAGCCGGCACGGTGCTGCTCTTCACCTGCGCCGTCCCGGTCATCCGCTTCTTCATCGACGACGCGGAGACGGTCGCGTACGGCCAGCACTTCCTGCGCATAATCTGCATCACCTGCCCGGCCATCTCCGTGACGATGATGATAATCACGACCATGCAGGCGACGGGGCAGAAGGTGAAGCCGCTCATCATCTCGCTCCTGCGCAAGGGCGGGCTCGACGTGCCGTTCATGTTCATCATGAACGCCGCCGCGGGCGCGGACGGCATCCCGTGGGCGACGCCGATGTCCGATATCATCGCCATGATAGTCGCCGTCCTGTTCTTCATCCCCTACTGGCGCAAAACGAAGGAAACGATAGAAAAGCTCTGATAAAAAGAAGGCTGTAAGCCCGGAGGCGTTACAGCGGTCTTTTTTTCATCGCAAGTAGGGGAGGGGCTTGCGAGCGCCGCCGGGGGCGAAAAGCGCAGCGACTCGTAGGGGAGGGGCTTGCCCCTCCCGGAAAAAGCGGGCGGGGCAAGCCCCGCCCCTGCGGTAAAACCGAGCTGAGATCGTAAGCAGGACGGGCGGAAAGACGGGATAACAGAACGGTCCGACAGAGCCCGGTCTGTTTCATCGCAGGCCGAGCTCCGCGAGCTCGGCGAGCAGCACAGCGGAAAAGGCGTGCGCGCCCTCCTCGTTGAGATGGTCGAGGTCGCGGAAATACGCGAGCGGATAGCCCTCGTCGCACGAGTGGTCGAGCCATTCGACGCCGTTTTCGCGCGCGAGCTCCGTCATCAGCGAGCGGAAGGCCGCGAGCACGTCGTCGGGGAAGCACTCGGTGTATTCGCGCGGGTACGGCGGCGTCACGAGGACGGGCTTCCAGCCCCTTTCGCGGCAGAGCGCGAGGATATCCCCGTAGGAGGCGAGCATCACGGGATTCCCGTCCGGCATCGCGGGCGTTATGAGCGTCAGATGGTCGCGGGCGACGCGCTCTCGCTCGGCGGGGATCATGTCCTCCGTCACCGACCCCTCGGTCCACACGGCGTCGGGGTCCGCGGGCGCGGAGCGCGGAGCGAGCAGGGCCCGCGCGATGTCCTTCGCGTCCGTCGTCAGCGCGGGCGAAAACCTCCCAAGGCACCAGCGGACGAGGTCGGCGTCGACTATGCCGTCCGGCGGGAGTATGCGGTAATATCTGTTCTGCTTGGTCGCGAAGGTCTCCTCCGTGTCCGTCCAGAACGGTGACATGTAGCTCACGGTCAGTATGACGGTCGCACCGTCTTCTATGTGCCCGGCGAAGCTGCGGAGCATCATCAGGTCGTACTGCGGCGTCTGCGCGGACATCGAGAAGTTGAAAAAGCCCTCTCCGAGATCGGAAGTGCGGAAGGCGGCGATGCCGTGCGAGGAGCCCGCGGCGGCGAGCGTGATGCCGTCCGGTACGTCGTGGAACTTGTATGTCTCCTCGGTCGCCTCGAGGCCGGCCCACCCGTCCGTCCCGCGATAGAGTGCGCCCGCGGCGTATATGAGCGCGGCGAAAATTAGGAGCAGCGCGGCGGCGCGGATAATAAATCTCTTCATCATCACGCCCCCCTCAGAACTGGAAATAGATGAACGGCGCGGGAGTAGCCTTCGGCATGAGCAGCACGAGCAGCACCGTGAAGACGGCGTACAGCGGCCAGCGCACATACCATTTCGCGCGCCCTATGGCGGCGGGGACGTCCCGTTTTTCATCTGTCAGCGAGTAGATGAGCAGCACGGCGAGGGAGAATACCGTGACGGCGGCGGTCCACTTTCCGCCGGACATGAACGCGCCCCACGCTCCGCGGAGCCATTCGGCGGGTCTGCGCAGGCCGAGGAAGAGGGCGCGCAGCGCCGTCCCCGCGTCCGCCATCGAGTCCGCGCGGAAAAAGAGCCACGCGAGGCAGGCGAGGATAAAGGTCTTCAGCCGCAGCAGCGAGCGGACGAGCGCGCCGTGCCTGCGCTCCGTTTTCCGCCTGCGCGCGAGCGTGCCGACGGCGAGGTAGAGACCGTTGACCGCGCCCCAGACGACGAAGGTCCAGTCCGCGCCGTGCCAGAGTCCGCTCAGCAGGAAGGTCACGAGCGTGAAGAGGCAGGTGCGGGCGAGGCCTCTGCGGCTGCCGCCGAGCGGGATGTACACGTATTCGCGGAACCACCCCGTCAGTGAGATGTGCCAGCGCCGCCAGAAATCGCGCATGTTCTCCGCGAGGTAGGGTCTGCGGAAGTTCTCCATGAGGTTTATGCCCATCATTCGGCTGCACCCGCGCGCGATGTCGGAGTAGCCGCCGAAGTCGCAGTATATCTGCAGAGCGCACGCCGCCGCCGCGAGCGCGACCGCTCCGCCGGAGGCGGCGGAGATGTTGTCGTACACGGGGTCGACGAGCGACGCGAGGTACGCCGAGACGACGCACTTTTTGAAAAAGCCCCATATCATCAGCCGCGCGCCCTCCGCCGCGTCGTCGTAAGAGAACGTGCGCTCGCGTTTGAGCTGCGGGAGCAGGTTTTCCGCCTTTTCGATAGGGCCCGCGACGAGCTGCGGGAAGTACGATACGAAGAGCGCGAAGGTCAGGAAGCTGCGCTCGGGCTCGAGTTTGCCGCGGTATACGTCGATGGTGTAGCTGAGGGTCTGGAACGTGTAAAACGATATTCCGACCGGGAGGATGACCTTCAGCGCCGGCGCCGAGAACGGGATGGAGACGGCGCGGCACAGCGCCGTGAGCGTCTCGCCGAAGAAATTGAAGTATTTGAAGAAAAAGAGCAGTCCGAGGCTGACGATGAGCGCCGCGGCGAGCAGCAGCCGCTTCCCCGCGCGCCCCGCCCGGAGCATTCCGAGCGAGCAGAAGTAGTTGACCGCCGTCGCCAGCAGTATCAGCACGATGAATTCGGGCTTCCAGCACATATAGAAATAGTAGCTCGCCGCGAGGAGGAGCCAGCCGCGCGCCTTGTGAGGGAGCGCCCAGTGCAGGATGAACACTATGGGGAGGAAAATAAGGAAGCGTATGGAATTGAACGTCATGATCCTTTTCCTCCTTTACGAAGCTGATGGAAAGATTATACCGCACGCCGCGCCCGAACGCAACCTGCCGCATGCTCCCGCATGACCTTATGGAAAGCCCCTCCCGAAAACAGCCGGAGCAAGGGGGAGACGCAAACGTCCCCTGTTGCGGTGCCCGAAAAATGCTTCGGGAGGGGCAAGCCCCTCCCCTACGACGCTGTCCCTCGCATTTTTCGACCGCTGCCAACTTTGGCTCCCCTTGAGGATGCAAGGGGTAGCGAAGCGGCGCCGCGGTATTGAATGACCTGCCGGTGGCAGGTCAGACCCACGACGTGACCGAGCCGCAGCGAGACCTGTCAGCGCAGCGAAGCAGGCTGACTGAGGGGATTCTTCTTCGCTCCCTGCCGTCTTGCCGTAGGGGAGGGGCTTGCCCCTCCCGAAAAACAGCCGGAGCACGCGGGAGGGGCAAGCCCCTCCCCTACGAC
>JAZQQE010000043.1:0-17015 GCA_045628845.1 Oscillospiraceae bacterium
TATGATGACATTCAGACTTTGGATGCGGAAATCCTCCGCACTCTGGTCAAGCGCATAGTTGTGCATCAGCCGGACAAATCCAGCGGTCATAGGCGTCAACGGGTCGATGTGGAGTTCACCTTTATCGGTGATGTGCTGACACAATCAGAAGACGAAAAAACGGCATAACCTACATTTCTGCAAGTTATGCCGTTTCTTTCAGAGATTATGCATCCCTATCTTGCCCCGCCAGAAACACGGGCGGTTTTTTTATCTTTTCAGGCGTATTATGCGCACGGTATACCGCGCGAGCGGGATGAATATCAGCACCGCCGCCCACACCGCAAGCCCGGGGGAGCGGCCGAGTATGGCCGGGACGGATATCACCGCGAACATGACCGAGAGCGCGAGGCGCACCTCGACGAGCAGATCGTGCACCCAACCGAGCACGGTCGCTCTGTTCGACGCGGAGAGACGTATGCCGGTATTCCACGTATCACGCGGAGAGAGCTGCACCGCCCACATGATGAATTCCGTCACGATGCCGAACACCGGCATCACCCAAAGCGTACCCCTGCTGCCGTACGACGTCACCGCGCCTGAGAAATCGTAGTTCGTCGGAATCTTGTCCGGTATGGAGTCAAATCTGACGGCGAGCCAGACGATCACGGCTATCTGTATGAGCGGAGAGAGCACGTTCAGCACGATATGATAGCGCCGTTCCGGTTTTCCGAGGACGATATAAAGCCATTTCGGCATCGTTTGCTCCCCCTGTTCAGACGTCAAGCTCCGGCGGTACGTCGATGTCCTCTCCGACGTACTTGCCGTTCTTTTTTCTCTGCCGCACGCACTCCGTCAGCAGATACTCTATCTGCCCGTTCACGCTGCGGAAGTCATCCTCCGCCCACGCGGCGAGCGCCGCATACAGCTTCGCATTGAGGCGCAGAGGGATCTGTTTCTTCTCGTTATCAGCCATATCAGTACAGGCTTCCCGAGTTGACGACCGGCTGCGCGTCCCTGTTGCCGCAGAGGACGACGAGCAGGTTGCTCACCATGGCGGCCTTGCGTTCCTCGTCGAGCTCGACCACCTGCTTCTCGTTCAGACGCTCGAGCGCCATTTCGACCATGCCGACGGCGCCGTCGACTATCATCTTGCGCGCGTCGACTATGGCGCTCGCCTGCTGGCGCTGAAGCATGACGGCAGCTATCTCCGGGGCGTAGGCGAGATACGTGATGCGCGCTTCGATTATCTCGAGGCCCGCCTCTCCGACTCTCGACTGTATCTCGTTCTTGATGCGCTCGGCGACCACCTCGCTCGAGCCGCGCAGACTGCCCTCGTCGGCTACTCCGTCACCCGTGGTGTCAACGCCGGGCGCGACGTCGTACGGATAGATGCGGACTATGTTGCGCAGGGCGGCGTCGCACTGGAGCGACAGGTATTCCTTGTAGTTGTCGACGTTGAAGACCGCCTTCGCCGTATCTATCACGCGCCACATGACGGCGATGCCTATCTCGACTGGATTGCCGAGGCAGTCGTTTATCTTCTGACGGGAGTTATTGAGCGTCATTATTTTGAGGGATATCTTGTTGTTCGTGAGCTCCGCGGTGCCGGACGCGGCGGGAGACACGATTATGCCGCCCTTCGCGCCCGCGTCCACGTCGCCGGACTGATTGAGCTTCGTTTTCGCGGCGGGATTCACGGACGAGCAGAAGGGATTGACGAAGTAGAAGCCCTCTCCCTTGAGCGTGCCCTTGTATTTGCCGAACAGAGTCAGCACGAGGGCCTCCTGCGGCTTGAGCACTCTGAGGCCGAGCCAGAGTATCCATCCGAAGCAGATATAGATCATGCACACGGCAAAGAGCGCCCATCCGCCTCTGCTGATAAAGAATATCACGCCGATGATGGCGGCAACGTACAGCAGTATGCTCAGGACGAGCACGAGCATGCCGTTCTTTTTTCCGTTAAGTACCTTCTCTTCCATCGTTATACCTCCTTTGATTTGGCTGTATGATATCATAATGATATCATTTTGTCAACTCCTTCCGCAAAAATATCCCGCAGCGGGGTCTGCCGCTGCGGGAATGATGCAACTGCGCCTATTTTTTCTTTCCGCGCCCGAGTCCCATCGCTTCGAGCGCCATGACAAGAGGCGGGATTATCACTATCTGAAGGATTATTCCGGGTATCGCCGTCGCGACGGCGCCGCTCCAGAAGGCCTTCAGGCCGAATTCCGTCACGTCAAGTCCCGTGCAGATGAAGCGCGCCGCGCCCCATACGAGGCGGCCCGCTATCATGGCGATCACCAGCGTCACGTAGATGAAGCCGCGTTTTGCGGGAAGGGCGCGGTGCAGCAGCCCGGAGATCGCGCCGTACGCCGCAAGCTCGAGAGCCATGCACACGGCCTGCGGGAATATCGCGGGCACTCCGAGAGTCAGCGAGCGGAGAAGGGGCGCGATGATGCCCACCGCGAGGCCCCAGGGCCAGCCGCAGATAAAGCCGCACAGGAGCACCGGGATGTGCATCGGGCAGAGCATCTTGCCTATCTGCGGTATCTGCCCGGTCACGAACGGCAGAACGTACGCTATTGCGAGGAACAGCGCCGCGAGGATCATGTTTCTGATCGTGTAAAACGTCTTGCTTTTCTTCATAAATGACCTCCCGAAACGATAAAAAGCATCGCTCTCCCTCCAAGGAGAACGATGCTTTCATAGCATCAGTACGATTTTTCGGATATTATCGGTGCCGTGTCCCGGGAGCTTCTGCTCCGCCGCGCCGTTATCCATAACGGCACTATGATATTATCACAGGCAGACGCCCTTTTCAATAGGTCCCCTGCCGTTTTTTTCAAGCTCGCCTATGCGCTCGACGGCGTCCCTTATCAGCTTGCTCATGGGAAGGTCCGGCACGCCCGCGACGATGTTCTCGCAACGGTTGAGCGAGATGAGGATGCGCTCCGCGTCCGCCCTGCCGACGGCTACGGCCATCTCCGCCGTCACCTCGCCGAGCAGCGAGTCAGCGATGACGATCCCTATCGGGCCGATGATGACGTCCGCCTTCCGGCAGTTGACCATGACGGCGTTTTCCCCCGTCGCGCCGCGCGCGGCGCCGGCCTTCAGCATCGCCGCCGTCGCCGAGGCGTTCGTTCCGACTGCGGTGAGCTCCATATGCGGATACGCGGCGCGTATCTCCTTTATAAGCTGGCTGCCGAGCTGGCCGCCCTGACCGTCGATGACAAGAACTCTCATGGCTGACGTCCTTTCTTTTTTCCCATTTTACCATGCCTGCGCGCAAAAATCCACATCCCGCTCCGCTCAACTTGTGCAAAACGGGTAAAATTTACCGCGAATAATTAACAAACAGGCCTTTGAAAAAGCGTCCTGCGGCGCTTATACTCTTTTCTGCGGCCGGACGTCACGGGAACATATTGCCCGTCCAAAGCGTCAAATACGCGGGACGGACACATTGAGACTCCGCGGCATCCGTCCCGAATACTACTTTCCAAGGAAGGAAAAAAAGCATGAAAAAGACTATCGCAGCAATGATCGCACTTCTCCTCGTCGTCTCGCTCTGCGCCTGCGCGCAGACGCCCGCCGCGCCCGACGTCACCGGCACTCCCGAAGTCGTCGAGCCGACCGGCGAGCCCGCCCCCGAGACTCCCGACGAGCCCGACGCTCCCTTGATCGGACTTCCCAACCCGATGACGGAGTACGGCTCCCTCGGCGAGCTCAACGAGCTGCTCGGCGTAAAGCTCGCGCATCCCGCCGTCATGGGCGTGAACGACGAGTCCTTTTATCTCATAAACGGCGGGACACAGATCGCGCAGTACAACTTCACGCTCAACGGCGTGGATTATACCTTCCGCGCCTCCCCCGTTTATGACACCGACATCTCCGGTTACTACATAGACGGCGGTACCGCCTTCTCCGGTACTCCGACTGACGAGCTCGAATTCGCCGAGTATGATGGCACCAAGCTCGCGCGGTGGGCCACCATCGACGGGCAGTACGTCCTCGCGGGCGAGAACGCTCCCGAGAATTTCGCCGACGTCGCCGCCGAGATGGCGAAGCTCACGCGCCCCGGCATGAGCGACGAGGAGCTCGCGGCGTACTACGCCTCCCTTGAGGGCGCTTACTCCGACAGCACGAGCAAGAGAGCGGTGCTCCACGTCGAGGCCAACGGCTCCGACGGCATCATCATGACGGCTCACTGGTCGAGCTCCGCTTTTGAGAACACCGAATGGAAGATGACCGCCCGCCTCGACGCAGACGGCCTGCTCAGCTACTCCGACCTCACGGAGACCCACATCTGTACCGGCCCCTCCGAGGGCGAGGACACCACCGAGCTCATCCGTGAAGGCGGCGTCGGCCACTTCGTCGAATCCGAGGGCAAGCTCCTCTGGCTCGGCGCAGACGACGAGGCATGCCGTGACTGCGTCTTCGAGCGCTATGAAGAGCTCTACGGCGAAGCGCAGGATGACTGATATCCCGCAACGAGACAGCAAGGGCTCCGTGAAAACGGAGCCCTTGTTTTTTTATAATTATTCGACTATCGTTATCCTTCCGTCGCCGTACGGGTCCTCGTAGCCCTCACCGACAGAGCCGAGCACGTCGACTATGTACTCGATGAGCACCTGATTGTCGAGCTTGCCGCCGTCTATGAGGAGCGTCTTGCCGCGGAACATCGTCTGGCCATCGCCGCCCTCCTTGAGGACGAAGTCGACGGAGGCGAGAGTATAAACGGCGTCCGGGTCGAGCGGCTCGCCGCCCACCGTCACGTCTCTGACGCGGCGCTCGCCCTCTATGCCGGTGCATTCGCCGTTTTCATCTATCGTCACGCCCGACGGGATGCTGACGTCGACCGTGAAGGCGATGCCGGAGACCTGCGGGAAGCCGCCGCGCTCTCCGGGGAGACTGCTGACGTCGACTTCAAGTGCGTCGAGCAGCTCCTGCCCCGTCACCTCCGCGACGCAGACCGTATTGTTGAAGGGGCTGACGTTGATTATCTGCCCGTAGGTTATATCGCCGGCGGGGATGTCCGCGCGCACGTTGCCCGCGTTCACCATGGCTATCTGCGCTCCGGTCGCCGCGCGGTAGGCGTCGGCACAGAGGTCGCCGAGGTTCGTCTCGCACTGGCGCACCATCCGCTTCCCGGTCGCGGGGTCGGTGATGCAGAGGTCCACGTCGGTATGCGCCACTACCTCGCCCGCGAGCTCGTCCGTCTTCGCGACGGAGTCAGCGAGCACGGTGTCGAAGGCGCTGTTTATAAGGTAGCTCGAGGTCTTGCCATCGGGCGCTATGACGAGGCAGCCGAGATTCTGCATATCCGTTCCGGTCGAGGTCAGTATGACCTCTTCCCCGTCCGCGTTTTTGACGACCTCCTGCTCTATCACGCTGTGGGAATGCCCGTCGAGCACGGCGTCGATGCCCGTCGTGTGGGTTATGAGGTCTCCGGACGTCCACGGCGAGCTCTGCAGCTCTATCCCGAGATGCGCGAGAACGATGACGGTGTCCGCCCCGTCCCGCCGCGCGGAGTCGACCGCAGACTGAACGGCGTCATAGAACTTCTCGCCGCTCTCATCCTGACAAAAGCCGTAAATCAAGCTGCCCTCGGCGTCCATGTAATAGCTCGGGGTCGAGGTCGAAAGAGTCGACGGAGTCGTCGCGCCGACGAAGGCTATCCTGCGCCCGCCGCGCTCGGTCATGAAGTACGGGGCGAGAACGAGCTCGCCGTCAGCGCCGACGAAGTTTGCGGATACGACCGGGAATTCGGCCATGTCCACGAGCTCGAGGAATCTTTCCATGCCGTACTCGAACTCATGGTTGCCGGGTACGGCGATGTCGTAGCCGACGCTGTTCATCAGCTCGACTATGGCTTCGCCGCGCGACAGCGTCCCGATGAGCCCTCCGTGCAGGAAGTCACCGCAGTCGGCGACGAGCACATCGGCTCCCGCGGCGTTCAGCGCCTGACGGACGTACGAAATGCCGTCGTAGCCGACGCCGTGGTCGGCGCCGCAGTGCACGTCGTTGGTATAGAGCACGTACACCGGGTCGAATTCGGGCTCCGGCTCGGGAGTCGGAGTCGGCGCGGGGGTGGGCGTGGGCGTCGCCGTCGGCGTCGGTGCGGGCGTCGGCGCAACCTCGCTCACGGTGCAGGCGCAGAGCGCGAACACCATACATATCGCTATGATAACAGCCGTGATCTTTTTCATCTGTGCTGCCTCTTTTCTTTCCGCGCGGCTCGGTCTCCGCGCATGATACCCTCCGGGCGCTGACGATTATAGCAAAAAATACTTTTTCTTTCAATGCTTTTGGCGCGGTACGATTTTCCGAATAAAACGGCAGGACACCGGGGCGTCCTGCCGTTTTTGCGCTCATTTATCTGAATCTGTATACTTCGCCGCCCGTCTCCTCCATGTAGTCGTCCCAGAGCTGTACGGACATATCGTAGTCCCATACCTGTACGGCGAACCTGTCGGAATAAGTCTTCTGATTGCGGCAGTCGACGAGCTCGAATTCGATGTCGTAAACCGCGTGGCCGAAGTCGGCGAACATCTCGAGGTCGTATTCGTCGCAGTATATGACGGCATTCTCGGGCTGGCAGTAGTGCTCCCACTGCGCCCCTTCCCCGCCTACGTTCTGCATGACGAGGTACACGGGGATGATCTCGTCGCCCGGTTGGAGCAGGACGAGGTTTTTATCCGCCATTCCGGTATCCGGGTCGATGCCCTCCGTCGCGCCGAGGATGTGCCAGTCCGCATAGGTCATCGACGCGCCGCCCTCAAGCTCCTCGACTTTCTCCTCGTAAGCTATGTGGAGGTTGCAGAGCGTGCCGTTGAGGAGTATCGGGCTGCTGTAAAGCGTGTAGCCCTCCCCGGAGTACTCGACCTCGAGGTAGAGCGCGCTGCCGTCCAGCGCCGCCCAGTAGCCGTCGAAATAGGCGCGGAAGATGCCGTTTTCCCAGTCGCGGCCGACGAGGTCGCTCTCGCCCCACGCCACGACGTCTATCCTCACGGGGTCGGTGCCGGCGAGGTACGCCTGACGCACGCGCACGTGCACCTCGCGGAGTATGGACGAGAATACCGGGTCCACCTCAAGCACGGGGAAGCCCTCTTCGTCGACGTACGCCGTGATGACCTGCGAAAGGTCAAAATCGTCCATCGCGGGAAGCTCGCGCATCGGCGTTACCTCCGCAGCTTCGGGCGATATGGCTCTGACGTAGTCCTCACCGGCCTCGCTGAGCCTGCCCGCGAGACCGTAGGCATACAGATACTTGAACGGCTCGCTGACTCCGACGGCGGTATAGCCGACGAAGTTGTTGATGTCGCCGCTGTAAGAGTAATAGCAGCTGAGACCCGTGGACTCCGCGCGGTACGGCCCGCTGACGCGGTACAGTACGCACCCGGCGAGCGCGTCGAGCACCGCCTGCGAGGTCTCCGGGAGTATCCCGCTCGAATTGCGGACGAGATGCCCGAGGTCCACCATGTTCGTATAGCCCTGCTCGGGCGTGTTGCCTCCGTAGCTCTCGGACATCGAGGCACGGCGGCCGAACTCCGCGTAGAAATCGGGAGAATCGAGCGCGGCGAGAAGCGCCTCGTTGCCGAAGGCGTTATACGCCGAGATGAGGCCGCCGAGCTTGCCTATATCCGTCAGGGAAAGCGTTATCTTCGAGCCTGTGCCCGCGGCGCTGCAGCCCTGCACGTAGGTGTCGCATATCGCTCTGCCGAGCGCCGCGCCGTCCATGTACGGATTTGCGGCAAGTTCGTTCAGCCATCCTGTATAGTACCAGCCGCAGCCCGGCTCGAGTTCCTCCGACGCGACGAGGTAGCGGCCTATGCCGCGGAACGCGCTCGCGACGTCGACCGTCGCCATAAGGCAGGCGTCGAAGCCAACGAGGTCGAAGGCCGGAGCGGCCTCGGATATGCCGTACGTTCCGCTGAAGGCGGAAATGAATTCATTTATCGTGAGGGCGTCAAAGCCGTGGGTCTCGTCGAATTCCGCTCCGGCGACGCTTCCGCCGCCGTGGTTCCAGAATATCACCGCTTTATGCGTCGATGGGTAGTACTCCCGGCAGAACGACAGGAAGGACGACAGCGTCGACGCCGAGCCCATGTCGGCATCCGGCAGCTCCTGCACCGTTCTGAAGCCCGTGCTGTCGAGCACGTGGCGCTCTATCGCTCCGGAGCTGACGAGCTCGTTGTGCCATTTGTACGAGCCGCCCGTCTGGATGACTATGCGGACGTTCTGCGGCAGTACCGCGGCGGCGGCCTCGGCAAGATCGTCGCTCGCGCAGCCGTAATAGCTCTCGAGGTTGCTTCCGCAGACGTACCAGCATATCGTCCACCCGTCGATGGCGGAGGAAACGAGGGGCTCTTCAGCCTCCGCCTCCGGCTGTACTCCTCCGAGGCCGAAGCCGGAGACGTCCTCGCTCATCTCCTCATCGGAGATCTCGATCTCTTCGTCTTCGGAAAGCTCTTCCGTCTCTTCGCCGCCGGACTCTTCCTCCGTTTCGTCGGGGTCCTCCGGAAGGTCTTCGCCGGAGAGCTCCGTCTTCGTCTCTCCGGATGCCGCGTGACCGCCCGCCTCTTCCCCGTCCTCGTCGCCCGCCTTGTTCACGCCGGCACCCGTCTCACCGGAGGGCGCGGACTGCTGCGTATCGGGCTCCGGAATAAGGTCACCGCCTGCGGCACGGCTGCCGCAGGCGGTCATAGACGCAAGGAGAAGCAGCGCGAGCAGCAGGACGGCTATCCTGTTTACTTTTCGCACTCTCTTTGTCATGTGTCAGGGAAGATAGGGGTTGTCGGTCACGTCGGGAGTCTCGGGAGCTCCGATGAAGACCGTGCTCGCCTCGCCGTAGCCCTCGGGCAGTACGCCCTGCACGGCGTCGAAGTCGGTGCCGTACTGATTGCCGCCGAACGCGGAGGCAAAGCTCTTCGCTGTGCCGGTGGCGGTGGGCAGGTTGACGGAGATGTCGCTTCTGACGTGGTCAGCACCCATGACGGAGTCGGTGATGTTGAAGTAGTTGTAGTAGTACTTGCCCGCGGCGGCACCGATGGGATCGTCCCAGGTGACGTCCATGGCGTAGAACTCGCCGTCAAGCTCGACTATGTTCCAGGCGTGGCCGCCGCTGTAATTGGCGGTGGTGGAGGTGCCGGCTATGAAGGCGCAGCGGATATCCATCTTCTGCATCATGTACTGGAACGCGCGGGAATATCCGGCGCAGACGCTCGACTTGTTGACGAGGGCGCTGTACGCGCTCTGGTTGTAGGAGCTGTTCATGTCATAGTTGACGGTGGAGGTGAGGTAGTCGTGCGCGTACTTGACCTGCGCGGTCGCGTCGCCAAGGCTCCACATATCGGCAAGCGCGGCGCTGACCGCCTGCTCGAACTTCGCGGTGTTGCCGGGGATGTCGCTCGCGAGAGCGTTGTACTTCGGCTTTATTTTGGTGACTACGCCGCTGTTGTTGTAGGAGTAGCTGTAGCCGCCGTCCATCCAGAAGAGGTCGGGGCTGTCATAGAACACGGCGCGGACTATCGGCTTGATATCGGCCTTGGGCACAGGCACCGTCATGGGGATCTCCGTCTTGCCCTCGGCTATGCCGGCGCGGATGATATCGTACGCCTGCTTGTAGGTCTCGGAGAGCTGCGAGCGGTACAGATAGACCTCGGCGCGTACGGGCTCGCCGTCAAGGCGGGTCACGACGTTCTGGAGGATGGGGTCGGTGCCGCGGGATATCTCCGCGTCGGGATCCTCGTCGAGCGCTTCGGTCTCTTCGTATTCCTCAACGAGGCCGATGCCGTACTGCAGGTCTTCCTTCGCGGCCTTGCCGCCGTTCTGTCCGCAGGCGGCGAAGCCCACGCTCAGAGCAAGAGCGAGCACGATGGCGATGATCGCCGTAAAACGAGTTTTCATTTCAAGTCTCCTCCCGGTTTCCGCTGCGGTCATCACGGTGATATTCCGTTCGTTCCCGCGCGAAGATCAGCTTTGCGTATAATTTCTCATTTTAGAATCATTTTACCATCCGCATCCGAAAAAATCAACGCTTTGATTTACTTCGGGCACGTATCTCCGGAGCCTCGCGGCGCCGGAGCGCCGGGTTTTTCCGGTTTTCGCAGTTATGACGCGCGGAGGAGCGCGTTTGTTCCGCTAAAATGCGGTTTTTCCCGGCACACGGCGTTATAATGACTATCGGGAGTCGAAACAATCTGCTATAAGATTGTTTCGACGACAAATCTGCGATTTGTTGTCGATTTTTCTCTGAAAAATCGACGATAGTCATTGCAATGAGCATCGTGCAAAGGCAAATCGATTTGCCTTTGCATAAGCCTCAAATGAGGCTTATGCAAACGCCATAAGGCGTTTCAACATCCGATGATCATTATTGATTTTATGACGGAAAATGTTATAATATCTCTGTCTGACCATTTTTGAGCGGAGGTGCATGGATTTGCCGGATTACAGGAAGGACGCCTCGCCTCTGGTTCGGGATTTTCTCACCTACCACGAGGTCATAAAAAGCCATTCGCAGAAGACCGTCGACGAATACTATCTCGACCTGCGCACCTTTTTCCGTTTTCTCAAAATACAGCGCGGCGCGGTCGATGAGAGCATACCGTTCGACGATATCCCCATAAACGACATCGACCTGCCCTTCGTCGCGGCGGTGACGCGCGCCGAGGTATACGATTTCCTCGCCTTCCTCTCACGCGACAGGGTCAAGAACGAGCGCGCCAATCTCCCCGAATACGGGCTCTCCGCTGCCTCGCGTGCGCGGAAGATAGCGACGCTCCGTTCATTTTATAAATATCTGACCGTCAAGACCGGGATGCTCGAGGAGAATCCCATCGAATCGCTCGACTCCCCGAAGCTGCGTCGTACGCTCCCGAAGTACCTGACCGTGGACGAGTGCCGTCAGCTGCTGTCGTCCGTCGGCGGCAGGTACGCCGTGCGCGACTACTGTATACTGATGCTCTTCCTCAACTGCGGACTGCGAATATCGGAGCTCGTCGGGCTCGACCTCGGCGACGTGCACGCGGATCATCTGCGCGTCCTCGGCAAGGGCGGCAAGGAGCGCGTGACCTATCTCAATTCCGCCGCGGCGGAGTCGCTGAACGACTATCTGCGCTTCAGGCTCGATCAGGCGGAGCACAAGGACGTATCCGGGCGCGCTCTATTCATAAGCTCGCGTGGGGAACGCATCTCCCGCTCCACGGTACACGCGCTCGTCAAAAAGCACCTCGCGGAGGCGGGGCTCGACACCGAGGGGTACAGCGCGCACAAGCTGCGCCACACGGCGGCGACGATGCTCCTCGGCAAGGGGGTCGACCTCAAGACCCTGCAGGAGCTCCTCGGTCACGAGCACCTCGGGACGACCGAGATATACACGCACATAGAGAATACCGACCTCAAGATAGCCGCCGACGCCAACCCGCTCGCCGGCTTCAAGCCGAAAAACTGACCCCACGGAGGATCAAATGGTCTTTTCAAGCCTGCTCTTCATGTTCATATACCTGCCGGTCGTGCTGGCGGTATACTATATCGTCCCGCCGAAGCGGCGCAACGTATGGCTCTTCGTAGTGAACCTTGTATTCTACGGATGGGGCGAGCCGGTCTATATCCTGCTCATGCTCTTCTCCATAGTCATAAACTTCGTTTCGGGCCGCCTCGTCGCAAAGCACCTGGCAGACGACCGCAGGGCGCGGCGCATCATCGTAGTCACCGTCATAGTGAACCTCGCGATGCTCGTATTCTTCAAATACTTCGATTTCATCGCGGAAAATCTGTCCTTCATCCCGTTCCTGCATCCGCTCGGGCTGACGCTGCCCATCGGCATTTCCTTCTATACCTTCCAGACGATGAGCTACCCCATCGACGTATACCGCGGCGACGCGGACGTGCAGAAGAATTTCGTCAGCTTCGGAACGTTCGTCGCCCTCTTTCCCCAGCTCATCGCGGGCCCGATAGTCCGCTACAAGGACGTCGCCGACCAGCTCGGCTTCCGCGCAAACAGCAAAGAGCAGTTTGCCTCCGGCGTTCGCCGCTTCATCGTCGGCCTCGCCAAGAAGGTGCTCCTTGCCAACAACATCGGCGCATTGTGGGACGTCTACAAGGCGATGCCAACCTCGGAGCTCACCGTGCTCGGCGCGTGGCTCGGCATCATAGCCTTCTCGCTCCAGATCTATTTCGACTTCTCCGGATACAGCGACATGGCCATCGGTCTCGGTCGCATGCTCGGCTTCGAGTTCCTCGAAAACTTCAACTATCCGTACATCTCGAAAAGCATCACAGAGTTCTGGCGCCGCTGGCACATCAGCCTTTCGACGTGGTTCCGTGACTACGTATACATCCCCCTCGGCGGCAACCGCAGGGGCCTTGCCCGCCAGCTTCTCAACATCCTCATCGTCTGGGCGCTGACCGGTCTGTGGCACGGCGCGAGCTGGAATTTCCTGTTCTGGGGCATTTACTACGCCGTCTGGCTGACGATCGAAAAGCTCTTCCTGCTGAAGCTGCTCGACCGCTCGAAGATCATTTCGCACATTTACGCGCTCGTCGTCGTCATAGTCGGCTGGGCGCTCTTCGCGATCGAAGACTCTACCGAGTGCCTGACCTACATCGGAGTGATGTTCGGCGTCGGCGGGGCGGGCCTGTGCGGAGCGGACGTGCTGTACTATCTGCGCAGCTACGCCGTCATACTCGTCATCACCGTCGCCGCCTGCACGCCGCTCGGCACGTGGGTCATGAAGAAGCTCCCGTCGAAGGCGCTGAGCGTTGCCGTGCCCGTGCTCATAGTGCTCGCGCTCGTCGTCTCGACCGCATATCTCGTGGACGGAACGTATAACCCGTTCCTCTATTTCAGGTTTTAGAAAGGAGGCCGCGGAATGAAGAAAAGCGCTCCCCTGCCGCAGATAATCTGCTTCTGCCTCTTTATCGCGGTCTTCGCCGTGCTCAACCTCGTCACCCCGGCGCGTGAATTCTCCGAGCAGGAGAACAGATACCTTGCCGCCGCGCCGAAATTCACGTTTGCCAAGCTCTTCGACGGCACGTTCACGGAGTCGTTCGAGAAATATATCTCCGACCAGTTCTTCGCGCGCGACCTGTGGGTCAGCGGCAAGGCCTCGGCTGAGCGCGCCCTCGGCAAGACGGAGAACAACAACGTCTTCCTCTGCTCCGGCGACATGCTCACAGAGCGCTACTCCGAGCCCGATCCCGAGCTCGTCACCGCCAACATCGACGCCGTGAACGCCCTCGTCGGGAATACGGACGCAGAGGTCTACCTCGCGCTGATACCGGGCTCCGCCGCGGTTTGGAGCGACCGTCTCCCCGCCAACGCCGACTCCGCCGATCAGTTCGCCGTCATCAGGGATATATATTCGCGCTCCGATGCCGTAAATATCGACGTCGCGGGCGCGCTGACCGCCCACGCGGGCGAGGATATCTTCTACCGCACTGACCACCACTGGACGAGTCTCGGCGCCTACTACGGCTCGCGCGCCGTACTCGAAGCGCTCGGGATGACGGCGGCGCCGCTCGACTCCTACTCGCCCGTCACGGTAACGGATGAGTTTTACGGGACGGCGTGGTCCTCCTCCGGAGCGACGTGGGTCCCGCCCGACCACATCGAGATATACGCGGAGCAGGGCGACGCGGTCGTCTACAATTACCCGCACGGCTCCGAGGAGCCCGGCACGCTCTACGATATGTCCAAGCTCGAGGTCAAGGACAAATACGCCATGTTCTGCGGCGGCAACACGCCGCGGCTCCGCGTCGAGACGGGGCACGAGGGCAAAAAGCTCCTCGTCCTGCGCGACAGCTATTTTGACAGCGAGCTCCCCTTCCTGCTCGGCAGCTTCTCGGAGATCGACGTCCTCGACCTGCGCTATTTCAGGACGAGCGTCGCCGAGCACATACGCGAAAACGATATCGACGCCGTTCTGGTCTTGTACAGTGTCTCAAACTTCACCACCGACACCTCCGTCTTCCTCGCAGGAAGATAAAAGCAAAAACCGTTTCCGTATTTAGTGACAGCCTAATAAGGATGTTTTTCAGGATATTGATCTTGTGCGTCAAGATCCGATACCCGTTAAAATGCAGATATACGAAAGTTTGAGGCGGAAATAAGAGTGAAATCAATGAAAGGCTATTGGGTATTCTCAATCTTATCCCTGCTTGTTCCTCTTCTCTATTTGTCGATGTATCTTCCGATTTGGAACGGCAAAGGCCTTTCACTTGCAAATCCGGGAGTACTGCCGCTCATTCTCTTCATTTTTCAATGTATATGTGTTATATTCGCGATTTTGCGCCTGGTGATCGTTAATCTGCGGAATAGCGATAATTGCTTGATGACTTTTGTGTCCGGTTTCTTTTTTGTCTGTTCACTTGTCCTTACATGCTTCTTCGGCTTCATTTTTATGTTGGAGCTGTTTAACATTCCGTGGTTTCCTGCCCAGCAATAAAATAGATCCCGTTTTTTCGGGCAGTAAAATTACCCGCCGAAAAGGAATTCTATTTTCCTTTTCGGCGGGTTTTCTTTTTTCAAATATGTCCTTATCCGGCGGTCCCGTTCCGAAAGGGATTATTTTCTGTTGACAAATGTAAACAGCGTCGCTATAATGTGTTTACATTTGTAGACAAAAAGGATGGGCTTCAAAATGGATGAACACGGCATCAGTCTTACCTCGGCGGAGTGGAGCGTAATGGAATGTCTTTGGGAGCGCTCACCGCTCACCGGGCGGGATATGACTGACCTGATGTCGGATCGCTGCGGTTGGAGCCGCAGTACGACGCTGACTCTGCTGAGCCGTCTGGAGGCAAAGGGCGCGGTGTCGGCAGTCTCCGACAGCGGCAAAAAGGTCTTTTATCCGCTCGTCTGCCGCGAGGACGCCGCCATGCATGAGACCGAGGACCTGCTTGAGAGAGTGTATAAGGGCAGCGTCAGCCTCATGGTGAGCTCACTTACGCGCAGGCAGTCGCTCTCCCGGGAAGAGATAAGCGAGCTGTATGCGATCTTGAAAGAAATGGAGGCCGACGGAGATGCTTGAATGGGTAATATCTTCCGCAATTCTGCTTCTGGTGATCATCGCGCTGCGTTTTGCTCTCAAAGGCAGGATCAGTCTGCGCCTGCAATACGCGCTGTGGGGACTTGTCCTGCTGCGTCTGCTCGTGCCGGTGAGCCTCGGCTCGACGGGCCTCAGCATCGGGAATCTGACGCGGAAAGCCGCCGAGACGGAGACCGTCCAAACGATAGCCGGTATCGCGCGCAGCGAGCTTCCCCGCATGAGCTACCGCGCCGCCTACGACGACGTAGCAGACGAATACGCGGCGCGCGGCGTCGACATATCGGAGATACCCGAGGCGGACTTCTCGGAGACCGTCGAATACGAGATACTCGACCGCATGAGCGGTACCAAGACCATCGCCGAAGTCCTGATGTGCATCTGGGGCGCGGGAGCTGCCGCCGTCGCCATCGTACTGGCCGCCTCCAACATCCGCTTTGCCGTCCGTCTGAAAAAGGCGCGGCGCAGGCTTGACGGGCAGACCGGAAGCCTGCCCGTGTACGTCTCGGCAGGCCTCGATACGCCCTGTCTTTTCGGGCTGTTCCGCCCGGCGGTCTACGTTACGCCGGAGGCGGCGTCTGACGCCGTTCTGCTGCGTCACGCAGTTGAGCACGAGCTGACGCACTATCACCACGGCGACCACGTTTGGTCGCTCCTGCGCGGGGTCTGTCTCGCTCTGCACTGGTTCGATCCGCTCGTATGGTGGGCCGCCGTGCTGTCCCGCCGCGATTCCGAGCTCGCGTGTGACGAGGCGACCGTGAAAAGGCTCGGAGAATCCGAGCGCGCGGCATACGGCCGTACGCTTATAGAAATGACCTGCCGCAAGCGTCCGGCGCTGCTGCTCACGGCAACTACCATGACAGGCGGCAGAAGCAGCATCAGGGAAAGGATACTGATGATAGCAAAAAAGCCGAAAACGGCGGTCTATACGCTCATCGCCGTGATACTTATCATTGCCGTCGCCGCGGGCTGTACGTTCACCGGGGCGAAAGACAGCGTTCCTTCATCGGATGTACCGCAGGGTACGGCAGAACCCGATTCGAGCGGGCAGAATGAAAACGACGGCAGCACAGCGACCTCGCCCGCCGACTTTGTCGATGAGCTCTTTGCATCCGGCGATGTCGGGCTCACGCTGTACCTCGCGAACGAAGGAGCGCAAAACACCTGCCCCGCAGGCGAGTGGTATGCCGGGCGCTTCAAGGTCCTGATGAGCTGCTACGAATGGACCTCGCTCCCCATGCCGCTGCCCGAGCCGAGCCTCTTCTGGCTCACCGCCGTCTCCGCCGACGGAACAGAAAGCATGACCTTCTGGGCAAACGGCGGCGCGGGAATGGTGCAGTACGAGGACGGGAGCGAGCCGAGGTTCTGGAGCGCGAAGGCGGCGGACGGCTCCGGCGGCTCAATAGCAAATGACGTCAGATTCGAATTTTATAACCTGGAAGTGGATCACTCCCGTATATCCTTTTCCCTTGATGGAAGTGCCGAGGACGCCGCAGATTTCTTTGTCCACAACGCCTACGGGTCACACATGATGTCCCTCTCTTCCGGAAGTGCATACGGCATGAGCGATTACGAGGTCATTGAGTGGAACGTCCTCAGGGTGAGCGAAACCGATGACGCAGTGGTCGGAATGTTCCAATGCGCCTTTACTCCGCAGGATTTCGATTCCCCGGCCATCTGGGCAGGCAACACCGACTACGGCACGGGTCAATATCAGGGCAAGCTCACGTGGTCCCGGGAATTCGTATTACAAAAGCAGGACGATGGCTGTTGGCACTGCATTGATCTCGGTACGGGAGGCGCAGCCCTGCCCGAATAAACAGGGCGATATTCCGCAGCACAGCGGCAGAAGACAATATAAAAGCATCCGTACGTTTGGAACGTGCGGATGCTTTTCTTTTTATTATTGTTATTATTGGCGCTTTTGCCGTCAGTCGAGCAGGCCGGTGAGCACGGCGCGCAGTCTCGGCTGCATATAGTGCTCGT
>JAZQQE010000044.1:0-13100 GCA_045628845.1 Oscillospiraceae bacterium
AAGGATATGGACATAGTCTCCTCCGCCTCCTGCACGACGAACTGCCTCGCCCCCGTCGCCAAGGTCCTCAACGATAAGTTCGGTATCGCCGGCGGCCTCATGTCCACCGTCCACGCCATGACCGGTACCCAGCAGCTCACCGACAGCACCTCCGAGAAGGACTGGCGCGGCGGCCGCGCCGCCTCCGGCAGTATAATCCCATCCTCCACCGGCGCCGCGAAGGCCGTCGGCAAGGTCATCCCCGAGCTCAACGGCATCCTCACCGGTATGTCGCTCCGCGTCCCGACGCTCGACGTCTCCGTCGTTGACCTCACCGTCAACCTCAAGAAGTCCGCGACCTACGAGGAGATATGCGCCGAGATGAAGCTCGCCAGCGAGACCTATATGAAGGGCGTGCTCGGCTACGTCGACGAGGACGTCGTTTCCACCGACTTCATCGGTGACCGCCGCGCTTCCATCTTCGATGCCAAGGCCGGCATCTCCCTCACCGATAAGTTTGCCAAGCTCGTCGCGTGGTATGACAATGAGTTCGGTTATTCCTGCCAGATGCTCGAGCTCATGGCCCACATGTATTCCGTAGACAACAAGTAAGACGGAAGAAGGAGGAAGACCATGGCGGAAAAGTCAATCAAGACGGTCGCGCAGAACCGCAAGGCCTTCCACGAGTATTTCGTCGAGGAGCGCTTCGAGGCGGGCATCTCCCTCTCGGGCACGGAGGTCAAGAGCATCCGTCAGGGCAAGCTGAACCTGAAGGACGCCTACTGTGCCGTGAAGGACGGGGAGCTGTTCGTGCGCGGCATGCACATCAGCCCGTACGAGCAGGGGAACATCTTCAACAAGGACCCCATGCGCGACAGACGGCTCCTCATGCACAAGCGTGAGATAATGCGCCTTTTCGGGCGCGTCAAGCAGGACGGCATGGCGCTCATCCCGCTGTCGGTGTATTTCAGCGGCTCGCTCGTCAAGGTCGAGCTCGGGCTCTGCAAGGGCAAGAAGCTGCACGACAAGCGTGACGCCGCCGCGGAACGCGACGCCAAGCGCGAAATGGACCGTACGCTCAAAGAGAAAAACAACTGATTTTGGAGGAAAGACATGAGCAATCCCATCGTAACGATCGAAATGGAAGACGGCGGCATCATCAAGGCCGAGCTTTACCCCGAGATAGCGCCGAACTCCGTCAATAACTTCATTTCCCTGATAAACGCGGGCTTCTATAACGGCCTCATCTTCCACCGCTGCATCCCCGGCTTCATGATCCAGGGCGGCTGCCCCGAGGGCACCGGAATGGGCGGCCCGGGCTACTGCATCAAGGGTGAGTTCGCGCAGAACGGCTTCAAGAACGACCTTCTCCACGAGAGAGGCGTGCTCTCCATGGCGCGTGCGATGAGCCCCGACAGCGCCGGCAGCCAGTTCTTCATCATGCACAAGAACGCGCCGCATCTTGACGGAGCGTACGCGGCGTTCGGCAAGGTCATCGAGGGCATCGAGTTCGTCGATAAGATAGCCAAGACGACCACCGACCTCAACGACAGACCCCGCAAGGATCAGCGCATGAAGACCGTCACGGTCGATACCTTCGGAGTCGATTATCCCGCACCCGAAAAAGTCTGACGAAAAAAAGCCCTTCCCGTCCGGCAGGGCGGGAAGGGCACCCCATACGGGGGCGTAATGGTTTCGACGGGGACTATGAGGCAGGTTAAGCGAGCAGAGGCGTCGGACCTCTATAAAACCGGCAAACCTTAAAAATAACTGAGAAAAACGATTTTCTCCCGGTAGCCGCATAAGGCTGCCCGTCCTGTCCCGAAGGGCCACGAGCGGGAACGGGGCGTCGATCAGTGGCGTCCGTGCGTGCGCAAAGCTTTGAGCGCACCATGCATAATGAAGCTACCCGTGTTTGCAGTCTGACGACCGCCTGCATCTGCGGGGAAATTTAAAGATCGTCTGCGCTCGGAGAAAGACCTGTGGATTGGTTTTCGGACAGGGGTTCGATTCCCCTCGCCTCCACCAAAATTAAGCGGAGAAAACATTGGCTTTAACACCCATTAAAGTCAATGTTTTCTCTTTATAGATCAATGAAAGGAAATGAGCAAATGCCAAATTTATCGTGGACAAGGCTCAATCATCTCCAACTCGGACGATATGCAGAGTACTATGCAAAGATGGAGTTTGCCTCGTATGGGTTTGATGTCTATACTTCCGAAGTAGATGACCATGGGGTTGATTTTGTTGCAAAATCTCCGTCAGGAGCATTTCTTGAGGTTCAGGTAAAAGCAACTCGCGGCAACTATGTATTTATTTCAAAAAAACAAATTCAAAACCGATGACAGTCATTTGGTGTGTTATATCAGATTTACAGACGGCGAATTACCGGAAGTCTTTATTATTCCGGGTAGTGCATGGCTTGATCCGAATGCCGTACTGGTAGACAAAAATTACGTTGGACAGAAAAGCAATCCTGAGTGGGGAATTAATTATTCTCATAAAAATGCGGGATTACTTGAGCCATACAAAGCGGAAAACTATTTTTTCGAATAAATCCTATGTATTGACTTTTATCTGTTTGCTTTCGTATCTTCTCCACTTAACCAAAAAAGCAGCAGACTTTGAAAAAAGCCTGCTGCTTTTCCTATGCTGATTTTGTGATGTACCAATAGACGTCGTTTCCAAAGTATGTTATTATTTGAATTATTAAGCAATATCCGATGGAGAAAAGACAAGACGAAATGATATACACCGAAAGACTTATTATCCGCCCGGCGTCGGACGGCGAGATGCGCGCGCTGATATCGGAGCAGACGGACGAAGAGCTCATCGAGGCCTACGGCGAGATGCTCGCGGCGTGCGAGGCATACCCGGACAAGCGGCTGTGGTACGCGGCGTGGTTCATCGAGCTGACCACGGGCGAGAGAGCGGGCGACCTATGCTTCAAGGGCCTGTCGCCCGACGGAGCGGTCGAGATAGGCTATGGGCTTCTCCCAGAGCATTGGGGGAAGGGCTATGCGACCGAGGCCGTCAGAGCGGTGACGGAATGGGCTCTTGCACAGCCGGGCGTGAAGACCGTCGAAGCCGAGACGGAGCCCGGAAACGCGGCCTCGCAGAGAGTGCTTGCAAAGGCGGGCTTTCTTCCGACGGGAGCCATGGGCGAGGAGGGCCCGCGCTTCGCGCGCACGGCGGCAGGCGTGTAAGACAAGCGTAAAATCATAAAAAAGCAGCTTCCGGTCCCGTTCCGGAAGCTGCTTTTTTTTTGTTTACATAATCTCACAAAGCGCCCGGCTACGGCATCCGGACGGCTATACCGACATGCAGGGAAAAGATACAGACGGAAAAAACAGTACCATTCCGATGGGATTCGGGATGGTACTGTTTTATACGTTTTAGTTAAATGATCCGTGCCCGTACGGGTCATCCGCCGCGATGAGCGGAAAAAGGGGAGAACCGGCACAGACAAAGAAGCGCATCGTCAGCTTATTTGCCTTTTACAGGCAGGTGCGGTAATTATGGAGGATGGAGCAGCATTCGGCTCTCGTGGCTGTCCCGTGGGGGTTGAATGATCTATCCGGATTGCCGTGAATGATCCCGGCGGAAGCGCAGAGAGCAACGTCCGCTTTCGCCCAGTCGCTGATGACGTTTTCATCTGTAAAGCTGACCGGGACGTCTTCGCGCAGCTCGTGTCCGGCGAAGGTGGCGTAGCGATTGAGGAAAACGCATACCTGCTCCCGGGTAACGAAGCTGTCAGGTGCAAATTCAACAGAAGATACTCCCTTTGCCAGCCCGTTTTCAAATGCCCAGTCGACCGCCCCGGCATACCACGCGTCGTCTGCGACGTCAATGAATCCCGACGTGCTTCCGGCTTCTGGCCTGCCGCTCATGTTCCAAAGGACAGTCACGAACATCGCGCGGGTCATGGCGGAGTCGGGCAGGAAAGTCCCGTCTCCGTTTCCGCTGAAGATGCCCTCGTCGACGCAGAAGGCGATATCCGATTCCGCCCAGTGTCCTGCCGTATCGGCAAAGAGCGCGCTTTGAGGCTCATCGGCGTCAAAATGCTTCAGGATGTTGGGCGTGCCCTCGATGCAGCTGCGTGAGAGCATCGTGCGCACGTCCTCCGTCGTCAGAGAAGGATCTTCTGCGAGCATCGACGCGCAAATCCCCGATACCGAGGCACACGAAAAGGACGTGCCGCTGTCGGTGGAGGTCTTGCCGTCGGGCTTATAGCTTACTACCGGAACGGACTGCCCCTCATAGAAAAAGTCAACACCGCGAGTCTGAGAGAATGCGGCGATCTCCGTGCCCGATGACGAACCGACGGAGATGACGCTGTCATAGATGGCAGGGAAATAGTCCGTGCCGTCATCGGCATTATTGCCCGCCGCGCAGACGAGTATCACGCCTCTTGCGCAGGCATAATCGACAGCGGCGTTCAGCGCTTGGCTTTTTTCGGTCGTGCAGAGGCTGATATTGATGATCCGGCAGCCGAAAACGTCGACCGCGTCATAGATGGCCGATACGAGCGCCGTAGTCCCGCCGTTGGCGATGACGCCGCTGGGGTATTTGTCTACGACCACAAGCGGCACGGCGTACGCCTCGGGGAAGGTACCCTTCACGCTTCCGTCGGTCGAGCCGAGCACCATGCCGGCGGTCTTCGTACCGTGTCCGATGCGGTCTGTCGTGTCCGCTGATCCGATCGCATAGTTCTTCCCGTCAAGGATATGCGACGCGTCCACGTTGTACGGAGCGATACCGGAATCGATGAATCCTATCACGACCGTGTTTTCTGCCGCCGACCCGTCAAACTGCGCAAAAGCGACCTGCGAAGCCCCGAAAAGGGCTTCGCAGATCGCCAGAAGAATAATGACGGCTTTTTTGAGTTTCTTACTTATACGCATCGATGACCGTTCCAATCAGATTGTGGAATACCGTGCAGCAGGCCGCCCGCGTGGTATAATCCTGCGGGCCGAAGGCCCCGCCGGGATAGCCGTGGATGATATCCGCGGAGGAGCAGAAGTCGACGTCGGAGACGGCCCAACCGCTGATATCTCCCGCATCGGTGAAGCTCAGGGGGCTGCCGGGCTTCACGGCATAGCCGCGGAACTTGATGTATCTGTTCACGAACGCGCACATCTGCTCTCTCGTGACGTAGTCATTCGGTGCGAAGAGATCGTTGCCTATGCCGGTGACGAGTCCGTTTTCCGCGCCCCACGCGACCGCCTTGGCATACCATTCGTACTCGGGAACGTCAAGGAAGGAGGAGACGCCTGCGGGCTCGGGACGGTTCTCCATGTTCCAGAGGACCATGACGAACATGGATCTCGTCATCGATTCGTCGGGCATGAACAGACCGCCGCCCACGCCGTTGAAGATGCCTCTTGCGGCGCAGAATTCGATGTCGTCCTTCGCCCAGTGACCGTCGATGTCGGTGAACATTACGTCCGCGTTCTTGAACAGTACGGTCCTGCCCGTCGGATTCAGATAATAGAGTGTGCCGTCCTCGGCCTCGGATACCTTAATGATGACCTCTTCGCCGTTGTCGTCGATATAGTAGGGGATGTATCCGTTTTCGGATGCACCCTCCGGGAGCGGCACGGAGCGGAGGATATAGTCGCCGGCGGGGGAAGGATCATAATTGCCCGGCTGAGACACCGCAGTAAATACCGCCTGGACCGTTACGCTGCCCGACGTGGGTATCGTGACGTCGATGGTCGCCGCGTTTCCGGCGTCCGCCCCGTTCACGACCCAGTGGTCGAACACGTAGCCTGCGTCAGCGATGGCAGTAAGAACTGCGGATCCGCCGGAGACGGGATTGCCTGCTACGTTCACGGTCCCGCCGATGGTGCTGCTGAGAATGAGGGGGATGTCATCGCTGAATACGGCTTCTACCGTAAGGTATGCGCCTTGAGAAACTTCATATTTTCCGATGAGCATGCCCTTTGCGCCGCTCTCGGCGTAAAAGCTGCCGCCCGGAGTAACGGAAGCCTGACCTTCCGCGGCATATACCTCCCAGTAAACGCTTTCCTGCGGCAGGGCGAAGCTTTGGCTTCCGGCCGTTCCGAGAAGCGTAAGCTGCGCGCTGATGCTTCCCTCGCGGGTGCTGACGGTACCGGTTTCAAGAACACTGCTGTCCATCATCAGCTTTACGCCGTCAAGCTCGGACAGACCGCCGTGATAGACGTCGGCGCTTCTGGCCTCGCTGCTGCCTGCGGCATCGGCCGCTTCGACGCTCACGCGGAAGCAGGATGCGCTGTTATAGTCGGGGATGTTTACCGCAAAGCTGAACGTGCCGTCCGCCGCCGTCTGTACGGGAGCGCTGCTGCGGACCGTCGTGCCGTTGACTTTGACAGAGATGAGCGCGTCGGCGTCCGTCACGCCGGAGACCGTAAGCACGCCGGAGCGGCTGAAATAGGAGCCGTTGAGCGGGGAAGTGAGCAGGAGCCTCGGAGCGAGCGTGTCCACGGTGAAGTGTTCCGTGACGCTGAATCCGTCGCCCTCCGCGTCCTTGCCCGTGATACGGAGCGTGTGGTCGCCCTGGGTAAGTCCTGTAAGCGGCAGGGAAGCGGACGCGGCATTCCGGATATACGCCGCCTCCGTCAAAGCATCAGAGTAGATCTCCTCGTCATCGAGGAAAACTCTTGCGGTAACGGCCGTATCGGAATTGACAGCGAAGTTCAGAGCTTCCGAACGGTACACGCTCTTTGAACCGACTGCCTGCTGACCGTTCTCGTCAAAATACTCGTACGGGACCTGCGCTGCGGCCTCCGAGGCGGTCACCGTTACCTGCGGCGTCGTTACCACCGGAAGCAGACCGGCGTCGACGATCAGTTCTTCGCCGTAAACGATGGACTTGTATCCGGATGCATCCGTGATGATGTTGTACGGCGTGATCCCGATCTTGTATGACCTATTTCCGGTAAGACCGTAGGTCGTTCCTTCATATTCGTAGCTTCCGCCAGTGCTGAAAGACGTTGAGCCGGATCCCGCCTTATCATAGGTCATGCTCTGGACGTCGGTCGCGGTGCCGTCCGAGTTGTAGACGGTGACAGAATAGCCGGACGTCCTTTCGCGCGCGGCGACTTCGATATCGTACGTCAGATTGCCGCCGGGGAAGCAGGTCACGTCCGCGGGCAGGATCGCCGCAGGAACGTTGGCGTTTTCGATATGTACCTGCGTATCGCTGTAAACGATGCCGTTGACTACGTCCTCCTCGGAGTAGACGGCGCGGAGGTAGTAGCTGCCGGAGGGAAGCGTCGCAGGAAGAGTGATATCCGCGCTTCCGGAAGTCAGACCGGTCTGAAGTATCCCGATGGGATAGCCGCCGTCGAAGGAGGTCTGCGTGCTCTCTCCGTCTCTGTTTTCGCAGAGATAGAAGCTGATGGAGTCAAGCTCGGAGAGCTCGCTGCCCGTCCACGTGACGTTCATGACCGAGCCGGCGTCCGCCGCGCCGGAAGCGGCGCTGACGCTGTCAAGCTTGGGCAGGGGATTGACGTTGTAGAGGATGGCGCTCGTCTTGATGCCGGTCTCGATGGTCCACACGGGGCCGATATCCTCCGGCTCCGTTACGGTGAAGGACATCGTCGCGGTGCCCGTCACGTCATCGAAGGAAACGTTGGCGTTCGCACCCGCGTTCGGGTCCGTACCCGTGCCGTCCCAGCCCGCGGCTGCCGCTGCATCATAGAAAACAAGGCCGAAATCAAGGCCGGAATCGTTCTTTACGGTAAAGCTCTGCGCAAGTGTACGGGCTTCCGCCTCGTCGGCAGCCTCGTAGCTGAGCTGAACGGCAACGGTATCGCCGGCGGCAAATTTGTGTTTCAGATAGTCGCTTGCGGTTTGAAGCGTGGAGGCGCCCATGAGGATCAGATCCCCGTCACCGACTGCTGCCGGCACGACTTCGAGGTTGGAACCGAAGTGGGCGTAGAGCGTTTGACCGCTTTCTTCATCGTAATAGACCGGAACGACGTCATACTCCGCCTCTACGCCCTCAAATTCCAGAAGGGACGGATAGGTCGGATTTGCTTTGTCCTTTGCCGAGCCGAAGTTCACGGAGCTTTCGCCCCAGTAGTAGGTGACGCCGATGCCGATGTTCAAAACGGCGACCGCGCCCCAGATCTTTTCCGTGGAAATGCCGAGGTCTGCCGACATGATGGCCATTCCGCCGACGAGCGGGATGGACTTGGGTATCTTCAAGGCGGCGCGGGCGAACATCTCAAAGAACCAGTCGGTATAATCCTTGCCGATAAGGACGATATAACCCTGGCCCTCGATCACGCCCTGGAACAGGTTGACGTTGATGGCCGCTTTGAGATCGATGTCGGGATACCATTCGAGGCCGAGCTTGATATTTTCTATGACCTCGATCTCATCAAGTATCTTGATGTCCTCGGCTTCCAGAGAGAAGCCCGTCAGGCCGATCTCGATCTTCGCCTTGCCGTCGAGTATCTGAACGATGCTGAAGCTCATCGCAACGCAGAGCTTCAGCGGCGGGACAGCCTGCGTGAGGAAAATGGTGTCGTAGAGGTTGGAGAAGCCGCCTCCGCCGCCGGTCAGCCAAAGGACGCCGCAGCCGTCCACGTTGATTCCGGGCTTGAAGCCGCCGATGAAGAAGTATATCTCGTCGGGGATGGGAATGTCATCGTGGCTCTTGAAGCTGAGCTTTGCTTCCATCTCGAATTTTTCGAGCTCCATTTCGCCCTCAAAGCCGAATGACCAGTCGTTGATCGTGTTGACTTCCAGTTCGCCCTCGATCTTGGGCAGGGAGTCGATCATGTTGGCAACGCCGACCTTGACCTTGAAGTGCAGACCGACGAAGCCCTCGCCGCAGCCGAACAGGATGTCCGGCACGTTGACAGCCGTGTTGACGCCGCGCTTGGCGTCATCATCCTCTTCCTCGTCCACGCTCTTGAAATCCAGCAGCTTATTTATGCGGCCTGCGTTGTAGGCGTACTGATAAAGGCTCGGGGTATCCTCTGTCCAGAGATCCCAAAGGCCCTTGATCTTGTCAAAATAGGTCTGCTTGCTCTCGTCCTTTTCGTAATCGGGATTTGCCTGCATGAAGCTCAGACTCAGCTGCGCCGAGAAGGAAAGCACGCGCCCGATCTCCTCGTCGCCATCCTTCATCACGCCGAGCTGTGCAAAGGCCATCTTGAACGCCATGCCGAGGAGGCTCTGCGCCGCACCGAATACGTTCGGCCATATCAGCGTGATGTGGTTCGCGCTCGAATCCTCTTCGCTTTCGGCGCGCTCGCCGTTTTCATCGTACTCGATGAGGGAATATTCCTCGCCCTGCTCGATCTTGGTGAAGGCGGCTTTGCCTTTCCATACGCTCGTGCGGGCGTCGCTGGTGTAGAGCCCGCCGTCGAATTCCACGCAGACTGCGCCGCCCTCGTTGCCGCCTTCGTAGTACACGGACATCGTGCCGCCCTCGAAGTCAAGGCAGTTGTTGATGGTGATGCAGTTGTCGACGGTATACTTTCTTGTCTCCGCGTCCAGCGTCTTGGTACTGAGCGCGGTGTAATTAGTGTAGCCGACGACCGCGCCGTTTCCGTCATATACCTTGCTCGCCTGCTCGGGAGTGAACTCGCCGCGGATATCCATCAGCGTCCCGACGAACGTTCCGTGACCGTCGTAATAGGTGCCGGCGGTCTGCTTGAATTGTTTCAGTTCGTCTTCGGTCGTGAAGTGGCGGATCTGATAGCAGAAGCTGTCGTTTCCTTCATCGAACTTTGCGACGGTGAGGATACCGTAGCAGTCGTTTTTATACTTGGGATTGTCCGAAACGAGGAAGCGCATCGTGCCGGAGGTCTGCGCGAACGCCTCGCTTACGATACCCGCTCCGACGGCTGCGGAAGTCCATTCCAGACGGATGCACCAGCTTCCGGTCGCAAGGCGGATGTCGTCGGTGAGAGCGATATCCATGACACCGTCTTTGATGGAGATGTTCTCATGGGGAATGAGGACGCCGCCGGTCGTTTCTTCACCGGGATAGGCATACAGATTCCAATGGGAGGCATCAGCCAAAAGATTTTCGTTGCTGACCGTAAGGTACAGATGGCGTGTTCCGGATGAATAGATAACGTCCGGCGTCATGGAGGCGAAGGTCACGGCGGGAATATTGCCGTTCACACCGGGGACGAGAACGTATATGGTCTTTTCGCCGAGCAGATTGCTGTCCACGACCTCGTTAGTGTAGACCTCGAGGGTGATGCGCTCATAAGAAGCATCGTCTTTGAGATCGGCCTTGAAATAAAGAGGCTGTTCTTTGATCTCGCCTGTCTTCAATTCGGAATAGAAGACCTCATACGGGTCGGTGGAGGTGTAGCTTACGCCGGGGATCGCCTCGCCGGAGCTGCCGAGCGGCATCAGACCGGAGGTGCTTCTGACGGAAAGGATCAGATCGCTGAGGTCAGCGGCGGTCTCGCTCTCGTAGTTTTCCAGTACTGCGGAGACCGTGAAGTCGGCCTCGCCGATACCCGGTGTATCGGTGTATCCGTCCTTCGTGTCGTTCAGATACAGACGCAGCGGCGCGGAGGCGTTGACTGCGACCGAGTCGGATACGGGTACGCTGCTGTTGGAGTACACGCCGTAGCAGCTGGTGAAGGTGCCGGCAGCGGCGGGGGCGATGCTGCCGAGGTCAAAATACATCGCGTAAGCGCTGTCAGCGGTCATGTATGCGTTGACGGAGTTCGTGAAGTTGAGAGTGCTGTCCGGGGCAAAGTCATACAGCGTGGAGGCAAGCTTGCTCCAATGACCGAAAGCGATACTGTCGGGCAGAGTGCTGTTTACAACGTATGCCTGAACGGAAGGGGAGGAAATATCGTCGACTGCGTAAAAGTTCTGCGGGACGGCGCTGCCGCTGATCACCGTCTCGGACTTGACCGTGCTTCCTGCCACTTCATAGAAAGCGTAGTCGATATTTCCGAGATACGTGTCCATCAGCAGACGGGCGCTGACGCTGACGGGAGCGCTGCCGTTGTTGGTCACACCGGCGGTGACGGAGACCATGCCGTGCTCGGCGGAGGAGACGTTGGGCAGGGAAATGATCTCTGTAAACAGCAGATCTCCGAGCATCCACTGTGCTATGATCTCGCCGTCATCGGAGGTCTGGGTAACGGCGACGGAGCTGCTTCCCGGATACGTTCCGCCGAAAATATAGTCTTTTCCGTCTATCCTGAAAGAGAGGAACGAGGTGTCGTAATCACTGCTGTGATAAAGCAGGTCTTTATCGTTGTCGGATTTTTTCAGGTTGTTGCCCTTGTTCGTCCTGACTGCGAAGCCGCCGTTTTCGCCCGAGACGTCAACGGTGATAAACCCGTTGTCGAGCGTGTAGACGGTGGGGGACACGGCTGCCAGCGCCGAGAGCGGAAGGCATCCTAACAGCAGGATCAGTACAAGGAACAGAGAGATAAAGCGTTTTCCGTTTTTCATGTCCGTACCTCCTTAACTTTCAACGTCGATCAGGCAGCGCAGGCTCTGTCTGCTCTGTGTCTGCAGATAGAACGTGTAGAAGCCCACCGAGCTGACCGTAAAGTGTCCGTTGGGATCAACGTCGATCTGGCTGCCGAGATATTTAATCTGTCCGTCGTAGAAGATACCGCGTGCGATAGTCACCTGATAAGGCTCGCCGGGTTCGCTGAGATTGGAAACGGTGAGCGTGTGCTCGCCGGGAGCGATGCAGATGACGCCGCTGCTTTCAAGGCGTTCGCCGTCGATGCAGATGACCGGCTGAGCCTTGCTGATCACCTTGACGAACCGTTTGGCGGTCGCGATGTTTCCGGAGGGGTCCTTCGCGGTGATCTCGACCGTGTAGACTCCCGGGACGTTGAGGTTTACGCTGCTGCTGTCGAATGTGAGCTGAGCCGTTCCGCTGTTGTCAGAGGCGGTCACGCCGCTTTCAAGCAGATCCTTCAGCTCGGTGGCAGTACAGCCCTCCGTGACCTTGACGGTAGTGGAGGCCATGCTGATGACCGGGATGACGTTGTCGATGGTACTGACGGTCACGGTGATCTCGGTCATGTTGTCTGCGGCGTCGACAAAGAAGAGCGTCCTCGTTCCGTTGGAGCTGAAGGTAATATCCGTATTCACGCCCGCGGTCAGGGAAATGTCGCCGGCGTAATAGTGGAGGATGCAGTCCTCGTTGCTCCTGACAGTTGCGGTCACAACGCCGGAAGAAGCGCTGCGCGAGGAAAGATCGCCGGACGCGGGATCGACGAAGGTGATGACCGGTGCCGTGCAGTCGGGCACAAGGCCTGTGGGCTCGTCGGTCTCGGTGTCGAAGGAGTATACGCTGACGTTGCCGGCAAGGTCTGTGAGAGTTACGTCTGTTTTGCTCTTTCCGCTGAGAGTGAAGCTGTAAGGATTGTACCGGTCATAGAGCGTACCGTCGCTGCCGACGTAGAGACTTTCGCTGAAATACAGCGTATAGCGCAGAGCGTACGGCTTGTCGGAGCTGGCATAGTGCCGGAGCGGTTCGATGTCCGCGTAACAGGCGGGAGCAGTCATGTCGATGGCGTCATAGGGAAGCAGCAGATAAGTTTCGGCAGTCTGCCCGTTCGGAGCATAGACGGTCGCCTTTATCGTTTCACCGCAGCTCGCTTCATCCGTGAACGTGACAGTAATGCGCTGGCTCGTCTCATCCCACGTGATGCCGTAATAGGTTCCGTCCTGCGGCAGAGCGACGTATTCGCCGCTGTAATCCAGGTATTCGAGCTTCGTTGCGCCGTCGGTTATGTCGATGGGCTTGTCGCTGTAGATATGCGCCGTGACTTCTGTGTTGACAGGACCGTTTGTCGGCTGTGTTTCGTCGATCTCTTCAAGACCGTCGGTCTCAACGGTCAGACCCGGTGCCCATTCGACCGTCAGCACGGGTGCGCTGTCATCTATCTCCGTCAGCGGCGTCAGCTCGCTGAGACTGGAGTTTCCAGCGGCGTCCGTGACGGTTGCGGGGACGCCGGAGTTCGTGTTGAAGGTTATGCAGAAGGGATAATTTTCGCTGCTGTAAACGCCGCTCGTAGCGGTATTCCGGCGGATAGTGCTTCCGATGACGTTCAGGGTGTCGACCGGAGTGTCCGCTCCGTCGTCCGCCTTGTCTCCGACTTTCAGATACAGCGTATGCT
>JAZQQE010000045.1:0-37361 GCA_045628845.1 Oscillospiraceae bacterium
ATCACGCTGCAGGCAGCCTCCGAATGGGGTCCGATGGGCGTGCGCGTGAATGCCATCGCGCCCGGCGGCACAGCCACCTTCAACACCGGCGTTGTCACCCCGCGTGAGGGCCCCGGCGGCAACCCCCCCCCCGCCCTCCACCCCGCCAGATACAACACACAAACCCCCCCCGCCGCTCGGGGGGGTTCGTTTTGATTTATTCTCCCTGTCAGCACCTCCCCTGTGATGCAGGGGGGAGCTTTTTATATTTCGCGTCCGGACCCGTAGGGGAGGGGCTTGCCCCTCCCGTATGCTCTGCGGAATTCCCTGTCAGATGTGGATGCGGTTGCCGGCCTTTTCGAGAGTCTCCTGCAAAAGGGCGACGGGGAGCTCGCGCAGTATGCAGCCCTCGCGCAGGGCGAGAGCGGCGGCGGTGCCCGCGGCCTCGCCGGTCAGAGTGCAGGCGGGGATGTAGCGCGTCTGCGCCCAGCCGAGGCTGTCTGCTGCGGCGACGATGCGGCCTGCGGCGGCCATGTTCTCGATGCGGCTGTCGAGCAGGGCCTCGAACGGAAATTCGTATATGGGCTGCCTGCCCGTCCCGATGCCGGGAGTCATGCAGCCGACGGAGGTGGGCACGTATCTGCCCTCTGCGAGCTCGAACTGCCCGAGGCCGCGTATCATGCGCGTCATGCGGAATTGCGGCGCGTACGGCATTGAGAGCATCGCGTAGTCGGGGCGCTGGTTCTTTTTGAGGAAGTCTAGCGCGTATGCGCGGCTGTGCCTGATGTATTTGTTGACGCCCTCGGCGTCGGTGCCGCCGATGAGCTCGACGTCGGGCTTGTTCGGGCCTGTGCCGAGCCAGCGGAGGTTGATGGCCTTGAGGATGTTCCCCTCGTCCATGCCCGCGCGCATCTTCCCGAAGTCGGCCTCGTAGCACCAGTGCGTGACGGGACTGCCCTCGGTGACGCACTCGGCGCCCGCGCGGAAGAATACGTCCGCGTCGCCGGAGGCGTCGATGACCGTGCGCGCCATGTACGCCGTACGGCCGGACTTGTTTTCCGCGATGACGCCGCGGCAGACGTCGCAGTCCATGATCGGGCTTGAAAACACCGTGTCGAAAACAACGTCGATGCCCTCCTGCTCCATGAGCTCGTCGAGCGCAAGGATGAAGGCGGGGATGTTGAAGGTCGTCCTGTACCTGCCGGAGGGCGCGTCGACGTGGGTCGTGCCGCGCTTCCACTCGGGAGGCAGGTCGCTCGGGCCGTATTTTATCGAGAGATGGAGGAGCTCCTCAGTTATGCCGCCGTAGACGCGGTTTCCGGCGCCGTCGCAGATGGCGAGGTAGATGCACACGTGGCCGAGCGTGGCAAGGCCGCCGAGCACGATGCTCTTTTCGAGCAGCGTGACCCTCGCGCCGTTCCTGCGTGCGGCGGGCGCCGCCGCTATGCCCGCGACTCCGCCGCCTATGACGAGCACGTCCGTCTCGCACACGACGGGGACGTTTTCAGATACGCTGATGAATTTTTCCATGTTGGCCTTCCTTTCCGCGTCATCCGCGAATGAGCTCGACGACGACCTTGACCGCCAGCAGACACAGCACCGTCAGAATGACGGGCCGCACTATCTTCGAGCCGTTCTTTATCGTGAGACCCGCGCCGATATAGTGCCCTGCGAGGGAGAACGCCGCCGCGATGAGCCCTATCGGAACGAGCACCTTGCCCGCGGCGAGCGACGTCACGAGCGCGCCTATGTTGGATGAGAAATTGACGATCTTGACGTTGCCGGAGGCGGTGCGCACGTCCATCTTCGCGAGGTTGCAGAATATGAGCAGGAGGAACGTGCCCGTCCCGGGCCCGTAGAAGCCGTCGTAAAGTCCGAGGACGAGCGATGCGCCCCAGACGATGCAGCGCTTTGGCCACGGCTTTATCTCGCCGGGCTTTTCCGGGAGCGTCCTGCGCGTCAGCATGACGACCGCGACGACGGGCAGAACGACGAGCAGCATGTATTTGAGGTACTTCTCGTCGAACATGAGCTGAAGCCTCGTCCCGAGGTGCGAGCCGATGAGCGCGAGCACGACGGAGGGCACCGCGAGCCGCCATTCGACGAAGCCGTTTTTTATGTACCTGAACGTGGACGCCGCCGTGCCTATCCCGGAGGAGAGCTTGTTCGTCCCGAGCGCGAAGTGCGTCGGGAGCCCCGCGAGCAGGTATACCGGCACGGAGATTATGCCTCCGCCGCCTCCTATGGAGTCGACGAAGGCCGCGAGGAACACGCCCGCGCATATCATCAGCACGAGCCATACAGAGTAACCGCAGATAGTCATATCGCGCCTCTTGACCTATTTATGTACGGTAAGTTTATCACCGCGCGGGGCTGAGGTCAACTGCCGTGCGCCGCTGTTGACGGATAAAAAAGGAAGCGGTATAATTTAGCATATTAAGATGAACAGACTATACCGGACCGAGAAAGTGAGGTACAGCCATGAATTGTCCCAAATGCGGCGCCCCCGTGCAGGCAGGCGTCAGATTTTGCGGAAAATGCGGAGCCTCCATGCCCGCGCCGGCTCCCGCGCCCGCTCCCGTGTACCGCACCCCCGCGCAAGCCCCCGCGCAGACGCCGGTGTACCGTGCTCCTGCGCCCGTACAGACGGAGTTCCCGCGCGCGAAGGCAAAGCCCGTCGGAGCGGGAGCTCTCATATTCGCCATAGCCGTGCTGATAACGGCTTTCGCCGTGACGCTTTGGGGAGTCTTCCTCGCGGGCGAGAGAAACGAAGCCGACCCTGAGCCTTCCTCGTCGCAGTCGGAGAGGACAGATACGAAGGGCGCGAAGAAGGCGGGCGCGGGCTTCATCCTTCCCGCCGTCCGGGGAGAATGAGCATGAAAAAGGACACCTTCGGGCGTGACGTCGCTCTCGCGTTTTCGCGTCCGTTCAGCGGCAAAGGCCTTATGGCGCTTCTGCTGTCATTCATCTTCAATTTGATCCCTCTGCTCTCGTTCATTTCCCGGGGCGTGACGTATTCGTTCAGCGCGGGCGGAAGCCGCAGATTCGGCTCCTGCGTCGGGCTCGGACTTAAAATATTCGTTACGCGCCTCCTGCTCGCGGCACCGGCCCTGCTCGTATACGCGGCCGCGACGCTTATAAACTCATACTTCGCCTCGCTGCCGATGGCGATATACATTGCGCTGATGTTCCTGTTCGTGCTGTTTTCGGTGCGCACCGTGATGCTCATGCCGCTTGCGGCGTGCTGCCTCGCTCTCGGCGCACCTGTCCGCTATGCCGTCAACGGCCGCGCTCTGCGCGCGATACTCTCCGGAAGCATGGGAAGGTTCATCCTCTCCGCCGTCATCTGCGGGATAATGCTCTTCCTGTGCGGCGCGGCGTCGCTGTTCGGCACGGTGCTGACGTACGTCCTCGGCGCTGCCTTCGCTGCGCTCTACAATATGTTCGCGTCGGGACTCTTCATGGGCTGCTGCCGGCACGCGCTCGGCATCGAGCCGCCCGCGCGTACGGGAGCCCGCTCCCCGGCAAGGCGTGCCGTTGCCGCCCTGCTCGTGCCCCTGCTCCTTGTCTGCGCCCTCGCCCCGCAGGCCTCCGCCGCCGGAAAATATGACGACGACGTCAGACCCGTACGGCCCTCCGACGGGGCTGCCGGTCTGGGCGACGCGCCCGAGGACCCGCCGAAGAGCTTTCTCGAGGCGTATCAGCGATTTTCCGAGCGCGGCCTGCTCACCAAGGGCAGAAGCGTACAGTTCAACGACTCGGACGGCACGTACTACGTGGGGAGCGACAGCTTCGAGCGCGGGGCGAAGGAGCTCTTCGAGCTCGGCCTTGACGCGGGAACGGATCTCCTCCCGGTCGTTGGCAACGTCAAGAGCGCCGTGCAGGCGGGCTACTATTCCTATAAGTACGCGACGACCGACGACCCGCTTGAAAAGCAGCGATGCGGAGCGCTCGCGGCGTATAAGGGCGCGGGCGTGCTGCTCAGCAGCGTCGGAGGCGTCATCAAGGGCGCCAAGCTCGTAAACGGCGGCGCGCTGTTCAAGTTCGCTTCTGCGGCCGCGAAATATGAAAACGTCGCCAATGCCGCGGAGACGGCGGGCAACGTTATGAGCTACTACGACTGGGTGAACAACGGTATATCCGCCTACAACATCATCTCGGGTGACACGAGCGGCGAGTGGCTCGCACCGGAAAACCTCGCTCTCGCCCTCGAATATGCCGCCGAGCACGCCTTCGACGACCCGTTTGCGACGTATAAGACCCCGCAGAACATCTGGACGGAATACGCAGACCCCTATCCGCGCGCAGACCTGCCTGAGGCGGTCCCCATCGGGACGGCGGGCGGCACGGTGATCCTTGATGGTCCGGTCCCGACTGTGACTCCCTACGAGGGACCCGTTATCGGTCCCGCGAAGCCCACTCCCTACGACGGCCCCGTGATAGGACCTGTTGACGGTCCCGTCGGTACGCCGGAGCCCTCGCAGGCCCCGGGCGTATTCGGAAGATTCAGCGGCGCGCAGATCGCCCCGAGCATTGCGGAAGTGCTCGGCGTCAATTCGAGCTTCACACCCAATACCGTCTACGTCACCATCGACTCCGACGGGACTGCCGTCTTCCAGACGACCGTAGCCTCGACGTATAAGTTCGAGCTGTACGGCGTCACGATGAACGGCGGCGCAAGGGCGACCGTGCGGTATGAGGACATCGTGCCCGAGGACACGGGCCGCGGCACGCTCGATTACTCGTTCAAGACGCGCGTCTCGACAGAGTCGTGGGCAGACTATTCAGGCGAGTATTACGAGAACGGGGGCGGTACCGCTTCGACCTATTACGACACGGACTATACCGTGACGTTCAGCCTGACGATAAACGATAAGCTCGAACCGAAGATAACGGGTCAGATGATCTGCGAGACCGTTTTGGACCCGTCCTACGGTGACGCCGTTTCGCCGAGCGTGACGATAGATTTCGTCCTTACCCCGATGGACTGACGGACCCCGTGCGCTGCGGGAAAAGAAGCTTTTGCCGCTTCACGGCGCGCGGACGTACGCGACATAACTTATAAGAAAAGACCCGCCTGAAACGGAAAGAGTATTCCTGTCAGGCGGGTCTTTCATGTTTGATGTATCGTGCCCCGGCGGCATATCACACGGCGTGCGCGTTCAGCCACGCGAGCAGGTCAGCCATGACCTCGGCGCGGTTGGTCTCGTTGAGCATCTCGTGGCGCCCGCCCTCGTAGAGCCTGAGCGTGACGTCCTTTATGCCCGCCTTTTTGAAGGCGTCGTACGCGCGGCGGACGCCCTTCCCGTATTCGCCGACGGGGTCCTCCGTGCCGCTGAGGAAATATACGGGCTTGTCCGCGGCCATCCGCCCGATGAAGGCGGGTGAGGTGACGTTTTTTATTCCCGCGAGCATGTCGGCGTAAAGCCCGGCCTTCGCGGTGAAGCCGCAGAGCTCGTCGTCCGCGTAGGCTTTGACGATCCCGGCGTCGCGCGAGAGCCAGTCGTACGGCGTCGCGGCGTCGGGTATCCGTTTGAGGTAGCCGCCCATCGTCAGGCCGCTCATAAAACCGCCGTCGGAGCAGTAGCCCTTCGTGCGTACGATCAGCTTTGCGACCGCGTTACCGACGAGCACGACGGGGCGCGGCTGATGTCCCGTGCCGGAGATGGCGGCCATGTCGTAAGCGTCGGGGAATTCGGCTATGTACTGCCGGACGACGAAGCTCCCGAGCGAGTGGCCGAAAATGACGTGCCGCACGGGGTATTTCTCCGCGAGGATGCCGTGCAGGGTCCTCACATCGCGCACGACGTGCTCCCACCCGTCCGTCGGGAAAAAGACGCCCTTTTCCTCCTCGCGTGAGATGCTTTTTCCGTGCCCGAGGTTGTCACAGCCCGCAGCGAGCCAGCCGTTGGAGGCGAGGAACTCCATGAAGCCGCGGTATCTGTCGATGTGCTCTGCGATGCCGTGCACTATCTGCACCGTGCCCTTTATCTCCCCGTCGGGGATGAGCGTTACGGCGCGTATGCGGTTTGCGCCCGTGGAGGAATCAAAACTGAATTCTTCGAATCGCGGCATGAGTATGACCCCCGTTCATTTTTTTAGAGGTACGCATGAGACATTCTTATTGTAACTGTATTTGATGATAAAAACAATTCCCCGTGCAAATTATGCATGGGGAGAGCGCGGGAGGGTATGAACCTCTCGCGGATAAAAATCGAATTTCGGCGGTGGGACTCGATTCTCTGCGGAGAAGCCACGCCGGTTGCAGCGTGCCCCCGGCACGCTGCCAAGAGCCGGCTTTCGAGTCCCACGTCTATATCAGGAGCAAAAACGGGCAGTCTGCGACTGCCTGTTTCCCCTCCTGGTGCCGGTGGTGGGACTCGAACCCACACGGTGTCGCCACCAACGGATTTTGAGTCCGTCACGTCTACCATTCCATCACACCGGCCCGACGCAACAATATTATCCTATGCCCGGGGCAAAATCAAGCCCAAAATTACCTCCGAGGCCTCGACGAAGCCGTCGGCACGCTCGGCGTCGGTGACGAAGGTCGGAGGGGAGGTGAGCTCGGGCAGGAAGGGCTTTATGTTCGCCACCGCGCAGGAAAGCGGGCACGCCTCGAACATCGGCTCGTCGTTCGGAGAGTCGCCGAAGAATATGGCGCGGCCGAGCCCGTCCTCGCCGAAGAAGCGCTCGAGGCAGAGCTTCGCCATCTCGCGCTTGGAGTATTTGCCGAACCACGCATTGACGTGGATGGAGCTTATCTTCGCCTCCGCGCCCATCCCGACGCAGATATCGCGGATGCGGTGTGCCGCGTCGAGCCCGAGATAGGGCTCCTCCTCGGCAAAGTCGAGCGCGAGGTCGTACCGGCGGCAGAACTGGTCGCTCGCCGTGCGCACGCCCGGCACCTCGCGGAGGACGCGCTCGCGGACGGCTTCGAGCTTCCTGTGGGAGTCGGGGTCGGCGTTGGGATGGGTCAGGCACTCGACCCTGCCGCCATTCAGGCGAAGGGCAAAGGCGCCGTTTTCCCCGACGACGGCCGCCGCGGGCCATTCGCGTATTATCATGTCGCACCAACCGGCGGGCCTGCCCGTGACGGGGATGACCTTCAGCCCCGCCTCGCTGAGGCGCCACAGTGCGGAGTACGCTCCCGCCGTGAGCTTGCCGCCGCAGGTGATAGTGTCGTCGATGTCGCAGAGAACGTAGCGGAGCGAGCGCGCCTCGTCAGCGGTGAGTTCGTGTATGCTTCGTATCATGGCAAAAGCCTCCCGTCCACAAATATATATAGCACAAGGCGCGCCGCGGGGCAAGCGGTACGCTATTGCGAAAAGCCCCGATTGGTGATATACTGACTAAACATAATGAAGAAGTCTGATCTGCCCTTATGGTTTATTCTCCCGCGGGATCTTAAATCATAGACTCTCATATATCCGCCCGGGATGGCTGCGAAGGCCTCCGGGACTGTGACGAGGCTTTTTCGTTCTTTTTCGAGCTGCCTCTGACATATAGTGAATACGGAATGATACTTGCGGGAGACCCGAAAAAATTTCTGGGGGTATAGGCATGAACGACAGAGCGAAGGCCGTGGCGGGCCGTCTGCGCGTGCGCGCGGCAGGCGTCGGGGCCGCGGCGCAGGAGGTCATACGTGAGGCCGGGAAGAAGACCGGCGATACCATAGAGATAACCAGGCTCAACGTCCGCGTTTTCGACGTCGGAAGCGAGGTCAACGTCCTTTACCGGAAGCTCGGCGAGCTGATGTACGCCGCCTATTCCGGCGAAGAGACCGACGACGCGAGGATAGACGGCCTGCTTGAAGAGATCGACGCGAAGAAGGCCGAGGCGGCCTCGCTGCGCGCGCGCATCTCCGAGCTGAAAAAGGAAAGACCGTGTCCCGTGTGCGGGGAGACCTGCGCGCGTGACGACCGTTTCTGCCGCCGCTGCGGGGCAGAGATAGGAGAATGAATTTGGCGACCCGTAAACAGAGCTTCGTTCAGGGCGCCGCGCTGCTCGCCGCCACCGTCGCAGTGGTCAAGGTCCTCGGCGCGGTATACAAGATACCCCTGTACAACATCCTCGGTGACGAGGGAACGTCGTACTTCGGCACGGCGTACAACATATACTCCCTGCTGCTGACGCTGTCGACGGCGGGCCTGCCGGTCGCCATGTCGCGCCTCGTCGCGGCGGCGGACGCGCGCGGGCGCACGCTGCAGATAAAGCGCACCTTCCGCGTGGCGCTTGCGGCCTTCACCGTCCTCGGCGCTGTCGGAACGGCGATAATGATGCTCTTTTCCGAGCAGCTCGCCTCTGCGCTCAATAACGCGGAGGTCGCCCCGAGCATCCTCGCGCTCGGCCCGGCGGTGCTCCTCGTGTGCGTCATGAGCGCTTACCGCGGCTACACGCAGGGCCTCAGCGACATGATATCCACCTCGGTCTCGCAGGTGATAGAGGTCGTGTGCAAGCTCGCGTTCGGCCTGACGCTCGCGGCGCTCCTCATAAAGAAGGGCTACGGACTTCCCCTCGCCTCCGCAGGCGCCATTCTCGGCGTGACGATAGGCGAGCTGATAGCTCTCGTATATTCATGGATATACAAGGTGCGCTACGACAAAAAGTTCACCGCGCCTTCCGCTTCGCCCGACGTACCGGACAGCCGCGGCCGCATCCTCCTCGACCTCGTCCGCATAGGCGTGCCCATCGCGCTCGGCTCGTCCGTGCTCAGCGTGCTCGCCGTGGTCGACTCCAAGCTGATAATGGAGCGCCTCCAGCACGCGCTCGACTATTCCTACCTCGATTCCAAGATACTCTACGGCGCGTTCACGAAGGTGCAGACGCTGTTCAACCTGCCGAGCGCCTTCACCGTGCCTCTGACGATAAGCGCCATTCCCGCCATCTCCGCGTTCCTCGCCAAGAAGGAGCCCCTGCGCGCCCGCGGCGTCGCGGAGGGAGCCGTCAAGCTGACTGCGCTCGTCGGGATGCCCGCGGCGGTCGGCATGAGCGTGCTCGCCGCCCCGATAATGGCGGTGCTCTATCCCGATACGCACGAGGCCGGCATCGAGGTCCTCCGCTGGCTCGGCCCGTCGGGCTTCTTCGTCTGCCTCATGCTGACGACGAACGCCGTTTTGCAGGCGTACGGCTATGAGCGTATGCCGATATATACCATCCTCGTCGGCGCGGTCATCAAGGTCGCGGGCAACTGGGTACTGCTCTCGGTCCCGTCGCTCGGGATAACGGGCGCGGCGATAGCGTCCCTCGCGTGCTACTTCGCGGTCAGCGCGCTGAACATGGTCATCATCGCCGTCAAGGTCAAGGACCGCCCGCGCATGCTCCGTCAGCTCGTCAAGCCGCTCGTGTGCAGCCTTATAATGGGCGCCGCGGCGCTCGGCTCGTACCTGCTCCTCGAGAGGCTGTTCGGAGCCTCCGGAGGCCGCCTCATCACCTGCGTGTGCATGGCTGCGGCGATAATCGTCGCCGTGATAGTGTACGCCGCGCTGATAATCGTTCTCCGCGTAATAACGGCCGACGACCTCGAAATCATGCCGAAAGGGAAGAAACTGGCAAGATTATTTAGAATAAAAGATAAATAAGTCTTGATTAGGCGGAGAAAATATGTTAAATTTCGATAAGAAAGAGCACTACACGGTCAGCGATCTCGTTGAGATAACAGAGCTTCTGCGCTCGCCCGGCGGATGCCCGTGGGACAGGGAGCAGACTCACGCCAGCATCAGGCGCAATCTCCTTGAGGAGGCCTACGAGGCCGCCGAGGCGATAGACCTCGATGACAAGGCGGCTCTCGCCGAGGAGCTGGGCGACGTTCTTTTGCAGGTGGTGTTCCACTGCCAGATGGAAAGGGAGACCGGCGGCTTCACGCTTGACGACGTTGCCGACGGCATCTGCAAAAAGCTCATTTACAGACACCCGCACGTTTTTGCGGATACGAAGGTCTCGGGCTCTGCGGAGGTCCTTGATAACTGGGACGCTCTCAAGCGCGTTGAGAAGAAGCAGGAGAGCACGGCGGACACGCTCGAGGCGGTCGCAAGGAGCCTGCCGGCGCTCTGGCGCGCGGAGAAGATATGCTCCAAGTCCGTGAAGGCCGGGCTGCTGCCCGGAGGCGCGGAGGAGGCAGGGAGCGCGCTGCGCGCTTCCGCCGAAGCGCTCGGCTCCGCGGAGGACGCGGGGGCTGCGGTCGGAGAGCTTCTGTTCGAGGCCGTGAGATACGCGAAGGCGATGGGTGTCGACCCCGAGGATGCGCTTAACGCCGCCTCGGACAAGTTCATAGAATCAGTGAAGACCCGCTAAAAATGGCGAGAGCCATGAAATTTTAAGGAGGAAAACTAATGAATAAGGCAGAACTTATCAGCGCGGCTGCCGCGAAGACCGGTCTTTCCAAGAAGGATACGGAGAAGGCGATGGGCGCCATTCTCGACACCATCACGGACGCGCTCGTTTCCGGAGATAAAGTTCAGCTGGTCGGCTTCGGCGTGTTCGAGGTCAAGACCCGTGACGCCCGCGTGGGCCATAATCCCCGCACCAAGGAGCAGATAGAGATCCCCGCCTCGCGCCTGCCGCAGTTCAAGGCCGGCAAGGCTCTCAAGGCCGCCGTCGCGAAGTAAGGACCGTCACAGAGCGGACAGCACGGGCACATCCCGTGAGAAAAAAGCTGCTATCGGATATCCGATAGCAGCTTTTCCGTTTTTATTCAGCGTGCGACGGCTCTCGGGAGCTCCGTGACCGCGCTCGTTTCCGGGTCGAGTATGCGTACCTCGCATCCGCGCGCCGCGGCGGCAACGAGCAGCCTGCGCAGACCGTCCGACGGCGCGGCCGCAGTGACTATGAGCACCTGCGAGCGCTCCGCTATGAAGCGCAGCTGCGCGCTCCGCGCTTCGGGGGAGGCTCTGTCTGCGAGCCTGTATTCATGGTCGGCGCGCTCCATGACGCGGAAGAGCCTGTCCGCATCCTCGAGGCTCCATCCCGTCCACTGCTCCTCGGAGGAGAGGACGCCCCAGAGCGCCGCTCCCGTCTCCGCGCGCGAGGCGAGGACGAGCTCCGCGCCGAGAAGCTCCGCGCCGCGCTCCATGCCGCAGATGAATTCGCCGCAGCCGCAGCCGCGTATGAGAGCCGAGTATGCCTCGGCGAACGGCCCGGACTCCGCTCCCGCGGGCAGAACGCCCTCGGAAATGAGTCCGCAGGTCTTTTTCATGTGCCCGCCTCCCGTCCGGTAAGATCACTACTACACAATATACCGTTTCTCAGTTTTTTACAACATGAATATGCCGCATGTATGCAGAAAAAATACTATCAAAACGTACGATGTTGTGATATAATAACGTATCTAACTATGCCGAGGTACAAGATATGCGGCTGAGCCGTGCGAAAAAGTGCATATTGGCCGCGGCCGTCCTGCTGATACTGACGTTCTCGGGCTGCCTGAACGACAGGATGGACGAGCTGTTCACGCTCCCGCGCCCCTCGCAGGAATACCTGAACCTGCAGGACGCGATAGACGGCGTGCTCGCGACGGGAATGGTCTATTCCGCGCCCGCCGGCGGGAGCAACCGCCAGAGCGTCCAGCTGTGGGACTTCGACGGTAACGGCGTGAGCGAGGCCGTGGCGTTTTTCTCCGGCACGGGGGACAATCCCCTCAAGCTCTACGTCTTCAAAAAGAACTCCGACGACGTGTACGTGCCGGCGCTCATTCTCGAGGGCGAGGGCACGGGCTTCGCGTCCGTCGATTACTCCGACCTTGACGGAGACGGGTGGCTCGAGATAGTCATCAGCCGCCGCATCTCCTCGGAGCTCCGCATGCTCCGCGTCTACTCCGTGCGCGACTTCCTGCCGACCCCGCTGACCACGGCGGACTACTCGGAGTACGTCGTTGCGGACCTCATCGGCGCGGGCACGAGCCAGCTCTACATCTTCCGCCACGACGCCGCGGACATGACCGGCAGCGTCGAGATGGTGACCTTCTCCCCGGACGGGGACACGGACAGCGTTTCCGCTCCGCTCTCGGAGGGAATGGAGAGCATACAGTACATAAAGCGCGGTACCCTGCAGCGCGGGCGCACGGCGCTGTTCGTCGACGGGACGTGGTCCGCGGGCGGCGTGGTGACGGATATCTTCACCGCCGAAGAGGGCACCATAACGAACGTCACGCGCGACGCGGAGGGCGGCGCGAGCCTCGCCACGGTGCGCGATCAGGCGTTTTATTCGCGCGACATAGACGGCGACGGCGTGACCGAGGTGCCGCTCACGCGAGAGATAGAGAGCTCCGGCGAAACGGTGTACCGCCTTATTGACTGGACGTGCTACGACGCCGCGGGGCACGCCTACCAGCGCCTCACGACCTATCATAACAGGACGGACGGGTGGTTCTTCATCCTCCCGGAGGAAATGTCGAAGAAGGTCCGTGTGCGGCGCGACGACCGCATCCCGGGCGAGCGCGCGGTCATATTCTCCGTCGCTGACGGGGAAGAGCAGACCGACGTGCTTGTCATATACTCGCTCACGGGCGAGAACAGAGAAGCCAAATCCGTCCGCGACGGGCGCACAGCCCTTCGCAGTGAGGACGAGGTCATATATGCCTGCAAGATCCTTCCGGGCGCGGAGGTGCTCGGCGGGGTGCTCGACATGGCGTACGTGAAGAGCAGCTTCCGGCTCATATACTCCGAATGGGGCACAGGACTGACTTGATGGAGGACTGACACGTGAAAAAAGTACTTGTACTTGAAGATGAGTCCAGCATACGCAGCTTCGTGGTGATAAATCTGCGCCGCGGAGGCTACGAGCCTATCGAGGCGGAATCGGGCGCGCAGGCGTTCGAGCAGCTGCGGCGTCACCCGGACGTCAAGGTGGCTCTGCTCGACATCATGCTGCCGGATACCGACGGCTTCGAGGTCTGCCGCCGCATCCGCGCCGCAGACCCGCACATGGGCATCATCATGCTCACCGCGCGCACGCAGGAGATGGACAAGGTCACGGGCCTCATGACGGGCGCCGACGACTACGTCACCAAGCCCTTTTCTCCCGCGGAGCTCACCGCGCGCGTCGACGCGCTTTACCGCCGTGTGGGCGGCGAGGACTCCGACGAGACGGGCGAGATAGCGCGCGGGCCGTTCAAGCTCAATACGCGCAACCGCACCCTCGAAAAAAACGGCGAGCGCGTCAAGCTCACGCAGGTCGAATATTCGATAATCAAGCTGTTTATGGACAATCCCGGCAAGGCCCTCTCACGTGAGGACATACTCAACGCCGTCTGGGGCCGCGACTACTTCGGCGAGCTGAAGATAGTTGACGTCAACATCAGGCGTCTTCGCCTGAAAATAGAGGACGATCCGACGAGCCCGACGTTCATCACGACCGTCTGGGGCTACGGATACAAGTGGGGCTTTTAACTTTCGATGAAGTTTTTGCAGCTGCGCAGCCTGAAAAAAAGATGGGTGCTGACGAGCGTCATCATCACTCTCATAATAGCGCTCATGGGCGTAGGCGGGTGGAGCATAGCCATTTACAGCTATTACTACTCCGGCGTAAGCGCGGCTCTCGAGGCCAAGGCCAAGACCTCGGCGGACTTCTTCGCGAGCTATGTCGCCATGACGTACGCGGAGTACTATCAGAGCGCGTTCCGGTATACCGAGCGCTTTGAAGAGCGCGATGTGCTCGAATTGCAGTTTATAGACACGAACGGCCGCGTCCTCGTCTCGACCTACGGCATAACGGCAGGCACGCGCCCCGGAACCTCGGATATCGGGGAGGCCATCTCGACGAAGACGACGCGCACCTTCCGCGGGCGCAGTCCCGTAACGGGGGAACGCGTGCTGAGCGTTTCGAGCCCGATGATATACTCCAACGGCCAGGTCGTCGGCGTCATGCGGTACGTGACGGGCCTGCGCGCGGTAGATAAGGCGGTGTCAACGAGCATAGTCGCGGCGCTCCTCGTCGCGGCGGCGGTCGTCGTGATGGTCGTCGTGCTGAGCCTGTATTTCATACGCGGCATCATAACGCCGATACGCGAGGTCACGGACATGACCAAGCGCATAGCCGAGGGCGGCTTCGGCGGACAGATAGACATGCACTACGCTGACGAGATAGGCGACATGGTCGATACGATAAACGACATGTCAATGCGTCTGTCGCAGGGCGAAAAGATGAAGACGGAATTCATCTCCTCCGTCTCGCACGAGCTGCGCACGCCGCTGACAGCCATCACGGGCTGGAGCGAGACGATACTCTACGACGAGAATCTTAGTCAGGATTCGCGCGCCGGTGTCGGCATCATCCTCAAGGAGTCGCGCCGACTGACGAATATGGTCGAGGAGCTCCTCGACTTCACGCGCATAGAGGACGGGCGCTTCTTCGTCAACATCGAGCCCATGAACATCGAGGAGGGCCTCGAGGAGACGATATTCACCTACGGCGAGATACTCCGCATAGAGGGCATGGACGTCGTATACGAGCCGTCCGAGCAGCCCATACCGACTATACGCGGCGACGCGCAGCGCCTCAAGCAGGTCGTGCTGAACGTCCTCGACAACGCCGCGAAGTACGCGCGTGAGGGCAAGCGCATAATAGTCCGCACCGAGCTCGAAAAGACGCCCGAGGGTCACGAGTACGTCGACCTCTCCGTGCGTGATTTCGGACCCGGCGTGCCGGAGGACGAGCTCGACAAGATAAAGCTGAAATTCTACAAGGGAAGCTCCAAGGAGCGCGGCAGCGGCATAGGTCTTGCCGTCGTCGACGAGATAATCAGGCTGCACAACGGCATCTTCCTCATCGAGAATGCGCCCGACGGCGGCCTCATCGTTCATATCAAGCTCCCCGTCAACGGATAAAGAGGGCAGAAAATTGGCAAAAAAGGAATCTACGTTCAAAACGATGATAGGCGGTCAGGCGCTGATGGAGGGGATCCTCATGCGCGGGCCGACGAAGCAGGCGATAGTGGTAAACGGCGCCGAGGGCCGTGTCGTCAAGGTCGAGGAGCTGACGTACTCCAAGGACAAGTACCCCGTGCTCGGCTGGCCGTTCATCCGAGGCGTCTTCACGTTCATAACCTCCATGACCAACGGCATCCGTGCGCTCATGTTCTCCGCCGAGCAGCTTCCCGAGGAGGAGGCGGAGAACGAATCGAAGCTCGACAAGTGGATAAACGAGAAGTTCGAGGGCGAAAAGGCGACGAAGGTCATGATATCGTTCTCGCTCGTCATAGGCCTCGTCATCTCGGTCGCACTGTTCATCCTGCTGCCGTCGTGGCTCGCCCTTCTTTTCAAGAATATCATTCATTCCGGCATCGTCATAAATCTCATCGAGGGCGTCATCCGCATAATAATATTCCTCGTCTATATGTGGGCGGCGACACGCATGAAGGACATACACCGCGTCTTCGAATATCACGGCGCAGAGCACAAGAGCATCCACTGCTACGAAAAGGGCCTCCCGCTCACGGTCGAGAACGTGCGCCCGCAGCCGAGGCAGCACCCGCGCTGCGGAACGAGCTTCCTCTTCGTCGTCATGATAATAAGCATACTCGTCTTCTCCGTCGTCAGCTTCAACTGGGCCTCGTGGGACAATCCCCTCCTGCGTACGGTACTGCGCCTCGCGCTGCTGCCCATAGTCGTCGCGATAAGCTACGAGATAAACCGCTGGGTCGGCGGGCATGACAACGTGCTCTCGAAGATACTCGCCGCGCCCGGCAAGGCCGTGCAGCACCTGACGGTGTTCGAGCCCGACGACCTGATGATAGAGACGGCGATAGCCGCGCTCGAGCTCGTGATCCCCGAGGAAAAGGGCGCTGATAAATGGTAAAGTACTACGACGTCTATACCGCCGCGCGCAGCGTCCTGCGTGAGGCGGGGATAGAGGCCTACGCGCAGGAGGCGCGGATGCTGACGGCGTTCGCCGCCGGAAAGACCGTGTCGGAGCTCCTGCGGGATTCAAATCTATACACGGACACGATGGACGCGACGATGGCGCTCGCGCGAAGGCGCGCCGCCGGAGAGCCCGCCGCCTATATAATCGGCGCGTGGGAGTTTTACGGATTGCCCTTCCTCACGGACCCCGGCGTGCTCATACCGCGCATGGATACAGAGCCCCTCGTCGAAGCGGCGCTCGGCCTCATAAATGAGGATGACCGCGTGCTCGACCTGTGCTGCGGCACAGGCTGCATAGGCATCACGGTCGCGAAAAAGATACCCGGCGCGCACGTCGTCTGCGCCGATATATCGGACGCCGCGCTGAAAACGGCGAGGCGAAACGCCGCCCTCAACGACGCGAACGTTATCTGCACCGCGGCCGACGCTCTCGCGGAGCCCGCGCCCGCGCTCGGGAAATTCGGCTTCATCCTCTGCAACCCGCCGTACATAGCCTCGGCGGAGATCGCGGAGCTCGATACGTCCGTAAGGGACTTTGAGCCGCGCCTCGCGCTTGACGGCGGAGAGGACGGCCTGAAATTCTACCGCAGCGTCTGTTCGCTGTGGCGCGCCGCTCTCACACCGGGCGGCAGACTCATTTTCGAATGCGGCGAGGGCCAGGCGGCGCAGATACGCGCTCTGGCGGAGGCCGCGGGCTTCCGGTCTGACGGGAGCGTATTCGACACGGGAAATATTGAGCGCGTACTGCTCTTTACATTACAAGAGGAGGTTTGACCTATGGCTGACAAGAAAAAGAAACCCGGCATAGAGACCGCGGCTCCCGCTGAGGACAGGAAGCTCGCGCTTGAGACCGCGATGGCTCAGATAGAAAAGAACTTCGGAAAGGGCTCGATAATGCGCCTCGGCGAGGCCGCGAACATCGACGTCGAGGCCATTCCGACCGGCTCGCTTGCGCTCGACCTCGCGCTCGGCGTAGGCGGCGTGCCGAAGGGCCGCATCATCGAGATATACGGGCCGGAATCCTCCGGCAAGACCACGCTCGCGCTGCATATCGCCGCGTCTGCCCAGCAGGCGGGCGGCGAGGCCGCGTTCGTCGACGCCGAGCACGCGCTCGACCCGACCTACGCCCGCGCCCTCGGCGTGGACATAGACAACCTGCTCATCGCCCAGCCGGATACCGGCGAGCAGGCGCTCGAGATAACCGAAGCGCTCGTCAGGAGCGGCGCCGTCGACGTCATAGTCATCGACTCCGTCGCCGCGCTCGTGCCCCGCGCCGAGATAGAGGCCGAGATGGGCGATTCCGTCGTCGGCCTGCACGCGCGTCTCATGAGTCAGGCGCTCCGCAAGCTCGCGGGCAGCATATCCAAGACCAAGTGCGTCGTCATCTTCATCAACCAGCTCCGCGAGAAGATAGGCGTCATGTACGGCAACCCCGAGACGACGACGGGCGGCCGCGCGCTGAAATTCTACGCGAGCGTCAGGCTCGACGTGCGCCGCACCGAGACACTCAAGGTCGGCAGCGAGATGGTCGGCAACAGGACGAAGGTCAAGGTCACGAAGAACAAGGTCGCCCCGCCGTTCCGCGAGGCGGAGTTCGATATAATCTACGGCGAGGGCATCTCCAGGCTCGGTGAGATAATCGACATGGGCGTCAGCCTCGACATCATCGAGAAGTCCGGCTCGTGGTTCACCGTCGAGGGCAACCGCCTGCAGGGCAAGGATTCCGTCAAGGCGTTCCTCAAGGAGAATCCCGATATCGCTTCCGGCATCGAGGAGCAGATAAAGGCCAACTTCTTCAAGCTCATGAGCCCGCAGTCGAAGGCCGCCGCCGTTGCCGCGGGCCGTGCCGTCAGCATCACCGCGGAGGATTTTGAAGACTGATGATCCTCGAGAAGATCACCGGGATACCGAACAGCACCGATGCGTTCCGCCTCGAATTCGAGAACGGGACGAAGATGAAGTGCTACGCGGAAAACGTCGCGGACTTCTCGCTCGCGTCCGGCATGGAGATATCCGCCGAACGCATGCAGGAGCTCACCGACGCAGTCGCTTTTTCGAGGACGCGCCGCCGCGCCGCCCGTCTGGCGGCGTCCCGCCCCATATCCGAGGGCGAGCTGAAAAAGAAGCTCGTGGAGAAGGGCGAGAGCGCGGAAAACGCCGCCGCCGCGGCGGAGAGGCTCGTCAGAGCGGGCGCGGTGGATGATTCCGCCTGCGCCGAGAGCATCGTGCGCCGCTGCGCCGCGAAGGGCTACGGCCCCGCGGAGGTCAGGCGCAGGCTCTCCATGGCGAAGATACCCCGCGAGCTGTGGGACGATGCGCTCGAGGGCCTCGGCGATCAGTCGGAGACGATAGACCGCCTGCTCAATTCCCGCATAACGACCGGAGACAGGCGCGACCTCGCCCGCGCGGGCGAGTACCTTGCGCGCCGCGGCTTCGGGTGGGACGATATACGCTCCGCGCTGGCAAGGCGCGGAGAACCAACGGAGGACGAAGAATGAAGATCGGTATGGTATCCCTCGGCTGCGCGAAGAACACCATCAACAGCGAGCAGATGCTCTGGCGCCTCAACGACGCCGGCTACGAGATCTCCGGCGAGCTCGCCGAGGTCGACGTGCTTATCATAAACACCTGCGCTTTCATCGAGAGCGCCAAGAGCGAGGCGATAGAGAACATACTCGAATTCGCCGAGCTGAAAAAAGAGGGGCGTCTGAAAAAGATACTCGTGACGGGCTGCCTGCCGCAGAGATACGGCAGGGAGATACTCGACGAGATGCCCGAGGTCGACGGCATCCTCGGCTGCGGCAGCTTCGAGGAGATAGTTGACGCCGTGCGCGCCGTCGAGGCGGGGGAGACCCCGGAGCTCTTCGGTGACATCAACGCGCCCGTCGAGGAGACGGACCGCGTCGTGACCTCAGGCGACGGCTGGGCGTACATCAAGATAGCCGAGGGCTGCGACAACCACTGCGCCTTCTGCGTCATCCCGTCCATCCGCGGGCGCTACCGCAGCCGCCCGATGGAGGGCATACTGCGCGAGGCACGCGATCTCGTGGAGAATACGGGCGTCATCGAGCTCATCCTCGTCGCGCAGGACGTCACGCGCTACGGAACGGACCTCGGCGGAAAGCGCCTGCTTCCCGAGCTCCTGCGCGAGCTGAGCAAGATAGACGGCCTCGAGCGCATCAGACTGCACTATCTCTATCCCGACGAGCTTGACGACGCGCTCATAGCCGAGATAGCGTCCAACCCGAAGGTGATGAAGTACATAGACATCCCCATCCAGCACATAAACGACGCCATCCTCGAGCGCATGAACCGCCGCGGGAGCGGCGGCGAGATACGCGAGCTGATAAAGAAGCTCCGCCGCGAGATACCGGGCGTCGTCATCCGCTCGACGCTGATAACCGGGCTTCCCGGCGAGGGCGAGGCGGAGTTCGAGGAGCTGCTGAGCTTCCTGCGCGAGGTGAAGATGGAGCGCGTCGGCGTGTTCGCGTTCTCGCCCGAGGAGGGCACGCCCGCCGCCGCGATGCCGGATATCCCGCCGAGGGCGGTCGCCGAGCAGCGCGCCGAGCGCATCTCCCGTTTGCAGGGCGACATCATGGATGAATTCAACGAATCCCGCGTCGGGAAGACGCTCAGCGTCCTCTGCGAGGGCTTCGACAGGTTCGCCGAATGCTGGTTCGGCCGCAGCGAGGCCGATTCTCCCGACGTCGACGGCAAGGTGTTCTTCACCGGCAAGGCCGTGCCCGGTAAGCTCGTGAACGTGCACATAACCGAAACGCTCGACGGCGAGCTGCTCGGAGAGGTCGTGGAAGAATGACGACGGCAAGCAAGATAACCCTGCTCCGGGTCGTGATGATACCCGTCTTCGTCGTGATAATGCTGCTGGACTTCAAGGGCTCGACGCTCGTCGCGCTCGCAGTGTTCATCCTCGCGAGCATCACAGACAGCGTGGACGGCTACGTTGCCCGCAAGTTCAATCAGGTGTCCGACTTCGGAAAATTCATAGACCCGCTCGCCGACAAGCTGCTCGTCATGAGCGCGATGCTCATCCTCGTACAGTGGGAGCAGATGCCGGCGTGGTGCGCGATAATCATCCTCGCGCGCGAGTTCGCCGTGACGGGCCTGCGCCTCATCGCCGTCGAGGGCGGCGTCGTGATAGCGGCGGGCATCTCCGGCAAGATAAAGACCTTCGCCTCCATCGTCGCGCTCTGCCTCATGATGACCCCGTGGCACGACGCGGTGCTCTTCGGCCCCGTGAGTGTCGACTGGCTGTGCGTGGCGCTCATGGTCGTGACGACGGTGTGGTCGGGCATAGAATACTTCGTGAAGAACTACAAGGTTCTCAATCTGCACAAGGACTGACGGCTGCCTCCCCGTGCCGCGCGGTCCTTCGCGTGACGGGAGGGAAAAGCCGTGATAACCGATTCCTTCGATACCGAAACGAAGCCGCTCGTGTCCCTGGAGGACATCTACGGCGAGCGCGGGCATCTCGCGGATGTCTGCATGGTGACGTTTTCGGAGGAAATTCTGAAAACGCTCCTCGCCTCGCGCGATTGCACCAAAATAGCGCAGGTAGGCGCGTGCAACGGCTGCATCCCCGTATATTCGTTCTCCCTCGACGGCAGGAATATCGCGTTTTATCTGTCGCCGCTCGGCTCGGCGATGTGCTCGGAGTGTATTGCCGAGGTCAGCTGGCTGACCGGCGCGGAGAAATTCGTCATGTTCGGCTCCTCCGGAAGCCTCGACTTTGAAAAGACGGCCAACCGCTTCGTCATCCCGACCGAGGCGTACCGCGACGAGGGCATGAGCTATCACTACGCGCCTCCCTCGGATTACGTCACGGTATCGAACAGCGGCGCTGTCCGGGCCGTATTCGAGGAGCTCGGCGTCCCCTTCGTCGAGGGTAGGATATGGACGACGGATGCCTTCCTGCGCGAGACAGCGGGCCAGGCGGCAAAGCGCAGGGCCGAGGGCTGCATCGCCGTAGACATGGAGATAGCGGGCGCGCAGTCCGTGTGCAGCTTCTACGGGATAGAGCTTTACACCTTCGTCGTCACGGGCGACGTGCTCTCCGAGGACGGATACTCCGTCGGCACGCTCGCGGACGCGAACAACAACGTGGACAAGCTACTGCTCGCCATCGAAATAGCGCGCCGCATCTAATGATGGATGAAGACCCGCCGGAGGGAGAAATTCCCCCTCCGGCGGGTCTTTTTTTGCGCTCAGGCTCTGCGGTTTTACTTCCCTCGGCGGTATAGCGGCGGCATCCTCCGAATATGATTAGACAGGATAAAAACCACGGAGGTGCAGAGCTTTGGAAACCAACGCCGCTGAGTTCTGCGGTACGCTCGCGGGCGCGCCGCGCTTTTCGCATACGTCGCGGGGCGGAGACTTTTTCGTGTTCCCGCTCGAGACGCACAGACTGTCCGGTACGGCGGACACGGTAAACGTGACGGCCTCCCGCGCGCTGCTCGCGGGCGCGGAGGTGACGGAGGGGAGCCGCATCCGCGTCCTGGGCGAGGTGCGCTCCTTCAACAACAGGAGCGGAGTCGGGAGCAAGCTCGTCATCAGCGTCTACGCGCAGAGGATAGAGTTCACCGACGACCCGGACCTGAACCGCGTCATCCTGCGCGGGACGCTCTGCAAGCCGCCGAACCTGCGCCGTACGCCCATGGGCCGCGAGATATGCGACCTCATGCTCGCCGTGAACAGACGGTGCGGCAGGAGCGACTACCTGCCCTGTATCGCGTGGGGCGCGGGCGCGGTCATGGCGTCGCTGTGGGACGTCGGGACGGAGACGGGCGTCGACGGCAGGCTCCAGAGCCGCAGCTACGTCAAGCTGACGGACGGCGTGAGCGTCGAGAAGACGGCGTTCGAGATATCCGTCAGCAGCTTCTTCGAGGTATAAGTGCCGCTGGGCATAAGAAAACGGCAGGGTCCGGAGACCCTGCCGTTTTTGTATTTTGGGGAATTACTCGGCGTCCTCCTCGACGGGGATGTTGGAGGCGAGAGTCTCGTGGGCTTCGCTCTCGACGCCGATGTTGGCTTTCTTGCTGTTGGGGATAATGAGGTTGAGGACGATCGCTACGACGGTGGCGATGGCGAGCGGGGAGAGCTCGACCTTGCCGATCATGACCTTGAGGACGCTCTGGCCGGTGATGTCGCCGGCAAGGCTCATGGCGCCGAGGCCGAGACCGATGGCGAGGGTGACGGAGACGACGATGATGTTCTTGGAATCACCGAAGTCGACCTTGCCGTCAACGAGGGCGCGCAGGCCGTTGGCGGAGATCATGCCGAAGAGCACGATGGAAGCGCCGCCGACGACGGGGGAGGGGATGGACTGGAGGATCTCGCTGAACGGAACGAAGATACCGAGAACGACTGCCATGATGGCGGCAATGAAGATGTTCTTCGGATTATAGTTCTTGGTGATGGAGAGGACGGCGGTGTTCTCGCCGTAGGTGGTGTTGGCCGGGCCGCCGAGGAGGCCGGCGAGCGCGGTCGCAAGACCGTCGCCGAGGACGGTGCGGTGCAGACCGGGATCGACCATGAAGTCCTTACCGCAGACGGTGGAGTTGGCGGAGATGTCGCCGAGGTGCTCCATGAAGGTGACGATGGCGAGCGGGACTATCATGAGAATCGCGGAGACGAGGAGGCTCGGATCGAGATTGCCGAGGCCGTCAGCGCCCCAGAAGCCCCAGACCTCACCGGCCTGCTGGAAGATGACGATGTCGCCGGAGAAGGTGATGTTGACGAGGCCGATGATGGCGGAGTAGATGTAGCCGATGATGAAGCCGCAGAGGATGGGGATGACCTTGAAGAAGCTCTTGGGCTTGGCAAGGGCGTTGATGAGGATGATGCTCAGCGCGGTGACGGCAGCGGCGGTCCACTGCTGCCAGCCGGTGCTGTACGCCCAGCCGGACATCTCGGCGTAGTTGCCGATGATGTTGTTCCAGAACATCTTGGGCGCGAGTATCATGCCGATGATGATGATGACGGGGCCGACGACTATGGGCGGGAAGAGCTTCTTGATCCTCTTGACGCCGACAGCCTTGATGATAACGGAGAGAATGACGTAGACGATACCGGCGCAGAAGATGGCGATCATTACGCTCGCCATGCGCTGATCCCATTCAGGGGAGCCGATCTCGTATGCACCGCCGCCGACTATCGCGATGAGGGCGGGCAGGAAGGCGAAGGAGCTGCCGAGAAATACGGGGACCTTTTTCAGGGTCACAAAGTAGAAAATGATGGTGCCGAGACCCGCGCAGAGCAGGGCGGCGGGGACGCTCATACCGGAGAGCAGGGGGACGAGCATGGTCGCACCGAGCATGGCAAACATGTGCTGGAAGCTCATGACGAGGGTGCGTCCGAGGGACTGCTTGGGCATGTCCATGAGATTTCCTCCGTTCAATATATAGATTTTCTAATGCAAAAATATACTATATATTTTACATTTTGTCAATAAATCCGACGACTTTTGGCAGGATCAGAGCGTATTTTCCGCGCTCCCGGGCCATGCCGCGAAGAAAGCGCGCAGAGCTTCCGCGTCTGCCGTGCAGGAGCCCTGTATCATTGAGGGAGAGCCGCCGCCGCGCCCGCTTATCGCGGCGTTCAGAGCCTTCGACGCGGCGCGCAGATCGACGCGGGACGAGCCGATGATATAGCGGTAATCGCCGTCCGCCCCGGAGAAGACAGCGGCGGCCGCCGCCTTTTCCACCGCGAGGTTGCACAGCTCGCGCAGGACGTTCGGGTCGGAGGAATCCTCAAAAAGGCACAAACTGCCCTCCGTCACGGGGAGCGCCGCTGCGCGCGCGCGTACTCGGGCAAGCTCCGCCGCGGTGAGACGGTGTCTCGCCTCGTCGAGCGCCGTCATGACGCGGGAGACTGCCGCGGGCAGCTCGTCGCGCTTAGCCGAGAGCATCGCCGAGAGCTCCGCCGCCGAGCGGGACTTCGCCGCGTAGTCGCGGTAAGCCGCCCGCCCCGCGAGCATGAAGAGGCGCATGCCGCCTCTGTGGCGCATCGCGTCCGTTATCTTGATGACGCCTATCTCGCCCGTGTGCGAGACGTGCGGCGCGCAGCAGGCGCAGGAGTCTATCCCCTCGACCGTCACTATGCGGACGTTCTCCGTAAGGTCGAGCTTGCTGCGGTATTCGAGGACCGCGAGCTCCTCCGCGGAGGGGTAGCGCGCCGTGATGACGCGGTCGTCATAGACGGCCTCGTTCGCCGCCGCCTCGATATCCGCGATATCGGCGTCGGTCAGCTCGCCGTCGAAGTCCATCGTGACCTGCTCGCCGATGTGGAAGCCGACGTTGGAGTATCCGAAGCGGCGGTGGACTATCCCGGAGATGATGTGCTCGGCAGAGTGGCCCTGCATGTTGCCGAAGCGCAGGTCCCAGTCTATCTCGCCCGTGACCTCCGATCCGACGGGGAGCGGCGTGTCAGTAATATGGAAGATGACGCGGTCAGTCTCCTGCGTGTCGAGCACCGCCGCGCCGCCGAGCGTGCCGCGGTCGCCGCACTGACCTCCGCCCTCCGGGAAGAACGCCGTGCGGTCGAGCTCGACGCGGAAGCGGTCCCCGTCGGGATCGCAGGCGAGGACGCGCGCAGAGAAAGAGCGTAAATGGCTGTTTTCATCGAATAATCTGACGGTCATGATAAAAGCTCCTTAAAAGCATTTGAAAAAATGATAGCATAAAGCTCGCAGAAAAGCAAAAACACATTGAAGTCGTGTAGAATATTTGATAAGATAAAGAAAAAAATAAGTAAGGAGATAAGAAATGTCTATTGAGAAGTTTACACCTGATGAACTGATCGTCAAAGATAAGATAGTTTCCAGATTCGGTACCGAGACGGAGGTCTTCTCGACCCCCATCACGCTCCGTGAAAATACGCTCCGTCTGTATCAGGGCAAGACCCCGATGTGGACGCCGTTCTCCATGGGCGAGTACAACTCCTTCATGCTCGACTGCGACCCCGAGGTCCGTGCGCGTTCCTCCGACCCCGGTCACGGTGTCGACGGCTACGGCGTCGAATGGGTCTTCGTAAAGGAAGTCGGCGGCGCGATGGTAAAGCCCGGCGCCCCGAAGTGCCCCGATATCAATGAGTGGGAAAAGTACCTCACCGTGCCCGATCCCGACACGTGGGACTGGGAGGGCTGCTATGAGCGCAACAAGGACAAGATCAACCCCGACCGTGCGACCTACATATCCGTTGTCGGCTGCCTGTTCGAGCGCCTTATCGCCGTCATGGACTTCCAGTATGCCGCCGTCGCCCTCATCGACGATGACCAGAAGGAAGCCGTGCACAGATTCTTCCGCGCCGTCACCGACGTTCACAAGAAGTTCTACAAGAACTGCAAAAAGTGGTTCAACGCCGACATCGTGAACTTTAACGACGACTGGGGCTCCCAGCGCGCGGAGTTCTTCTCCGTGCCGACCGTCCGCGAGATGCTGCTGCCCTACACCAAGGAGCTCGGCGAGTACGTCCACTCCCTCGGAATGTACTGGGACCTCCACTGCTGCGGCTTCGTCGAGAGCTTCGTGCCCATCTTCATCGAGGAGCACATGGACTCCTGGGGCGGCCAGCCGCTCAACGACAAATATAAGCTCAAAAAGATGTATGGCGACCAGTTCATCTTCACCGAGCAGCCGAACGTCTCCAAGGACGCCTCCGATGAAGAGATGGACGCCGCCGTCGCCGAGTTCATGAACACCATCGGCGCCGACAACCGCATCCTCATTGACGCGAGAATGATGAGCCCGCGCCTGCGCAGGAAGATCTACGAGGCCTCCCGCAAGAACTACGACCGCCTCGTCGCCGAGGGCAAGGCCATCCTGTAACGCGCTCCGTTGAAAAATCCCCATAAGACAGCAAAAGACCCGCCGGAACGTCCCGGCGGGTCTTTTTACGTTGATCTGAAAAAGTCAGCGGGCGATGAGGACGACGGAGCCGTCGTAGCCGCTCTGACCTATGAGGTACTGCACCTCAACGCCGCCCGTGGTGTACGAGAGCATGAGGTCGGGGATTATCTCGGGGATATAGGCCGTGACGGCGATGGAGTCGGCGGGCGTCATGCGGTTGAGCGCGTATATGTCCGTGACGGGGATGAACTCGCCCGTCTCGAAATTGGCGGCACCGCTCGTGAGCCTGACGTTGAGGACGGTACCGTCCGTGGTGAAGTAGAAGCGCTCGCCGCCCTCCGCGAGGACGACGCGGGTGGAGTTCGTGTCGGTCGGCTCTCTGCCGGAGACGTAGACGATGCCGGACGCCTCCTCTTCGGCGACGGGCATGTACTTGGCGTCGAGCAGGGAATTGAGCTCGGCGTACGGTACGGTGACGTACTGTATGCCGGAGGCGTAGGGAGCTATCAGGTACTGATTGCAGATGACGGTGATGCCCGTCTCGCCGAAGTACCAGATCTTATCGAGAACCAGCTTGGAAAGCGTCTCCTCCCAGCCGTCGAAGAACGCGGGAGCCTGCTCGTCGCGCGCGGCGATGGCGGGCAGACGGGAATTGATATAATCCTCGAGGGAGTGGTCGCCTGCCTTGCAGACGTCACGCAGGGAGAGAAGCGCGCCGGTGTCGGGATCGAAGTTATAAGTGGAGAGCATATCCGTCGGGTGGGCGCCTCCGAGATACTCGGAATAGGTCATGACGACGGAGATGGCGTTCTCGTCCATTCTGACGGGCTCGAAGTTGCGGTCGAGGCCGTATTTGAGCCACATCGCGGTCGTGCCGCTGTCGACGGCCTCCTGATAGTACTCCGCGGCGTCGCTGCGCAGCTTCCCGAGCTCGAGCTGATACTCGTCGTCAAGCTCCGCGAGCTTCGCGGCGATGGCGTCGGAAACGGCGGAATCCGAGCTCTTGATGAGGATGCTGTCACAGCCCGCGCTGAGTATCTCGACGCCGTCGTCGTTGGTGATGACGGAATCGGTGTGCGATACGGTCGCGTAGAGCTTGACGGGCTCGGGTTCGGGCTCCGTCGTGGGCTCTGCGGAGGGCTCGGGCTCGTCGGGAATGACGGGCGAGGGAGCGTCGGGCGCAGCCGTCGGAACGGAGGAGGGCTCGGGAGGCAGGGGAGCTATCGTGCAGCCGCAGAGAAGGAGAGCGGCGCACAGAAAGGCTGCCGTGAGCGATAAAACTTTTTTCATCAAGTTTACCTCAAATAGTCAAAATGACCCGGAGACCGGGTCGGGGGTATATGGAAGCGCCCCCCGAGAGGGGCACTTCCATATTTTTTCGGTTTGCTTACTGCTTGTCGAGAGCCTCGATGATGGCGGGGATGACCTTGAACAGGTCGCCCACGATGCCGTAGTCGGCGACTTCGAAGATGGGAGCGTTCTCATTCTTGTTGATCGCGACTATGTAGCCGGAGGTCTGCATGCCGGCGAGGTGCTGGATGGCACCGGAGATGCCGCAGGCGATGTAGAGCTTGGGCTTGACGGTGGTACCGGTCTGACCGACCTGGTAGCTGTGGTCAATCCAGCCGGCGTCGACGCAGGCACGGGAGGAGGCGATGGTGCCGCCGAGCTTGTCAGCGAGCTGCTTGATGATGCCGAAGCCCTCGGGACCGCCGATTCCGCGGCCGCCGGAGACGATGATGTCGGCGTCGGTCAGGGAGACGATCTCGCCGACCTTCTTGACGACCTCAAGCACGTTCTGCCTGATCTCGCCGGGCTTGAACTTGGCGTCGAGCTTGATGAGCTCGCCGACCTTGCCGGGAACGCGGACGGGCTTCTCCATGACGCCCGGGCGGACGGTGGACATCTGCGGACGGTGGTTCGGGCAGACGATGGTAGCCATGAGGTTGCCGCCGAAGGCCGGACGGGTCTGCATGAGCTTCTTGTCGGTCGGATCGATGTCGAGCTTGGTGCAGTCGGCGGTGAGGCCGGTGCCGCACTTGACGGCGAGGCTCGGAGCGAGGTCGCGTCCGATATGGGTGGCACCCATGAGGACTATCTCGGGCTTGTACTTGAGGATCGCCTTGTAGATGGCGTTGGTGTAACCGTCGGTGGTGTAGCCCTTGAGGGCGGGAGCGTCGGCGTAGTAGACCTTGTCGGCGCCGTACTCGAAGAGCTCGGTCACGAGGTCGTCCATCTCGCTGCCGACGAGAACGGCGCAGAGCTCGGTGCCGATCTCGGTGGCGAGCTTGCGGCCTTCACCGAGGAGCTCGATGGAGACGTTCATAAGTTTGCCCTCGCGCTGCTCGGCAAATACCCACACGCCGTGGTAAATGCTGATGTCGACGTTGGACATGGAAGCCTCACTGCGCTCGATGGCGCCGAAGGGGCAGTTCTCGGCGCAGACGCCGCAGTTGGTGCAGCTCATGCCGACGGAGGGAAGCTTGCCCTCCATGGTGATGGCCTGGAAGGGGCAGTCACGCACGCACTTGCCGCAGCCCTTGCATTTTTCAGCGATAATATTTATAGCCATTTTTGCGCTCCTCCTATATAACGTGCTTTTCGGTCAGCTTGGCAACGACCGCGGCGGCCATTTCGTTGACCGTGCCGGAGAGCATCTCGCCCTTGCCCTTGGGAGGCGGGGTGAAGCTGCGCAGAACGTTCGTCGGCGAAGCGCCGAGGCCGCACTTGGAGGGATCGAGCTCGACGTCGTTCTCGTTCCAGATCTTGATGCAGTCGCTCTCGCAGGCGTAGATGATGCGGCCGATGGTCATGTAGCGGGGCTCGTTGAGCTCCTTGATGCAGGTGAGCACGCAGGGAGTCGGGACCTCGATGACTTCAAAGCCGTCCTCGAGCTGACGCTCGACGATGATGGACTTCTCTTTGAGCTCGCGGATCTTCTGGACGTAGGTGACGACGGGGAGGCCGAGACGCATGGCCAGCTGGGGAGCGACCTGCGCGGTGTCGCCGTCGATGGCCTGACGGCCGGCGAAGATGATGTCATAGTCGCCGATCTTCTTGATGCCGGCGGCGATGGTGGTGGAGGTGGCGCAGGTGTCGGCACCGCCGAAGGCGCGGGAGGAGAGAAGGTAGGCGTCATCGGCGCCCATCGCGATGCACTCGCGGAGCATGATCAGAGCCTGGGAGGGGCCCATGGAGACTACGCTGACGGTGGTGCCGGGATTGGCATCCTTGATGGTGAGCGCGGCTTCGAGGGCGTTGGCGTCGTCCGGGTTGAGGATGGAGGGAACGCCGTCACGGATAAGAGTACCCTTTACGGGGTCGATCTTGACCTCGTTGGTATCGGGCACCTGCTTAGCACAAACGATAATTTTCATGTCTGTTTCCCCTCCTTACTTCAAGAGCGCGCCAGAGATGACCATCTGCTGGACCTGGGACGTGCCTTCGAATATGCTGTTGATGCGGGCGTCGCGATAGAGACGCTCGATGCGGTAATCCTTGATGTAGCCGTAACCGCCGTGGATCTGGAGAGCCTTGTAGGCGATACGGTTGCAGGCCTCGCTGGCGAAGTACTTCGCCATGGAGCAGTACATGCTGGCCTTGGGATCGTTGAGGTCCTTGTTGACGGCGGCGTTGTACAGAAGCTCACGGGCGGCTTCGAGCTCGGTGGCCATGTCGGCGATCATGAAGGAGATGGCCTGAAACTTGGCTATGGGCTGACCGAACTGCTTGCGCTCCTTGGCGTACTTGATGGCCTCGTCCAGGCAGGACTGGGCGATACCGACGGACTGGGAGGCGACGCCGAGGCGGCCGTAGTCGAGGGTCTTCATGGCGTTGGAGAAGCCCTTGTTGACTTCGCCGAGGCGGCAACTGTCGGGCACGCGGACGTCTTCGAGGACGACGTCGCTGGTCGGGCAGCCGATGATGCCCATCTTGTTCTCGACCTTACCGAAGGAGACGCCGGGCAGCTTCATGTCGACGATGAAGGTGGTGATGCCCTTGGAGCCCTTGGAGGGGTCGGTCTTGGCGAAGACGACGCAGAAGTCGGAAATGGGGGCGGCGGTGATGAAGGCTTTGCGGCCGTTGAGTATCCAGTCGTCACCGTCACGGACGGCGCTGGTAACGACGCCGCCGGCATCGGAGCCGGCGCCCGGCTCGGTGAGGCCGAAGCTCGGCATCAGCTCGCCGCGGGCAACGCCGCCGATGTACTTGGCCTTCTGCTCATCGGTGCCGGCGAGCATGAGCGGGCCGGTTCCGAGGGAGTTGGCGCCGGAAACGTAGATCGCGGAGACGGAGCTCACGCGGGCGATCTCCTCGATGGTGATGCAGTAGGCAAGGGTGTCGCCGCCCTGGCCGCCGATCTCCTTGGGAGCCTTGATTCCGAAGAATCCGTACTGCTTGAACTTCTTGAGAAGTTCCTCGGGATAGTTACCAGTCTGGTCTATCTCATCCTGAAGCTCCTTGGGGATCTCCTTTTCGCAGAAATCTCTGGCGAGCTTGCGGATAAGCTGGTATTTTTCGGACAGAACCATTTGCTTATTAAACTCCTTCCTATGGCTTATATATCAATCAAAACGAGGTCTGGATGACGAGGTTGCCCTCTTTGATGAGCGCGTCGATGTCCGCGTCGGAGTAGCCGTGCTCCTTGAGGATGTCGGCGCCCTGCTGGCCGAGCGCGGGGCCCTGTATGTACTCGGGGATGCCGGCTTCCTCGAAGTGGACGGGGTTGCGGACGAGGGTGCGGGTGCCGCTCTCGTAGGTGAAGTCGACGAAGCAGTCGTCGGCCCACGCCTGCGGGTCCTTGAGGACCTCGTCCCACGTGAAGGCGATCTCGCAGGGGAGGTCGGCCTTGAGCATCATGTCCTTGAACTCGGCGGCGTCGTAGCGGAGGATGGCATCCTGCGCGGCGTTGTAGAGGTCGGCGCTGAAGCCCTTCTCGTAGGTATCGGACGGGGGATTGAAGCGCGGGTCGGTCAGCCATTCCTCATGGTCCATCAGCTTGGCGAAGACGGGGAACATCTTCTCGAACATGGGCATGGAGATCTGAACGAAGCGGCCGTCCTTGGTGCGGAAGTTGTTGTTGAGGGGGTGCGGGGAGTTGGCCTTGTTGAGCGGGTAGCTCACGTTGCCGTACTGGATGCACTGTATCATCGTGGCCTGGGTGAAGATCGCGGTTCCGAGCAGGGAGACGGAGACCTTCTCGCCCTTGCCGGTGCGCTGCGCATTGAAGAGCGCGGCCATGAGGCCGGCGGCGAGGTTCATGCCGACCTGCCTGTCGCCCATGCTGGGGATCAGGTTGATGGGCACGGTGCCCTTTTCATACAGCGAGCCGAGCATGCCGCTGCGGGCCCAGAACGCGGTGTAGTCGAAGCCGGGGAGATCCTTGTCGGGGCCCCTGTCGCCGTAGCCGGTGACGGAGCCGTAGACGAGCTTCGGGAATTTCTGCTTGAGGATCTCGTAGTCGAGGCCGAGCTTTTCAAGCGCCTTGGGACGCCAGTTGGTGACGAAGAGGTCCGCGTCGGCAAGCATCTTCATGAGAGCTTCGTAGCAGACGGGATTCTTCAGGTTCATGGCGATGGAGCGCTTGTTGCCGTTTTCGATGTCGAAGACGACGTTTTCATTGGGCAGATCGGGGCGTCCTTCTGCGAGCTTGGCGTAACGGATGCCGTCACCGCCGGTAGGCTCTATCTTTATGACGTTGGCTCCCTGATCGGCGAAGAAACGGGTGGCGCAGGGAGCCGCGATGAAGGTCGCGAGCTCGATGACCTTGACTCCGTCGAGGGGTCTCGGAGTGCTCATATATTTTCTCCCTTCTCAGTTGAATTGTCAAAGGCAGTTTTTGCCGCAGAATATTATAAACGATGGTATAGTACCAAAGTCAAGACCGTCTTTTACCAAAAATGGAAAAAGAATCGAAAAAACCCTAAAAAGATGAAAAAAGTGACTCGCACTCCGGGAGATACGCAGAAAAAAGCGCAAATATGAAAAAAATCCCGCGGAGGACGCGGGACAGAATGCCGGAGAGCCTGCAAGAAATGATTTGTGGTACGGCAGGGGATACCTGCCGTACCACAAAAAGGATTCAGCAAATCAGCACTTTTCCCAGATGGTCGCAACAGCGTTGCCGCCGCCGATGCAGAGGGTGGCAAGACCCTTCTTGCAGTCGTCGCGCTTGAGCATCTCGTGGATGAGGGTGACGATGATGCGGGCGCCGGAGCAGCCGACGGGGTGGCCGAGCGCGAGAGCGCCGCCGTTGACGTTGGTCTTCGCCATGTCGAGGCCGAGGTCACGGACGACGGCGATGGACTGGGCGGCGAAGGCTTCGTTGGCCTCGGTGAGGTCGATGTCGGCAACGGTCAGGCCGGCCTTGGCAAGAGCTTCGCGGGTGGCGTAGATGGGAGCGACGCCCATGATCTTGGGATCGACGCCGCCGTGGCCCCAGCTGACGAGCTTGGCGAGGGGCTTGAGGTTGTACTTCTCAACGGCAGCCTTGGAGGCGAGGACGATGGCAGCGGCGCCGTCGTTGATACCGGAGGAGTTGCCGGCGGTGACGCGGCCGCCGTCGGGCTTGAAGGCGGGCTTCAGCTTGGCAAGAGCCTCGGCGCTGGTCTTGCGGGGGAACTCATCGACCTTGAACTCGATGGTCTCCTTCTTGACCTTTACGGGGACGGGGATGATCTCATCTTCGAACTTGCCGGCGGCGATGGCGGCGGCGGCACGGTTCTGGCTCTCGAGCGCGAAAGCGTCGAGCTCTTCGCGGGTGATGCCCCACTCGTCGCAGACGTTCTCAGCGGTCATGCCCATGTGGTAGTTGTTGTACTTCTCCCAAAGGCCGTCGTTGACCATGGAGTCGATCATCTTGGTGTTGTTCATGCGGGCGCCGAAGCGGGCGGTGGGAACGAGGTAGGGGGCAGCGGACATATTTTCGCAGCCGCCGGCGAGGACGAGGTCAGCGTCCTTGGAAGCGATGGCGCGGGCAGCCTCGATGACGGCCTTCATGCCGGAGCCGCAGACCATGCCGATGGTGTAGGCGGGAACTTCGTAGGGCACGCCGGCCTTGATGGCGACCTGGCGGGCGACGTTCTGGCCGAGACCGGAAGTCAGCACGCAGCCGAACATGACTTCGTTGAGCTCGGAGCCGTTGAGGCCGGCGCGATCAAGAGCGGCCTTGGCAACGATAGCGCCGAGATCGGGAGCGGGGGTGTCTTTCAGGGTACCGCCGAAGGAGCCGATGGCGGTACGGCAGCAGCTTACGAGATAGATGTCTTCCATTGAAAATAGCCTCCTTGCCCGTTTTTTTCGGGCGTAATGATGTTAAAAAATGCAGTCTGAACGCAATATATTTCATAGTATAAAGGCACACTGCCGAAAAGTCAACACCGCGTTGCATATTGTATATAATTGTGATAAGCTGAACGGGTCGGGAGGTGAGAAAATGTCCACGATAGCCATAATGGCGGGCGGCAGGAGCAGCCGGATGGGAGAGGACAAGCTCATGCTCACGCTCGGCGGCGAGACTCTGCTCGACCGTGCCGTGCGCGAGTATTCCACACGGTTCGATACGGTGCTGCTCAGCGTGGCGGACGCGGGAAAATATGATACCGCGGCCGAGCCGGTCGAGGACGTTTATCCCGGCTGCGGGCCGCTCGGGGGTCTTCACGCGGTGCTCCTGCGCACGCAGGACGAGGGAGTCTTCATCGCGGCGGCGGATATGCCGTTTGCGACGGCGGAGGCGGCGGAGAAGCTCATCGCCCTGTGCGGAGACGCGGAGGCCTGCGTCCCGCTCGATCCGGACGGAAGGCCGGAGCCGCTGTTCGCGTACTACAAGAAGTGCCTTGCAGAGCGGGCCGGAGAGGCCTTGAAACAGGGGAGACGCGCGATGCGCTCGCTGCTCGCGCAGGCGGAGGTGCGCACCGTGCCGGCCTCGGAACTCGGCGTGCCGCGGCTGCTGGAAAACCTCAACACTCCGGAGGAATACCGCCGCGCGGCGCTGTGAAAAAGGCTTGCACTTTCCGAAGACAGGTACTATAATAATTGTACGCAAAAAAGCAATATATTTGAAAGGATGTTTTCAATGAGCTATAAGATCACCAGAAAAAACGAAGCCTATCGCTATGAGGCTGCCAAGCATTTTGACGTCCGCACCACCCGCCTGCACGATCCTCAGGACGTCAACGACGGCGTCGTGACCATGGGCCTGTCCCACTTCCTCCCCGGCGGCGGCTGCGAGTACGGCTCCAACGCCATGGAATCCATCTACTACATCATCAAGGGCCAGATGTACCTCGAGAGCGAGCTCGGCACCGAGAACGAAGTCAAGACCACCCTCTATGAGGGCGACACCTTCCACTGCGGACCGAACACCCCGAAGTCCATCCTCAACACCGGCACGGAGTCCTGCCAGATGCTCGTCGTGCTCGTCAAGAGATAAGCGAATACCTCATTTAATCAATAACGCAGAAACGGGACGCGGATAATCTCCGCGTCCCGCTTGTTTTGGCTCGGCTTATTTCTTGTAGGGATAGAATTTGAATTCGACAGTATCAACATCGTCGTCGGGACTGTAATCATTACCGATTGCAAAGACGAATCCTGTCTTGCCGAAGGTGATCCTGTCGGAGAGCGTGCCGGAATCCAATCCGGCGCTTCCGTTGGCGTTCTCAATCGCGCAATACTCGATGAGCTTCCCGTCGGAAATGCGCCGTGCCATCAAGCGGCGTGTGGTTTCCGGCTCGCCGAACTCGTAGAAATAAAACCAGCCGTCGTGAATGGCGAAATTGCCCATCATGGGATGCTCTCTCTTGAGCTCGTCGGTGTAATCTTCCGGAGCGACGGGTCCGGACGGAGTCTCGCATTTCTCGTCGCCGCCGCGGACGGCGTCGAAGCTGGAGCAAAGCCAGCCGTAAGTGTCGTTGTCGAAATAGCCGACGTAGACCCTGCCGTTATAGACGTCAACGCAATTTACCTGCCCGATGGTCGGCTCGCATACGGAGGTGATATCGCCTGTGGCGATATCCGCACGGATGAGCTCGCTGTATCCCGGCTCTTTGCCGTCCCGGAAGCAATAAACTGCTCCGTCTCCGACTGCGAAATTGAATTCGTAGTTGCTCGGAGCAACGAATTTCCAGCCATCGGAATCGACCTTGTATACACATGAATCGCCGTCGGCGTTTTTAAGGTGTACGTAAGCTGCGTTTTCATACGGAACGATGGACTTGCAATTTTCAAAGCCGTCCGGAAGGGGGAAGCGTTCTTCACTTCCGGCGGAGAGGGACAGCCGCACCAGCGTCGTGTCGTCTTCCAGATAATAAAACGTATCCGAATCAACCGCGGGAAACGCCGTCCGCTTTGACAGTACGCTTTCCGAGCCCTCTGCGCTTACCTGCATTACGCCGTGCCAGTCGGGCCGGAGCACGTATATTTTTTCCGGGTCCTTTTTCGCGCAAGAGCCAAAGAAAAGGAGAACCGCCGACATGACAAGCAGCGCGGCGAGTGAGACTTTTTTCATTATTGGCACTCCAATGTCGTTATTTCGCCTGTTTAATAGTTATAAAGATAGGGCGAAAGAGTTTGTCCAGTAGCCGTGTAATACCTGTCCCTGATGTTCTTCCAAGTATTGCCGACACCCTGCTGAGTTATAATAATTCCAATTAGCCTGTTTTGGCTGTTTCCTGTCAGGTATATTGGCCCTCCGCTGTCGCCACTTCCAAATGTCGTATTGACCTGGAGAGTGTAGAATCCAGATGAGTAAACGACAGTAACAGTAGATGACTTAAAACCGCTGTATACACCATAAGCGGAAACATTCCCTCCGCTATAAGATGACAATTGGGAATCAAGAGCGACATAGGAAATACGAGTGGTAGTATTGTTTACTTTGTTGGAGACAGTATAGCTCGCGGTAGAAGGAATGACGATATAGGCGGCATCATAATAAACAGCAGGGGCGTTAGTAGCGGTCGGAGAGAGAGTATAAGCATCCATATTCAAGCCAGCTACGGTAACGGTGCGAGGGGAAATCGTACTTGTAAACCCAAGATTGTGAGCGTGAGTTATCAATAAGTATCTACCGAGGCTGTCATATGCGCAGAAGCTAATTGTGCCGTAGCTATTGCCGAAACTCGATTGGATGCCGGGGTAGAAGGCATAAGTGGTATTTGGGGTCAAAGAGGTCGGCGCATTATCAATCTGGGATTTTGCAGAATCATCAATTGCAGGAGGTTCTTTTTTTATTTCAAAAGTGTATAGATCGGGGTCTATGTCCTCGTTGTCAGCAACGATTGAGGCCCATTCTTTTTTGAATCCTTCGAAATCAGGAATAAGCAAAACCGCGACCTTATTTTTCGGTATGTCGATATAAGCTCCGCAGGTAAACGCTTCAAGTCTTTTACTGAACCTGTCAAGAGATAACATAGCTTCGTTAAGCTGATTGAAAGAATGTTCAACCTCAACGAACGAGAAATCTGCTCCGTCGCAGTCAGCCTTGGCCTGCTTCCTAATTTCGGCCGTGTCTTCGGTGATATACATGATTAGATTGTTGTCTTCAGATCGAGAGAATCCTCCAAAGTAATCAGGGGGAAGATATAAATCTTCGTCGTAGTCAGTGTATTTGTCCCAAAAACTGAAAACGATCTCGTTGCAGTTGGCCATCCGTTCGGCGCCTGTTAATAAAGAGCCTGCCGCAAGGCCATAGCAAGGAAGTGAAAATACCAATGACAAAACAATAAGGATGAATACACTTTTTTTGATCCAATTTTTTGCTTTCATGATTTTTCCCCTTTCTTTTTCGTGTTTTAGTTTGTGGCTGACCGACTTTTTCATATTAATAATACCGCAAATGACAGATATTGTCAAGAAAACATTGCCAATTTTGACTGAGATTTACGTTATATTGCCTAATTTTATCCGAAAAAGCGATATAGAGATTGGCTTTTGTGCTCAAAAAGAGCATTACAAGACGCGGACGTTCACACTCCGTTTCGCGGCGCGGGGGAGAGGGCTCCGCGCCGGAGTTTTTTCGCGGAAAGACTCCGAAAAAAATAAAAAAAGCGCAAAATGCTCTTGACTTTAGAACTATACCAAAGTTTATACTACCTTTGAATAATGCCTTGGTATGCCCTCCGCGTCGCAGAGAGCGGGGGAGCGCGTTATTCGCAAGACGTGAAAAACGGAAACGTATCAAATATGAGGAGTGAGAGAAAATGGAAAAGGTTTACACCAATCTGACGACCGGAGGCCCTATCTCCGTCTACGTCGAGGACGGCAAGATCACGAGGATCAGGCCGCTCCAGGTGCCCGAAGAGGATTATCCGAAGCCGTGGACTGTCGAGGACAGGAACGGTAAGAAGTATTCTCCCCCGAAGGCCATGCGTATCGCCCAGAACATTCTCGCGGAGAAGAACAGGCTTTATAGTGAAGACCGTATCCTCTACCCGATGAAGAGAGTCGACTGGGATCCCAACGGTGAGCGCAACCCCCAGAACCGCGGTATCTCCGGATACGAGCGCATCTCCTGGGACGAGGCTGCCACCATCATCGCCAACGAGATAAACCGCCTTGCCCCGCGTGACAAGGACGGCAACTTCGACGGACATGCCATCACCGCCATCACCGGCTCCCACCACAACTGGGGCATCGTCGGCTACAAGATGGCTCCGTTCGG
>JAZQQE010000046.1:0-5381 GCA_045628845.1 Oscillospiraceae bacterium
GCTGAGGCATGGCGTACTTTTTTGAAGAAGTCGCGGGCCAAAGGGCTGGTTTCGGACTATTTTTCCATGATTGAAGGAGCTTTTCGGTCGGAATTTATGTTATACTGTACTAAACGAAAACCATTGGATTGCGATAGAAGGTGTTGCTGATGCTTTACATTTTGCGCTCTTGCATACGAAGACTGCCCGGCATCGTGATAAAGGCCGTGCCTCTTCCGGAGCCGGAGATCACGTCGGGAGCCGGAGCACGTGCCCGGGCGGGGGAGCTCGTCCGGAAAAACGGGTTCGGCCGCGTCCTGCTCGTCACGGACAGGACGATATTCTCCCTCGGCCTGCACGAAAAGCTCGAGGCGTCCCTGCGTGAGCAGGGCATAGCCTGCTCCGTATTTGCGGACATCGCCTCCGAGCCGGACCTGCCGATCATCGACGGCGGCAGAAAAGCGCTCGCGGAAAGCGGCGCCGATGCGCTGATCGCGCTCGGCGGCGGAGCCGTCCTCGATGCCTGCAAGATGATAGCGGCGGGCGGCAGGCTGAAAAACAGAAGCTCCCGGTCGCTGCTGCGCAAGTTCCTCTTCGTGAGGAAAAAGACCCTGCCCATCATCGCCGTCCCGACGACGGCGGGCACAGGCGCGGAGATAACGGTCGGCGCCGTCGTGACGGGCGGGAAGGGCCGCAAGGGCTCGACGGTCGTCGTTGGGCTCGACGTCAGGGAGGTCATCCTCGACAGCGAGCTGACGCTGAAAATGCCCCGGAACACGACCTGCGCCTGCGCGATAGACGCGCTGAGCCACGGGCTCGAGGGAGTCGTCGCCTCGGTCCACGTCCCGGAGGAGGATATGCGCAGGAGCATGGAGTGCGTCAGGCTCGTGCTCGAAAATCTGCCCGTGCTCGTAAGCGAGCCGGAAAACGCCGCGGCGCGCCAGAATTTGTGCCTCGCCGCGCACTACGGCGGCAACGCCATCAATAAGCAGCTCGCCGGTTACGTTCACGCCGTCGCCCACACCATCGGCGCGAAATACCACATCCCGCACGGCAACGCCATCGCGCTCTCGCTTCTGCCAGTCATGGAGCTTCAAAAGGACAAGTGCCTCGCCAAGCTCGCCGCGCTCTCGCGCTACTGCGGACTGTCCGAGGCGACGGACGGCGACGCCGACGCCTGCGCGAAGCTCTTCGCGGCGCTCCGCGCTCTGACAGAGCTCTGCGGCTTCGAGAAGAGGCCGCCCATCCCGAAGGAGGACTACCGCGCTCTGGCGCGGGACGTCGCCCTCGACTCCGTCAATTACTCCGCGCCCGTCGTCCTGACGAGCAGAGAGATATGCTCCGTGCTCGACGCGATAGGCCGCTGAGAAAGCCGGATGTAGTTTACATAACAACAACGAACCGCAGAGGAGACCCGGAAAATGGACTATGAGCTGTTGTTTTCTCCCATGAACATCGGCAGCATGACGGTGAAAAACCGCATCGTGATGAGCGCGGCGGAGTTCAGCCTCGGCGAACCGAGCGGCAAGCCCACCGAGCGCCTCATGGACTATTATGAGGAGCGCGCCAAGGGCGGCGTGGGCCTCATCATCCCCGGCATCTGCCGTGTCAACGACATGGCGGGCGCCGCCACCTACACCCAGCTCTCCATGAGCAGGGACGCGAACATAGAGCCGATGCGCGAATTTGCCTCCCGTATCCACAGGTACGGCGCGAAGCTCAGCATACAGCTCCATCACGCGGGCAGGCAGGGGCTCGCGAGCTCCATAAACTCGCTGCCTCTCGTCATCCCCGCGGTAAAGGTCTTTCCGAAGTCGCTTGACCTCATCTACAAGTGCGCCCCGAAGCTCCTTGAGCTCGAGCGGAGGAAAATATGCTTCTCCGTGCAGGCGCCCTCCGACTGCGCCCTGCAGCCGCACGGCGCGGCCCGCCTCCACGGTATGTCCCGCAGGGAGATAAAGAAGCTCATCGGGGACTTCATCCGCGCCGCCGAGCGGTGCAAAAAGGCGGGGGTCGACGCCGTCGAGCTCCACGCCGGGCACGGCTACCTGATACAGCAGTTCCTCTCCCCGGTCACGAATCTGCGCACCGACGAGTACGGCGGCAGCTTCGAAAACCGCCTGCGCTTCCTCAGCGAGATAGTGACCGGCATCAAGGAGCGCTGCGGCGGGGATTATCCGCTGATAGTCCGCCTGACCGTCGACGAGATGTACGCCCGCGTCGGCAGGCCCGACGAGGGCTACGACCTTGAGACCGGAAAGAAGATCGCAAAGCGTCTCGAAGAGCTCGGAGCGGACGCCATCAACGTCACCTCCGCGGGCTACGACGCATATAACTGCTGGCTCGAGCCGACCTCGTTCGAGCCCGGCTGGCGCAAATATCTTGCCAAGGCGATAAAGGAGACGGTGTCAGTCCCCGTCATCGCCGCGGGCGTCATCCGCACGCCCTCGCAGGCGGAGCAGCAGCTGCGCGACGGCTGCCAGGACTTCGTCGCCTCCGCGCGCGCCTTAATCTGCGACCCACACTGGGCGAAAAAGGCCGAGGAGGGGCATCCGGAGCAGATACGCCGCTGCATCGGCTGCCTGAATTGCATCCGTTCCTTCATGACAAATGCCGCCTCCGGCGTCCCCGGCGAGTGCGCGCTGAACATGACGATAGGCAGAGAGCGGCAGAGCTCCCCCATGGAAAAGGACGGCGGGGGCCGACTCGTCATCGTCCTCGGTGCGGGCCCCGCGGGCCTCAAGGCCGCCGAGACGCTCGCCCTGCGCGGCTTCTCCGTGCGCCTCTATGAGAAGGAGGCGCGGCCCGGCGGGCAGGTGCTCGCCGCCGCCGCGGGCTGCTGCAAGGAGCGCCTTATCTGGGCCATCGAGGACCTGACGGAGGCCTGCCGCCTCGCGGGCGCCGAGATGCACTTCGGTGAGACCTTGTCCGCAGAGGAGATAGCCGCGGCAAAGCCCTTCGCCGTCGTCCTCGCGACCGGCGGCGTTCCCGTCCGCCCCCGCTCCATCCCGGGCATAGACGGCGAAAGGGTCGTCGCCGCGCCGGACGTCATCCTCGGAAAAACAGTCATCGAAAACAGCGATGTTGTCGTCGTCGGCTCCGGCCTGACGGGCCTCGAGGTCACCGAGACGCTCAATGAGCACGGCAACCGCGTCACGGTCGTGGAGATGGCTCCCGAGATAGCGCCGGGCGCGTGGTTCCAGCTCGTGGACGACGAGCTCGAACGCATACGTCCCTTCGGCACGGAGATACTGACGAACGCGAAGCTCACCGCCATCGAGCCCGGTAGGGTAAAGACAGAGGACGCGGTGACGGGCGAAGCTTCGGAGAAGAAGGCGGACTTCGTCGTGCTCGCGATGGGCACGCGCCCCGCGCCGAACGAGGCCGAACGCCTGCGAGAGCTCGGCGTGGAGAGAGTCCTTACCGTCGGCGACGCCGTGAAGAGCGGCACCATAGCCAACGCCTGCCACAGCGCCCATGACGCCGTCATGGGGATAAAATAAAAATCCGACGGTTGAACAGGAGTGTATGATGATGAGATCCTGCACGGGTAAGATCCTCCGCGTCGATCTGACCGCGGGGACAGTCGCCGCCGAGGCGGTGCCGGAGCACGTCTACGATGCGGTGCTCGCGGGCAAGGGCCTCGCGGCGTGGTATCTCTGCAAAAACATCCCGGCGGGGGCTGACCCGCTCGGGCCGGACAATATCCTCGGCTTCGTCGCCGGCGCCCTCACAGGCACGGGCGCGCTCCTCTGCGGCCGCTGGACGGTCGCCTGCAAGAGCCCGCTGACCGGAGGCTGGGGCGACGCCAACTGCGGCGGCGTGTTCTCGCCCGCCATCAAGCAGTGCGGCTACGACGGCATCTTCTTTTCCGGCATCTCGGAAAAGCCGGTGTACCTATTCTGCGACGGCTCGAAGGCCGAGCTGCGCGACGCCTCGGCTTACTGGGGGCTCGACGCCGTCGAGGCGGAGGAAAAGCTCCGCGCGGACGTCGACTCCCGCAAGCGCCCCTGCGTGGCCGTCATCGGCCCGGCGGGCGAAAAATGCTCCCTCATATCCGGGATATGCAACGAGGGCGGGAGGATAGCCGCCCGCAGCGGCGTTGGCGCCGTGATGGGCAGCAAGCGCCTAAAGGCCGTCGTGCTCGCGGGCAGCCGCCCCATGCCGTGCGCGGACAGCGAGGCCGTCAAGGAGCTCTCGCATGAGCTCGGCAGGAAGATGCTCAAAATGAGCTTCCCCTCCGGCTTCGGCGGGATGCTCGGCCTCGGCGGCAGAGCCATGGGCGTCATGCCCTCCATGCCGCTCGACGGCTCCGTGACCTCGCTCATCTTCCGCGAGTGGGGCACTCCCTCGAATACCCCGATGGCGATAAACTCCGGCGACGGCCCCATCAAGAACTGGGACGGCGGCCCGTCGGACGCGCGCGGCATGCCCCGCGCCTACAATCCCGACAAGATAAACCGCATGGAGACCGTGAAGTACCACTGCTACTCCTGCCCGCTCGGCTGCGGCGGCAGACTGAAGCTCAAAAATAACCCCTACACCGGCTTTGACGAGACGCACAAGCCGGAATACGAGACCATCGAGGGCTTCGGCCCGCTCTGCCTCAACGGGGACCTGAGCTCCGTGCTCGCGATAAACGAGATACTCAACCGCGGCGGCATGGACTCCATCTCCGCTGCGAACACCGTCGCGTGGGCCATCGAGTGCTTCGAGCGCGGCATCCTCACTCCGGAGCAGACCGGCGGGCTCGAGCTTCGCTGGGGCAGGGCGGAGGAGATAGTAAAGCTCGCAGAGCAGATGGTCTCCCGCACGGGCTTCGGCGCGGAGCTGGCGGACGGCGTACTGCGCGCCTCCGGGAAGTTCGGCGGCAAAGAGTACGCCATGCACGTGGGCGGTCAGGAGCCGGGCATGCACGATACGCGCAACGACCCGCAGCTCGCCGTGCACATGGTCGCCGAGCCCGCCCCCGGCAAGCACACGATAGGCATGTCCATCCAGTACGGCGCCATGTCGCTGTGCGATATATGCTCGTGGGCGCCCCCCGCGAAGCTGCACCGCAAGGACGAGGACTATATCCCCTCCGAGGAGCTCGCCATGATCTCCAAGGCCAACGCCTGCTACTCCATGCTGACAGACGGCGCGGGCGGGTGCTACTACGGCGAGATGATGGGCGTGCACATGTGGAAGCTCGTGGAGTACCTCAACGCCGCTTCGGGTCGGAGCTATGACGGCGACCACTACATGGAGGTCGGCGAGCGCATACAGACTCTGCGCCAGCTCTTCAACGTGAAGCAGGGGTACGACCCCGCGGCGGTGAAGCTCCCGAAGCGCATGCAGGGCGACCCGCCTCTGAAAAACGGCCCGCTGAAGGGCAGACGCCTCCGGAACGAAGAGCAGGT
>JAZQQE010000047.1:0-5019 GCA_045628845.1 Oscillospiraceae bacterium
ATGGAGATAGTCTCCATGTCGCCGGAGCAGTGTATAGTGAAGGTCGAGCTGCGCCCGGAGTCGAAAAACCTGTTCGGCTTCGCCCACGGCGGGCTGATGGGCGGCATGGCGGACTGCGCGGCGGGCATCGCCGCCCGCGCCGACGGCGACGATTTCATAACCATAAACTGCAGCTACTGCTACCTGCGCAACGTCACCTCCGGGACGATCTACGCGCAGGCCGACACCGTAAAGCGCGGCGGGCACCTCATCGTCTTCCGCGTCAGCGTGTACGACGACGCGCACGAGGTCCTCATGGAGGGCCTGACCGAGATGACCCGCGTCATAAAAAATCAAAAAAAACAACTCTCACCATTTGCTGGCGTGTGTTAAGGATGTTTTTCGGGATGTGGATTTTTTACGGCAAAATCCGATGCTCGTTATAGATGTGGACAAATCAGAAGTTGCGGAGATTAACAAAGGAATGAAAACGATTTATTTGATCGGAGGCACGATGGGTGTCGGCAAGACGACAGTGTGCCAAAAACTGAAGAAAATACTCCCGAACGCTGTTTTCCTGGACGGCGATTGGTGTTGGGATGCCGATCCTTTTCAGGTAACGGAAGAAACGAAGACAATGGTTCTTCGCAATATATGTTTTCTTTTGAACAGTTTCCTGCATTGTTCCGCTTATGAAAACGTGATTTTTTGCTGGGTGATGCATGAGCAGTCCATCATCGACACGCTCATCGGTGCACTTGATACGGAAAATTGCAGGGTTGTCAAAGTCTCGCTGACGGTCGATGAAGCTAATCTGAAAAGCCGGCTTTTGGCGGACGTTGAAAACGGAATCCGCACCGCAGATGTGATTGACAGAAGCATCGGAAGAATCGGAATGTATCAAAACCTTGACACTGTAAAGATCGATACGAACGGCAGGAACATAGACGAAATAGCAGATGCAATCCATGCACTTTGACGTTACAAATCCCGGTTTGTCAGACAAAAGAATTACCCGCCGAAAAGGAATTCATACGAATTTCTTTTCGACGGGTTTTCTTTGTCAAAAAACATCCTTACGGGACTGCCCCATTCGGTGGGGGCTGCTTTTTTAGAGAACTGATTAAATCAAGTCTTTACGCGGGGACCGGGCTTATTTCATGCCGATGCTCGCGATCTGGATGTTGAATCTCTTTTTCAGCGCTTCGAGCTTCTCCGCGGTGAGGGAGTCGGGGTCATAGTGCTTGATGGAGGCGTAGTTCTGCATGAAGAGAGACCAGTAGGGCTGTCCGCCGAGGTCGAACATCTCGGACTTTTCAAGTACCTCGATGCTTCTGGGCGCGAAGCGCGGCGCGTCGATGACGCACTCGTCGTCGGCGATGAACTCCTGCCCGCAGATATTGAACTTGACCTTGCCGCTGCGGAGATAGAACAGCTCGCGCAGAGGCGGATACTTCACCCACTGCGCGGTGAAGCCCGGCTCCATGACGGCGCAGTCAAGCTCCTTGACGCCGCCGTTCTCCCAGCGCTCGACGATGATCCTGAAGCTGCAGCCGGGGAACTCGTAGGCGGCGTGGGGGCGGGAGACGTTCTTGATGGCGCTGCACTGCTCGGTCGGCACCTCGCGGCAGAGGAAGGGCTCCATGGGATTGGAATCCATCATCCCGCGCGCACCGAGGGCGTTGAGCTCGGGGTCGTCCGCCGTCTCGGGCATATATTTCTTGACGCGCTTGACGTCGGTAAACTCGGGATACATCGCGAAATCGCTGTAAGTGCCGCGCCACTTCACGTCGTCGAGGAAGAGCATACCCTGGGGCTGCGTGGCCTGAAGCTGGATGATGTCGCCCTTGACGGCCTTCGCCTTCATGCCGTCGACGAAGAGGTAGAGGCTGCCGCTGTCGACGAAGAAGGTCTCGTAGCCGTGCCAGTGGAAATGCGGCATCGGGGTCTTTACCACCTTGTCGCCGTCGGGCGTCTTGTGCATCAGGGTGTCGAGGCACCAGTAGAGGCCGTGCTCGCCCTCCGCGGTCGTGATGGTGCCGCAGTCAGAGGAGACCTGTCCGTTCGGAAAGTAGTTGTGGAGGACTTTTTTCCACGTGGTCTCGGGAGTTTTGAGGTCATACAGGAATTCGTTTTTTTCAGCCATCGATATGCCGTCCTTTCCGTTCATTCTGATCCCGGCGCGTGACGCGGAGCCGCCGCGGCCCGGTAAGCTTATGCGCCTATTTTACCGCAATATGATACGGGTTTCAAGATTATTTCGATCGTCCCCCGCACGGGGGAGGCCCGGCCGCTGCGCAAAAAAATCAGAGCGGCATGACGCAGGTCATTACCGCTCCGGATTTCCGATTCAGTTCATGCCGTTGAGGGCTCTCGTGAGGGAGCTCTTTTTGCGGGCAGCGTTGTTCTTGTGGATGAGGTTCTCACCGGCGGCCTTATCGACCTTGCTGATCGCTTCGGCGTAAGCGGCGGAAGCGGCGGCCTTATCTCCTTCGGCGACGGCGGCATCAAACTTCTTGATGCTGGTACGCAGAGCGGACCTCTTGGCCTTGTTGACGGCGTTCTGGCTCTTGCTGAGCTCGTCACGCTTGGCGGCTGACTTAATGTTGGGCAAATGACTCACCTCCCGGAGCTTTATATGCACGGATGCTCGTACCGCACCATGCAGAATGTTACTTTACCACACAAATATTGAAATTGCAAGGGTTTTTTTACGCATAGTACGCAAGCAGGAGCCCGACGACCTCGCCGTAGCTTTTTACGCCGTCCGACTCGCCGTAGCCCTTGAGGAACGAATCGTACACCGCCTCGCTGACCTCGGACACGGGCGACTCGAACTGCTCCCAGTAGGCGTTGGAGGCGAGGATGTCCGCCTGCACGCGCGGGTCGAGCGCAAGGTAGAGCGCGAAGTAAGCATCGCGGTCGTATTTATAAAGCGCGTTTCCGAGGTGCGACCACGCGCTGAGCGCGCCGGAGTAGGCGTACACGTCGTCGCCGCAGGTGAGGCAGGCGACGATGGCGGCGAAATTCGCCTCGTTTTCGGACGCCGCGCCGCGCTGATGCGCGAGCTCGTGGGCAACGGTGTCGGGCAGGTACGCCGCGGGGAAATCGGCGTTGACGTTCGCCTCGCCCGTGAACGGTATGTATACCCCCGTGTAGCCGAGGGCGCTCATGGCGCGGGAAAAGCGCAGCTTCTTGGCGCGGAGCTCCGGCCCGGCGAGGCACGGGAACTCCTTTTCCGCCTGCGCGTAGAGGCCCTCCGCGCGGTCGATTATCTCGTCGGCGGAGAGCTGCATCGTCCCGTCCTCCCCGCGCGGGACGCTTCCCGCGAGGGCGTTCACGCGCTCGGTGAAGTCCTCCGTGAGGGCGGCGAGCTCCGCAACCGTCCCGCCGCGCGGCGTGAGGCCGGACTTCTCGGTGAAGCCGTCGGCGCGGTAGGACGCGCCGAGCGTGAAATTCAGTATGACGCCGACCGTCAGCACGGCGTCGAGCGCGAGCAGGGCGCGCGAGGCGAGCACACGCAGCCGCCCTCCGGGCGAGCGGAGCACCTTTACGAGCGTCGAGACGACGAAGACGACGGCGATGACGGCGGCTATGCACACGACTGCCTCGCCGACGGAATACCGCGCCGGCGAGCATATCCGTGCGAGCGCGCGCTTGACGTCAAGCGCCGCGTCCGCGACGGCGTTCATTATATCGCGCGAGCCCGCGAGCGCCCAGAAGCCCCCGAAGAGGACTGCCGCGGCGGCGAGCCAGACGAGCCTTCTCTTTATCAAAGCGAGTCACCCCGCAGAGATTATACTCCCGAAAAAGACGATTGACAATCCGCCGCCCGTCGGTTAGGATTGGGATATTACGGAAGGAGGCGACCGCATGAAGGTCATGGCCGTGGACTACGGCGACACGCGCACGGGCGTCGCGTTCTCCGACCCGACGGGGACTCTCGCGGGCGAGACGCTGACCATCGAGGAGCGGGAGCCGGGCAGGCTCGCCAAAAAGCTCACGGAGCTCTATGCCTCGCGCGGAGCGGAGCTCATCGCGCTCGGACTGCCGCTGAACATGAACGGCACGCGCGGGCCGCGCGCCGAGAAGAGCGAGGCGATGGCGGAGCGGCTCCGCAGGGCGGGGATAGAGGTCCGCATGATTGACGAGCGGCTGACGACCGTCGCGGCGCACTCGATAATGGCGGAGGACGGCATCTCCGGGAAAAAGCGCAAAAGCCGCATAGACGCCGTCGCGGCGACGCTCATCCTCGAGACGTGCCTCGGGATGCTGAAAAACGGGCAGGCATTGAAATAACGGGCTGCTGCTGTTATAATTATATATGTGAAGCTTAAATGCGGCGCAGAGCCGCTATCTGATACTAAACACCAATAAGAAGAAGACAAAGCTTTACGAGGAAAAAATGCACCGGACGAGGCAGCTTTCGCAGAGCATAATGGAGATATATGGTCAAGAAAGCTAACGATGTACGGTACATTTTTAACCGCAAAGATTGTCTGATTTCTATTGGCGTTTAGTATAAAATAAAGGATGGTCGTAAAAATGGATATCAAGGAACAGATACGCGAACACGCTCTCTCCGTCGGAATGGACATGTGCGGCTTTGCGAGCATAGACCGCTTTCAGGAGGCTCCCGCCGGCACTCACCCCACGGAGATACTCCCCGGCTGCAAGACCGTTATCGTTATCGGCATCGGTCTGCTCGACGGCGTCGTGCAGGCCAACTTCCGCACCTTTGAGGACGGACGCCAGAACCTCAAGGGCCTCTACGGTACATACGGCTACGCGATGCTCCCCAACTTCGAGCTGACCTACGCCTGCTACAACACCGCGAAGTTCATCGAGCGCAGCTTCGGCGAGGTCGCCACGCCGCTCTCCACCGGCCCGCAGACCAACGGACGCCAGATCAGCATCCGCCACTGCGCCGTCGCCGCCGGTCTCGGCGGGTTCGGCTGGATGAGCATAGGGCTCAGCCCGAAGTTCGGTCCCCGCAACCCCTTCGGCGTCATCCTGACGACGCTCGCGCTCCGGCCCCAC
>JAZQQE010000048.1:0-4508 GCA_045628845.1 Oscillospiraceae bacterium
AAAATTTACGGTCTGGCTGCTGATACGTATTATCTGAATGAAACGGTTGCTCCCGTGGGCTACAATCTGCTTGACACGCCTGCTGAGGTTGCTCTGACTGCGAACAATACCAACGAAGATACCGCTACGGTCGGCGCTGCTTATACCTCCGGCGGTATTCAGGTCGAAAACAACACCGGCGTGGAGCTGCCCAGCACCGGCGGCACCGGCACCATGCTGCTGATCGTCTTCGGCTGCATCCTGTTCATGGGCACCGCGATCGTTCTCGTCACCAAGAAGAGAATGTACAACGAGGGCCGCTGAGCGACTGAGCAGACAAAAGAAATAAAGTAACACAGCAATTCCCGCTGCATCGGAGGGAGCAGAGGCTCCCTCCGGTACAGCGGCAAGGAGAAGCCTGCGATGAAGCTGAAAAGAACAACCAAAATTCTGATCATCGGCTGCATCGTAGGCCTGTCCTTGCTGCTGTATCCCACCGTCAGCAATTACTGGAACAGCAAGCATGCCACACGCGCCATCGCCTCCTACGTCGAGAGCATGGAAAATCTCGACGAGGATCAGTATAAAGAGGTCTGGCAGAGCGCCATCGAATACAACGCGGCGCTCACGGAGCGCCCCAACGCCTTTACCCTGACCGACGAGCTCCGCGAACGCTATGAAAACGAGTTGAACGTCTCCGGCACCGGTGCCATGGGCTATATCGAGATCAAAAAACTCGACGTGTCCCTGCCGATCTACCACGGTACGTCCGAGGGCGTGCTGCAAGTCGCCGTCGGACATCTGGACTGGTCGAGCCTGCCGACCGGCGGCACGGGCACCCACTGCGTCATGTCCGGACACCGCGGCCTGCCGAGCGCAAAACTCTTTACGGATCTGGACGATCTGCGCGAGGGCGATACCTTCGAGCTCATCATCCTCGACGAAACCCTGACCTATGAGGTCGATCAGATCCGCACCGTCCTGCCGAACGACATCGCCGACCTCGCGATAGTCCCCGGAAAGGACTACTGCACGCTCGTCACCTGCACCCCCTACGGCATCAACAGCCACCGTCTGCTCGTCCGCGGACACAGAGTCCCGAACACGGTGGACGCGGCGCGCGTCGTCTCCGACGCGGTACTGATAGACCCGCTCATAGTCGCGCCCGTCGTGGCGCTTCCCCTGCTTATCCTTCTGTTTCTTGCGGTCATGCTGAAAAAGCCCGAAAAGAAGGCTGACCAATCCGTCTGATGAGGTGAATCCACATGCGAAAATCCGTCAAGACGCTCTGCGCCGTGCTCGTCTGCATCTTCGTACTCTCGCTGTGCCCGCTGACTGCGTTCGCCGAGGGTCCGATAGACACGGGGCACACCTGCGCGCTCACCGTCGATTATTCCAGCGGCGGCGCCGCCATCCCCGGCGCGGAGTTCAGCATATATAAGGTCGCGGACGTGGACGCCTACACGAACTTCACGCTCTGCGGCGCCTTCACGGCTTACTCCGGCACCGTCTCCCTCACCGGGCACGACGTCGACAGCTGGAACGACCTCGCCGTGACTCTCGCGGGGCTCGCGCAGGCTGACGGCATCGCCGCCGACTCCCATGACTGCACGAACGGCACGGGCAAGTGCACCTTCCCCGGCCGCACGACCGGGCTCTACCTCCTAACCTGCACGGCGACCGTCTTCGGCGACTACGTGGTCACGGCAGACCCCGCGCTCGTCGCCCTGCCCTCACGCGACCCCATACCGGAGCACAACGCCTGGATATATGACGTCACGGTAAATCCCAAGCCGCACGCCTCCTACGTCCCGCCCGTCGTCCCCGTTGACGAGAAGGTCGAATACAGCGTCCTGAAGGCGTGGGACGACGCCGACTTTGAGGACAAGCGCCCCGCCTCTGTGACCGTGCGCCTCCTGTGCGACGGCGAGGTCTACGACACCGTCACGCTCGACGCCGGCTGCTCCTGGCGCCATACGTGGACGGAGCTCCCCAAGTACAGCTCTGCCGGCCTGCTCCACGAGTGGACGGCCGCCGAGGTCCCCGTCACGGGCTACAGGATGCTGACCGAGCTTGACGGCACGACCTTCCTCATAAAGAACACCTACGATCCCGACATCCCCGATGACGATCCGGGCGGCGGAGACATCCCCGGCGAGGACGATCCCGGCGGTCAGGGCGGGGGCGGCGAGGAGGAAGGCGGCGAGGACGACCCGAGCCAGAACCTCCCGTGGACGGGTCAGTACTGGTGGCCCGTGCCCGTGCTGCTCTGCCTCGGCGTCATCGCGCTGACGGTCGGCGCGGTACGCAGGAAGGCCGAATAAATGAAAAAAGGCTCCGTATTTACGATAATAGGGCTGCTGCTCATCGCAGCGGCCCTATGCCTTACGATATATAACGTTCTCGACAGCCGCCGCGCGGGTGAAAGCGCCGACTCCGTGCTCGCGGAGCTGGACATCACGCCCGTTACGCAGACGACGCCCGCGCCGCTCCCCTCCATCGCACCCGTGGAGCCGGACGCTCCCGCGCTTCCCGATGAGCCCGCCGCGCCCACCGAGCCCGTGAAGTATCCGGACTACGTGCTCTGGCCGCGCATGGACATGCCCGTGAAGACCGTCGACGGGCGCGACTACATCGGCGTGCTCGCCATCCCGCCGCTCTCGCTCGAGCTCCCAGTAACGGGTGACTGGACCTACGTGTATCTCAAGGACACGCCCTGCCGCTACGCGGGCTCGGCGTATCTCGACGACATGGTCATCGTCGCGCACAACTACGACCGGCACTTCGGAAGGCTGAAAAACCTCTATCCCGGCGCGTCGGTCACGTTCACGGACGTCGACGGCAACGGGTTCATGTACGAGGTCGCCGAGATAGAGACGCTCGCCTACGACGCCATCGAGGAGGCCGTCGGCAGCGGCTACGACCTCACCCTCATCACCTGCACCGTCGGCGGCAGGAGCCGCGTCGCGGTCCGCTGTGAGCGGATAAAGTGACGCTCAGCCCCAGCTCAGCACGGCGGCGGCCACCTTCCCGTCAGAGAGATAAATAAGCGCGGTACAGCGGTATATCCCGCCGTCGCGCACACTGCACCACAGGCGCGCTCCGCCCGCATCGTCGGGTACGGGCGCGCCTGCCGTTATCGTGAAGGCGTCGCCGCGCCGCGGGAAGAAGACCTCGTCCCCGCGCACCTCGGGCGGCGGGTCGGACGCGGTCGGGTCAGGCTGCTCCGGAGCCGCCTCCGCGAATATCCGTGAGAGCGCGTCCGCAAGAGCCTCCCGCGCAAGGAGCGCGCCCCCGTCAGATACCGTACAGCCCGCGAAGAGCCCGGAGAACGCTGCGTATCCCGCAGTACACGTCGCAAGGCGCGCATCCGGCTCGCCGTCGAAGCGGTCGAGCCCGAGCGTCAGCATCGCCGCGCAGACGCTGCGGCAGGCCTCGAGCGTCACGTCACGCCCCTCGCCGAGCGCCGCGAACGGGTCGAGCTTCCCTTCCGCGGCAAGGCGCACGTTTTCACGTAAAGCCGCCGCGTCGGCCTCGGATATGAGCTCGTTCGGGCGCAGGAACGCGCCGGAGACGGGCATCGCGCCTATCGCGACGAGCTGTGCCGCCGGAGTGCGCGCGTCTGGCGGGACGTCGGCGGCGTCTGCGAACATCGCGAGGGACGCGGAGTCGCTCCGCGAATCCCATCCGAGGGCGATGAGCTCTTCATACGCCCCGACGGCGGCCTGCGCGCGCGTCTGCGCGGGGAGCACGGCTGCGGCTGGCACGGCAGGCTCCTGCGGCAGGACCGACGGCTCAGGCACGGCGCGCGGCGCGCCTCCGATGCCTCCGAGACTCCCGACGATGATCACCGCCACGCAGGCGGTCGTATAGAGTGCCCTCCCCCATTTCTTCACGCGGCGCACCTCCCTTTCCGATTTCAGCTTACACCGGGGAGGGCGCGCAGCGTGTCGCTTTATAAAAGCCGATTTCCGATTGACATAATGCCCGAAATGTTGTATTGTGGAGAATACGAAAGTATCGCGTCGAAGGAGGAAGGGCGGACGTGCAGACAGTCGGCATATACGTACATATCCCGTTCTGCGCGTCGCGCTGCGCCTACTGCGACTTCTGCTCGACGGCGGCGAGGCAGGACCTCTTCCCCGCCTACCGCGACGCGCTGATACGGCACATCGGCGAGGCCGCGCCCGGCGTCGCACAGAGCGTGGCGGACACGATATACTTCGGTGGCGGCACGCCGACCTATTTCGGGGCGAAAAACCTCATCCGCGTCTTCGACGAGATGAAGCGCCGCTTCCGCATCCTGCGCTCTGCCGAGGTCACCTTCGAGGCCAACCCCGACAGCGCCGACTACAAGAGCCTGCGCGCCCTGCGCGCGGCGGGCTTCAACAGGATAAGCCTCGGCGTACAGTCGGCCAACGATGCGATACTCGAATTCATCGGCAGGCGGCACCGCTTCGCGGACGCCGAGCGCGCCGTTGCGGACGCAAGGCGCGCCGGCTTCGGCAACGTCAGCGTCGACCTCATCT
>JAZQQE010000049.1:0-11916 GCA_045628845.1 Oscillospiraceae bacterium
TATTCATTTGTTGACAACGTGCCGCGTATGCTGTACCATCAAGAAAAGAAATGAGAATGGAGACAGAGATGAGATGAAAGCCTCCTCACGGGACATGACGGTCGGCAAGCCGCTCCGCCTGCTGACCGTATTCACGATCCCCGCCCTTGCGGGCAACCTGCTCAATCAGGTCTATTCCATAACGGACAGCATCATCGTCGGCCGATACCTCGGTCAGACGTCGCTGGCCGCGATAGGCGTGACGATGCCCGTCGTACTGCTGACTGCGGCGATGATCATCGGCCTGAACGTCGGCGTCGGCATACTCCTCAGCCAAAGCTTCGGCCGCAAGGACACGGACGGGATGCGCCACATCCTCGCGAACAGCCTCTACCTCGCGCTTATCATCGCCATATTCACGACCGCCGTCGGCTACCCGCTGACCGTGCCTATCCTCAAGCTCATGGGCACTCCCGAGGGGCCGATGAAAGAGGCGGCGCAGTATATGCACATAAACTTCGCAACGACGATATTCCCGCTGCTGTACTTCCTGCTGAACAACGCCTTCCGCGGCATGGGCGACAGTATGACGGCTCTGTGGTGCCTGATAGTGTCGGTCGTAGTGAACGTATTCCTCGATATCTTCTTCGTCGCGGTGCTCGGCCTCGGCGTCGCGGGTACCGCGTGGGCGACTGCGATCGCGCAGGCGATGAGCGTCATCTTCTCCATTATCATGCTGTACGTGAAGTTCCCGCAGATGCGCCTGAAAAAATCGGACTTCAAGCTCGAAAAGAAGCTCCTCGGCGGTATCTCGAAGCTCGCGGTGCCTATTGCCGTGCAGACGGGCTTCAATAACCTCGGCAACATCGTCGTGCAGAGCTGCATAAACGGCTTCGGCGAGGCCATAATGGCGGCGTACACCGCGGCCAGCCGCGTCGGAACGCTCTCACTCATGCCGGCGGAGACAGTGGGAAGCTCGCTTTCCGTGTATGCCGGCCAGAACTACGGCGCGAAGAAGCCCGGGCGCATACGCCTCGGCGTGCGCGCCTCGTGGTGGATGAACATCGTCATATCCGTCGTGCTCGGCCTTCTGATGATCTTCCTCGGAAAGCAGTCGACGGGCCTCTTCCTCGAAGATCCGAGCGTCGAGGTCACGAACGCGGCGTACTGCTATCTGCTGTTTGCCGCCGTGCCGGGCATCCTTAACGGCATGATGTGCATCTATCAGCAGACCATCCGCGGCGTCGGCAAGGCGACGCAGGCGGTCATCGGCGGCTTCATGCAGCTCGGAGCGAAGGTACTGCTCGCGCTGCTCGGCGCATACGTGTTCAAGAGCCTCGACATCGTGTGGCTCGCGTGGCCCGTCAGCTTCGTCGTCGGCACGATATACCCGTTCTTCGTATACCGGAAGACGTTCCGCGCCGTCCCCGCGGAGTGCTGATATGCCGGAATAAAGAAACGGCGTTCCGGACAGCCGGATAAGAAAAACGTGAGCTCGAAGCATTTTTTCGGGCACCGCGACAGGAAGCGTTTGCGAGCGTATTGTTACAACCCCTCAGTCAGCCTTCGGCCGCCGGCTCCCCTTACACAGGGGAGCGGATAGGAACGAAAAAGCCTCCCTTGTGTAAAGGGAGGTGCCGAGCGACAGCGAGGCGGAGGGATTGTCGTCGGACACCGCGACAGGGATCGTTTGCGGTTTGGAGATTTGCTTGTTTCTTACAACCACTCAGTCAGCTTCAACTGACAGCATTCCGTAGGGGCGGGGCTTGCCCCGACCGCCAAATCATATACACATTTTGATGCAGCTCGATATTTCGGGAGGGGCAAGCCCCGCCCCTGCGAGCCCCGCCGCATTACGGGAGGGGCAAGCCCCTCCCCTACGACGATATCGGACAAAAAACAAACCCGCAGAAAGGAATTTGTCTTCCTTTCTGCGGGTTTTTTCAAAAAAACATCCTTACGGGGCTATGCCGTTTGCTGACGCCGCTATTTCGCGCTTACTTCCTGTTGGGCATATCCCACGCATGGTGATCGGTATGCAGGAGGTGGTGGGACCTCTCGCCGAGAGGCTTGCCGAAGTACTCATTGTAGATGGCGGTGATGTCGGGGTTCTGATGAGAGTAGCGCAGAGCGGACTTCTTGTCGAGCTCCCAGAGGTTGTCGCCGCGGACGCCCGCGAGCTCGCAGCCCTCTTCGATGGGCTGCCCCCCGCCGCCGGCGCAGCCGCCGGGGCAGGCCATAATCTCGACGAAGTCATACTCGGCCTTGCCCGCCTTGATGGCCTCGAGGAGCTTGCGGGTGTTGCCGAGACCGCTGGCAACTGCGACGCGGACGTCACCGACGCCGGGGATGGTGAACACGGCGCTCTTCCAGCCGTCAAGTCCGCGCACCTGCACGAAGGCGTCGGCGTCGGGCTCGGAGCCGGTGAGGACGGTGTAGGCGGTGCGGAGAGCAGCGTCCATGACGCCGCCGGTCGCGCCGAAGATGACGGCGGCGCCGGTACCGCTTCCGAGCGGGGAATCGAAGTCCTCCTCGGGAAGCGCGGGGACGTTGACGTGCTCGGCACGGAGCATGCGGGTGAATTCACGGGTCGTGAGGACGACGTCGACGTCGGGATCGCCGCAGGCGTCGGAGAACACGTCGTGCTCGCACTCGGTCTTCTTGGAGGTGCAGGGCATGATGGAGACGACGAACATCTTCTTCGGGTCGATGCCCATCTTCTCGGCAAAGTAGCTCTTTGCCACCGCGCCGAACATCTGCTGCGGGCTCTTGGCGGTGGAGAGGTTATCGGTGAACTCGGGGAACTGACCCTTCAAGAAGCGGACCCAACCGGGGCAGCAGGAGGTGAACATGGGCCAGTTGTAGTCGGCTCTGTGGGTGAAGCGCTCGATGAACTCGGTGCCTTCCTCCATGATGGTGAGGTCGGCGGTGAAGTTGGTGTCGAAGACGTAGTTGAAGCCGATGCGGCGCAGGGCGGCGGCCATGCGCTTCGGGGAAGCGAACTCGCGGGTCACGCCGAATATCTCGGCCCACGCGGCGCGGACCGCGGGAGCGACCTGCACGACGGTGGTGATCTCGGGATCTGCGAGGGCGGCGAAGACCTTTGCGGTATCGTCGCGCTCGGCGAGAGCGCCGGTCGGGCAGTGGGTGACGCACTGACCGCAGAAGGTGCAGTCGGACTTGTTGAGCTTCACACCGCCCTTGACGGCGATGTTGGTGCGCTTGCCGGTGCCGGTGACTTCCCAGATGCGGAGGCCCTGCACGTTGTCGCAGACCTGCACGCAGCGCATGCACTTGATGCACTTGCTCTCCTTGCGGACGATGGCGGAGCCGCCGGGGCACTTGTTGGCGCGGACGTCGGCCTCGTAGGGGATGTCGATGACGTTCAGGTCGTTGGCGATGGTCTGAAGCTGGCAGTTGCCGCTGCGGACGCAGGTGGCGCAGGTGCAGTCGTGCTGGGAAAGTATCAGCTCGACGTTGGTCTTTCTGGCCTTTCTGACCTTCGGGGAGTTGGTATGGATGACCATGCCCTCCTCGACGGCGGTGTTGCAGGAGGCGGCGAGTCTGTCGAGACCCTCTACCTCGACGACGCAGACGCGGCAGGCGCCTATCTCGTTGAGGCCCTTGAAATAGCACAGAGAGGGGATGTTGATGCCGGCAGAGCGGGCAGCCTCGATGATGGTAGTGCCCTCGGCGACGCTGATGGGCTTGTTGTCAATAGTGATGTTTACCATTTGCAGGTCCTCCCTCCCTTGAAGCAGCCGTAGCCGAAGTGGTCGCAGCGCAGGCAGCGGGAAGCCTCTTCACGCGCGAACTCGGCGGATATGGTCTGCTCCATGACTTCGAAATCGTTCTTGCGCTCGGCGGGCTCGCGCTCGGAGGAGTTGATGCGTCCGTGGGCGGGCTTGTTGCGGAGCACGGGGGCGGGGATATCGACGTCCACGCTGATCTCGTGGTTGAAGCCGAGGTAGTTGTCGATGTTGGCAGCCGCGGTCTTGCCGGCGGCGATGGCACGGATGACGGTGGCCGGGCCGGTCACGCAGTCACCGCCGGAGAACACGCCGTCAAGACCCTTGACGGTGAGGTCGGCAGCGGCCTGGAGCCTGCCGCGGTTGGTGGGGATACCGTCGATGGCCTTGATGGCCTGACCGACGGCGGCGATGACGACGTCGCAGGGGATGGCGGTGGGCTCGGCGTCGATGGGCTTGCAGGCGGGACGGCCGGAGGCGTCTATCTCACCGACGATCTGCTTCTGTACCCAGAAGGCCTTGACCTTGCCCTCTCCGTCGACTTCGATGCGGACGGGGGAGGAGAGGAACGCCATTTCGGCGCCCTCGGCGATGGCGCCCTCGATCTCGTCGGGCAGGGCGGTCATGTCCTCGCGGCGGCGGCGGTAGGCGCAGACGACGCGCTTGGCGCCGAGGCGGATGGCACTGCGGGTGCAGTCCATGGCGACGTTGCCGCCGCCCATGACGACCACGGTCTTGCCGGTGAGGTCGGGATAGATATCGTCACCGATGGCACGGAGGAACTGGACTGCGGAGAGGACGCCCTCTGCATTCTCGTTCTCGATGCCGAGCTTGTTGTCGGTGTGAGCGCCGATGGAGACGTACACGGCGTCGTAATTTTTGCGGACCTCGTCAAGAGAGACGTCGTTTCCGACGGAAACGCCGGTCTTGACCTCGATGCCGGTGGAGAGGATGGACTTGATCTCGGCGTCGAGCTTGGTCCTCGGCAGACGGTAGCTGGGGATGCCGTAGCGGATCATGCCGCCGAGTCTGTCGCGCTGCTCGAGAACGGTGACCTTGTGGCCCATGAGGCGCAGATAGTACGCCGCGGTGAGGCCGCTCGGGCCGCCGCCGATGACGGCAACGGACTTGCCGGTGTCGGGAGCGCAGGGAGGATTGGGAACGTCGCCTGCGTTATCGACGGCGTAGCGCTTGAGGACGCGGATGTTGAGGGAGTCGTCGATGAGAGCGCGGCGGCAGCGGGACTCGCAGGGATGCTCGCAGATGTAGGCGCACGCGGTGGGGAACGGGTTGTCCTTCCTGATGAGGCGGACGGCGTCTCCGCAGCGGTCCTCCTGCACGAGAGCTATGTAACCGGGGATGTCCACGCCGGCGGGGCACTTGGCGACGCACGGCACGGGGGCCTCGGTGGAGCACAGGCAGCGGTTGCGGTGGATGTGCTCGAGGAAATCGTCGCGGAAGCCGCGGACGCCCTTCAGGACTATCTCGGCGGCCTCGTAGCCGATGGCGCAGTCGGCGCTTTCGCGGACTGCCTCGGCGGTTTCCTCGATGACGCGGAGGGTATCCTCCGTGGCTTCGCCGTCGAGCACGCTCTCCATGAGCTTGCCGAGCTGGGCGAGGCCGATGCGGCAGGGAACGCACTTGCCGCAGGACTGGCTGGTGCACATCGAGATGATGCTCAGAGCCATGTCGACGGGGCAGATGCCGATGGTACTGGCCTTTATGCGGCGCTGCGCGTCGGCATAGATCTGGTCGAGCACCTGCTGTGAGCGGTTTTCGGGTTTGATCTCAAGTCGGCTCAAAACTACTTTCTCTCCTTTGCTGAACGATATATGAATTTTTACGAATCGGGGTCATGTGCGTACCGCCGCCGTCCCCCGGAGGGCATGACGGCATACTTATACACACTAATCAGGATTATATCATAATATTGTCGATTTGCAAACAGAAAAGGGCTTATGACATAAGACAAAAAAATGCAGCGGCGGGGTATTTATTCTATGCAAAGAGCCATGCGCAAAAAAGACCGCCTGCGTACTTGTATTGCGCGGGAGCGTGTGGTAAAATCATCTAAAATAATATAACGGAGGCATGGCAATGAAATACGAGAGAAAACCTTACGATCCGGATTCCCCGAATGTAGATAAATTTTCCAATATCTTTAACCCCGTTCCCCTGACCATCCCCCGTCCCGAGTACCCCATCTCCATCAAGGAGAACTTCGAGCGCTGCTACAAGCGTCAGGATCCCCTGTGGGTGCCCAACTCCATGACCGACATGACCAACGTCATGGTCGCCGTGCTGACCGGCGCCGGCGAAGCCGACTGGACCCGCCATGAGAGGCACGATTTCCGCGACTTCTTCGACGTTGAGTGGACGTACGTCCCCGAGGCCGGCGGCCCGATGCTCAAGCCCGGCACGCAGTATCTTGACGACATCACCAACTGGGAAAAAGGCGTCAAGTTCCCCAACCTCGCCGACTATGACATCGAGGGTCTGTGCGGCAAGTGGATGAAGGAAAAGTACAATCCCAACAAGGTCGTCCACGTCAATATCGGCCTCGGCTGCACCGAGCGCCTCGTCTCCCTCCTCGGCGGCTACACCGAAGCCATGTGCTCGCTCATGCTCGAGCCCGACGCCGTGCGCGACTTCCTCGCCGCGTTCGCCGAATTCGAGTGCAAGTTCGTCGATAAGCTGTGCGAATACGTACCCATCGACTTCATCACCTACCACGACGACTGGGGCACCGAGCGCGACACTTTCTTCTCCCCGAAGGTCATGGAGGAGATAGTCTTCGAGCCCACCAAGAAGATATTCGGCCACATCAAGAGCAAGGGCATCTGCATCGAGCATCACTGCTGCGGCAACATCAAGCGCTTCGCGCCCTATATGTGCGAGACCGGCGCCGACTTCATGCAGCTGCAGGCCCGCGCCAACGACATCCCCGGCCTCAAGGCGCAGTATGGCGACAAGCTCGGCTTCAATACCGTCATCATCCCCGAGAAGGTCGACAAGGAGCACATCGTCGACGCCATCCGCAAGAACGTCGATACCTACGCCAAGGGCGGCGGCTGGTACACCTCCATCACCGTGCGCGACCCCGAGCTCATGTGGGACGCCGTCGAGGAGCTCTTCTGCTACGGCCGCGAGTTCTACGATGCCGAGCAGGGCAGATAAGAATAAAAAAAGAAAGGCGCTTCCGGAAGATCCGGAAGGGCTTTCGTTTTATTCTATGTCCACACAGATACGTTATCCGCGTGGACGTACCTTGACCTTTACGGGCTTGGCGGCGGCCTTTTTTTCGACGGGCTTTACGCGCACGTGCGTCGTATACTCCTGCTGCAGGATACGGCGCAGAGAGATACGGTCGATCGCCCGGCCGATAAACACACATTCCGGGCGCACGTCCCGGCTCTCCTCCTCGTCAAGACCGGTGATGGAGTACCTGTCTCCGGCGATGTCGAAGCGGAGCCAGATGCCGGAAGCCTGAAGCAGTCCCTTGGCACGGACGATCTGCCCGAAGGCGCCGCGCAGGGCCATTTCAAGTATCCACATCAGCGCGACGGGAGAATCGGCGCTGCAATCCTTGATCGGGAACGTTTCCAGACCAAGAGAGCATTCGTCCACTTCCTCGAGCGTCTCTCCGTCATAGGTGGTCATCAGAAGACTGTTCCACCAGTCGTCGTCCATCTTCGTATAGTGGACGGACAGTACCTCGGCTGTTTCGTTGACCTCGGCGACCTTGTCCGCCACTGCGGCAAAGAGCTCGCTGTCGATGACCTCCGGCTGGGAGATGATGATCTTTCCGGCCGTTTTGATCTGATCCTGATACACGTCGCCGTACTGCTCGTAATCCTGCATGAAAGATCCGGCATTCAATATCGTCACCGGACGCAGAAGCTGGATGCGTTCATACTGGATCTTCTGCAGGTTCCGGATAACGTTGCTCAGAGCGCCCACACCCGAGGGCTCCACGATGAGGTAATCCGGGGACAGTGTGCTCTCGATGGTGACGATGGAGGCGTTCATGTCCGCGCTCTTGGTGCAGCAGACGCAGCCCTCCGTCAGATTCCATACGTCGGCGGTATCCTGCTGCAGGACCTGCTGGTCAACGTCGGTGCTGCCGTATTCGTTTTCCAGTATGACGAACTCACGCTTGCAGCGCTTCATCATTTCCTTGATAAAGGTTGTCTTTCCGGCGCCGAGGAAGCCGGATACGATCAGAATTTTCATCGGACTGTCCGCGGGACCCGCGCCCCGCCCTTTCCAGTTTCAGAATCTAAAACAGATAGAAAATGGCTTCCTCCCCGTTGCCGGAGAGGAGGCCATTTTTTTAAGAGATCAATGATCAGTCGGGGATGACGATGGGCTTGATGAGGTCAGCCGGCTTGTCTCTCATGAGTTCGAGAGCTTCGGCGGTGTGCTCCCAGCCGTGGAAGACGTGGGTGCACTCGAGCTTGACGTTCAGTCTGCCGGAGGAAACGAGGGAGCTGAGCTTCTCCATGCGGAGACGTCCGCCGGGCATCAGGCCGGAGAGGATCTGCTTGTGGCCCATGCCGCAGCCCCACTCGACGCGGGGGATGGTGACCAGGTCGCCGCTGCCGAGGTAGTTGACGTTGCCGACTCTTCCGCCGGGCTTGAGGGACTTGACGGCAGCTTCGAAGGTGTTGACGTTACCACCGGCGATGCAGACGCGATCGACGCCCTTGCCGTTGGTCATGGCCATGACCTGATCTTCGATGGAGCCATTCTTGTAGGAGATGAAGTCGGTCGCGCCGTAGGCCTTGGCGACTTCAACGCTGATGGGACGGGTGCCGACGCAGATGATGCGGGAAGCACCGCGGAGGGCAGCGCCGGCAACGGACATGAGGCCGACAGCGCCGATGCCGATGACGAGAACGGTATCACCGAACTGAACGTCGGCCAGCTCAACAGCATGGAAACCGGTGGGGACCATGTCGGAGAGGATGCAGGCTTCCTCAACGCTCATGCCGTCGGGGATGAGAGCCAGGTTGCCGTCAGCATCGTTGACGTGGAAGTACTCGGAGAAGAGGCCATCCTTGAAGTTGGAGAACTTCCAGCCGGCGAGCATTCCGCCGGAATGCATGGAGTAGCCGGCCTGAGCCTCGAGAGAGTTCCAGTCGGGGGTGATGGCGGGAACGAGAACTCTGTCACCGGGCTTGAAATCCTTGACCATGGAGCCGACTTCGACGATCTCGCCGCAGCCCTCGTGGCCGAGGATCATGTCGTGACGGTCACCGATGGCGCCTTCATAGACGGTGTGGACGTCAGAGGTGCAGATGGCGATCGCGAGAGGCTTGACGATAGCGTCCATGGGACCGCACTTGGGAACTTCCTTCTCGATCCAGCCGACCTTGCCGATGCCGAGCATCGCAAAGCCCTTCATTGTCTTGCTCATAGTAAATCTCCTTCTTGTTTATTCATTTTCGGCCTTTTTTTCGCAACCGAAAATAGTTGCATAACGCTATGCAACTATTTTACAACAAGGACGTTGATATGTCAATTAGGTGGTCTGATATAAACTTACCAAATGGAGACTGACTAATGACGGGCAGGTTGGTGTATTTTCATAATTCAATACAAAATCGTCGTTTTCCCCTCTGGGGTTATATAGATGCTGCCGTCGGCGGTCTTCGCGAGCAGGCCGCCCGAGACGGTGCGCGCCCACATGACGCGCTCCTCGGTGACGAGCTTCGGCTTCGTGCCGCGCTTGACGCTGTATAGCTCGTCGTCGCGCGTGTAGTAGAGTCTGCCGTTGACTATGCCTATGAGCGCCGCGTCGGGAGCCTTCGCTATCACGACGTGCGTGCCGGACCTGCCGACGGATATTATATCCTGACCCGAGCAGAGATATACGCGCCGCGTGTCGGCGGCGAAGGAGGTAGTGCGGCCCGCGTCGTAGTACGGGGCGGGCAGGTACTTGTCGCTGCGGCGCAGGTCGGAGATGCGGTAAACGAGCCCGTCGTTCTCCCAGGTGATCGAAAGCCCGTTCTGCGAGAGGAAGGCGTGGTCGAAGGCGTCGGCGATGCGGAGTATGCCGGCCTCGCCGCCGTAGTAGTAGAGGCCGCCGTCGAGCTTGAGGACGGCGCCGCGGAAGGTGCTCATCGGGTACGTTATGAGGCGCACGCCGTTTTCTGCGGTCGCGGCCTGCGCGCTGCCGGGCAATACGAGCCCGCCGAGCCACGCCTGCGTGATCTGCCGCCCGGCCTCGCCGTCGGTACTGATGCAGACGGCGCCGCGGCGGTTATACATGACCTGCCGCAGGTCGGAGGTCATGTGGTACTCGGAGAGCGAGGAGTAGCCCACGTTGTCGGCAAGCTCCGTGTCGCCCGAGCGCGAGCGGACAAAGACGCTGCCGTCTTTTATGTAGTAGACGAGCTTCGCAGAATCGGATACGGCAAAGGGCTTCATGCCCTCGCCGAGCAGAGCGGGAGTCGTCCCGTCGGCGCTGACGTAGGCGCTGAAAGTCCCGTCCGTGCCGTAGCTCCCGACCCACGCCGCCGTCTCGCCGTCGGGCGAGATGACGATGGGGGATTCCGCGAGCACGTCGCCCGCGAGCCGCTCGGGCTTGTCGTCGCCGGGGCGCCAAAGGCGCAGAGTGCCGGAGCCGGAGTCATTGACGTCGCTGAGGAAGGCGACGCCGCCGCCCGAGGATGCGAGAGCGACGTTGCCGGCCCATGCGTTGGTCGTTATCTCCTCGGCACCGTCGCGTGTGACGCGCGTGATGGAGGCTCTGCCGCCGTCGCGTCCGCAGACGAGCAGCCAGACGGTGCGGTCGGGCGTCGAGAGGAAGGAGGTCAGGTCGGGGCAGTCCACGCGGAAGGAAGATCCGCGCGCGTCCGCGAAGACGAACTGCCCGTCCTCGCCGTCGTAGGAGCCGACGAGCGAATTATCGCGCGAGAGCACGATGGCGTTCGCAGCGGTCCTGCTCCCGTGTACGGAGACTGCGACGAGCGCCGCCGTGGCGGCGAGCGAGACGATTATTGCAAGCACCGCGAGCAGCTTGAAGAAGAACGGGATGCGCTTTATCCTCGTCCTTATGCCGTAGGGCTTTCCCGCGACGGTGGGCTTCGCGCGGACGATGGGCGCGCCGCACTCAGGGCAGCTGTCCCCGTCCTCGGGAAGCGGCTTTCCGCAGACGCGGCAGAGGGGCTTTCCCTCAAAGCTGATGCCGCTCGCGGGCGCGTGCGCGCCGTCCGAGCCGCATATGCGGCAGAAGCTCGCGTTTTCCGGCATCGTACTGCCGCAGACCCGGCAGACGCGCACGCCGGATACGGAGGGAGAGGCGCACTTCGGGCACTCGCTGAGCCCGTCGGCGTATTCGAATCCGCATTCGCGGCATTTCATATCGCAGCCTCTCCTTTCGTACTTATTTTCCATTAAATATTATAGTACCAGACCGCTCCCGGAAAAACCACAAAAAAGTTACATTTATTTAAAGTGCGAGTGTGCCGTTCTCGTCCTCGAGCAGGAGCAGTATCTTCTCCTGCCGCCCGGAGTCCGCTCCGACGTAGATGAGGACGTGCCGCCCCTCGGAGTCCTCGCATACGAACTCGCGGCAGTAGCATTCGTTCTTCCCGTCCGTCGGGATGACGGCGAGCCCCTCGCGCAAAATATTAAGGTCCTGCGGCACGAGCGCGCGCGCCTCGTCCGCCTCTGCGGAGGGCTCTCCGAGAGAGCGCACGTGGTGGTTCATGATATAGCCGCCGGCCTCGAAGGACACCACCGCGCCGTCCGACGCGACGCCGACCTTTATGAGGTCTGGGTAGCATACGACGCCGTTTTCCTCGTATGCGAAGCTGACGAGCGTCACCCCGTCCGTGACCGAGTAGCTCCTGCGCATCCCCGTGTAGCCGCGCGACGCGAGAAACTGCGCCGCCGTCTGCTCCGCGCTCGCCCTCGGCGCGCCGCCGAAGGCCCTGTCGGACGAGAGCATGCTCAGCACCGTGCCGCCTTTTTTCGTGACGCTGACGGTGCGCGAGTCCGCCGTGAAGACGTAGCAGGGGAGCTCGCCGCCGCATTCGCCCGCGCTCTCGACTGCGGAAACGCCGAGGAAGCGGGCCGCGGCCTGTGCCGCCGTCTCTTCGCTCACCTCAGGCATATCGCGCAGGAGCAAAGGCTCGCGCCGTGAGATGTGCGCCGAGAAGGGCCCGTCGTAAACGAGCGA